>CAYPYF010000023.1:0-23227 GCA_964414675.1 uncultured Dehalococcoidaceae bacterium
GCCGGGAGCCACCCGTACCTGGTCAGCCGGGACCGGCGTCGCTGCCGGGTCGGCGGCCTGCGTGCCAACGGCCGTGGCGGTCAGTTGCGTACCGGTCTGACTGCTCGGCGTCCCCGTGCTGGTAGCACTGCCCTCGTCGTCCCCACAGCCGATGAGCGCCGCGCCCGCAAGCCCGGCCACACCAAGGCCCGCGCCACGCAAGACGCTGCGACGGGTCGTCGCCCGACTCCAATAAGTCGTGTCCATCTGTACTCCCCTCCGGAGTCCGTCCGTGGCAGTCCCGAGACTGCCCGCTTCGGTGGAAGGTAGTCAGCGCGCCGATGCATCACAAACGCGATGATTGTGTTTCTGCGAGAGATAACGAGATGTGGCGCGGAGTGAAGCGCGATCGTCCGGCGGATCCCGCTCCACAGCAAAACAAACGGCACCCGGTGTCAATACATACGTCGCACACATTCGGTCAGGTCACTTGCAGACCACTCGTCGAGGATCGCCGCGGGGTACACCGCCGTCGGTGCTAAGCCTCGCTCCACGAGACTGGCCCCCGTCGTCGCCACAGGCCCGCCACCTTGTCGTACTCTCCCGACCTGCTCGCGGGACTCGCGCGGGGGGAGGAGGAACGCATGGACGTCACAGTGCTCCCGAACCAGCGCCGTCCCGGCGTCGGCCGCCCGCCGGCCGCCGAGAACCGGCGTGGCGGGCTGCCACAGCAGGCGCGCTTCTGCCCCGTCGTGGAGGACGCCAGCCGGTCCGGGTTCCTCGTCTACCCACCCCTGCTCCCGGAGGAAGCCCTCCAGGTCCGCTACGTCGAGCCCGGACGCATGCGTGTGTCCCTGCATCGGGCGCCCACCGGCACCAGCAGCCCGCAGCCCGTCTGGGTGATGGACATCCTGATCTCCGGCGGGACCGGTGGCGTGGACGGCTACGACGTGAAGTTCATCGACGATTCGGTCGGCCTCGATGCCGCCGCCGTCGAGGCCTTCAGCGACGCCCTCATCGCGAACGTGAACACACCGCAGGGCGGCATCGGCCTCCGAGGCGCGCACGACTTCGTGACGCCGGAGGGCTGGGACACCGTCTACACCAGCGTCCTCAATCGGACCGAGCGCCCCTCGCTCCCGGCGCTCACCGCACGCATCGAGACGGACTGGTACACCCAGCCCACGGAGTTCCGGTACATCCTCCAGCCCGGGGAGATCCTCAGCGCGAACGGACAGAGTCCCGTCGGCCAGGTGCTCTTTGTCCCGCGCGAGCAGGTCCGCCTGCGCGAAGGCTCAGAGGAGGACCGTGTCGCCTTCCTGGAACGCCAGCAGGCCTACTGGGCGGAACGTGCGACGAAGGAGCGGGCCACCAACTTCGGCACGCTCTACTCCTACCACTACCGCGACATGCAGAAGGCGCACCGCACGGACACCGGCCGTGACGCCTCGGACCTCCCGGGGGCCGAACCGCAGGACGCCTGAGGGCGCGGATTCGCCAGAATTTTCAACCCGGCGGGGATTTGCGCAATCCATCACAGGTTTGTGAGTTTGATCGGCGTTGTGCTATACCCGCCTGCACTCGCCTCCCAGTCGGGGGACATCACGGTAGGCGTGTGTGGACGGAGGGGTAATGCAGCGGTACATCATCCGCAGACTCGCATTCATGGTGCCGACACTCTTGTTCGTGACCGTGTGTGTGTTCGCGCTGGTGAGGATCATGCCCGGTGACTACATCACCGCGGCCATGTCCGAATCACGTGGCTCTGACCCGGCATTCCTGAACAAGTTGCGGGCCGAGATGGGGCTGGACGAGCCCGCGCCACTTCAGTACTTCAAGTGGCTCGGCGGCATCGTCACCGGCGACTGGGGCACCTCCTACTGGCAGAACAAGCCAGTCCTGGACGTGATCAAGAAGGCCCTGCCAGTCTCGGCGCAACTCGGGACGATGGCGATCATGCTCGGCGTGGTGGTCTCGATCCCACTCGGCGTCATCGGCGCCGTTAAACAGAACAGGTGGCCGGACTACAGCAGCCGGATGCTCGCCGTCGTGGGGATCTCGATCCCGAACTTCTTCCTCGCGACGCTGGTCATCATCTACGGCGCGAAGTGGATCGGCTGGTTCCCGCCACAGGGCACTCGAAGCATCTTCGAAGATCCAGGCGGCAACATGCAGCAGATGATCCCGGCGGCCGTGATCCTGGGCATGACCCTGATGGCCCAGAACACCCGCCTGCTCCGGACCACCATGCTGGAGACGCTGCGAGCGGACTACGTCCGCACCGCCCGGGCGAAGGGCCTCAACGAGCGGACGGTCATCTACCGTCACGCCTTCCGGAACGCCCTGATCCCCGTGGTCACCCTGCTCGGCTTCCAGATCATCACCACCGTGGGTGGCTCCGTGATCGTGGAGCAGGTGCTCGGGATCAACGGCATCGGACAGAACTTCATCGGCGCGGTGCAGCAGCGGGACTACCCGCTGGTGCAAGGCATCCTCCTGGTGATCATCACCACGACCCTGGTGGTGAACCTGCTGGTCGACTTGAGTTACTCACTCCTCGACCCGCGGATTAAGTACTAGGGCCGGAAGGAACGAAGCGATGGCTACTCAGACCACTGCCGGCGCGCTCCGGACCGAGCGTCGCCCCAATCCCGTCAGCGCTTGGGGCACCAAGCTCTGGAAGTTCACGAAGCGGAACCCCCTGGGTTCGTTCGCCGGACTGCTCTGTCTCCTGACCCTCATCGCCGCCATCGGCGGCTGGACCGGCTTCCTGCTCACGCACAACCCGGAGCGCTTCCGCGGCGCGGACCGCCTCATCGGGTTCTTCGGAGAGTCGAAGGTCGGTGAGCCCACGTACATCCTCGGTACGGACGACCTCGGCCGTGACATGTGGAGCCGGCTGATCAAGGGCGCGCAGCTCTCGATCTTCTTCGGACTCGGCGTCGCGACCATCGCCATCGTCATCGGCTCGGTCATCGGGCTGGTCTCCGCCTACTTCGGCGGCTGGATGGACCTCATCGTCCAGCGCATCGTCGACCTCGTGCAGACCATCCCGCTGCTCGTCCTCGCGATCGCCGTGGTGTCCGTCACCGGCCCCGGCATCATGAAGGGCTTCTGGATCCTCGCGGCCCTCTCGATCCCACGCCCCGTGCGCGTGATCAGAGGCTCCGTCCTGTCCGTGAAGAACGAGACATACGTCGAGGCAGCCCGAAGCCTCGGGGCGACCAGCGGTCGCGTCATGCTGAAGCACATCCTGCCCAACGTGACCGCACCGATGATCGTGCTCGCCTCGTACCTCATCGCCGTCGCGGTGGTCGTCGAGGCGTCGCTCTCCTTCCTCGGCATCGGCGCACAGCCGCCGACGCCGTCCTGGGGCGCCATGCTCACCGGTTCCGGTACCCAGTTCTTCAATACCAACCCGCGCCTGGCGATCCTGCCCGGCGTCGCGATCTCCATCCTCGTGTTCTCCACGAACATGTTCGGAGACGCCGTCCGCGACGAGCTGGACCCGCGCCTGCGGGGCAGCCGCTAACTTCGAGGTCGCCCGGCGGCCGACGAGAAACGCACCAACGAAGAGGGGCCCTCACAGGCCCCTCTTCTTGCGTCTACTGCCGGACAGCCGGCCGCCGGTCAGTCGTCGTCGCGGCGGTACTCCTCGAGTTCGCGACAGCCGCCGTCCGAGATCTCGTACACCCGCGTCGCGACCCGCTCAAGGATCGCGCTGTCGTGGCTCGCGCAGATCACCGTGCCGTCGTAGGCCTCCAGCGCCTCCACCAGCTTGCGTCGCGTCCCCACGTCCAGGTGGTTCGTCGGCTCGTCCAGCAGGAGGACGTTCGACGGCTGGATGAGGAACTTCGCCAGCGCCACGCGGCTGCGCTCGCCGCCGGAGAGCACGGAGACGGCCTTGAAGGCGTCGTCGCCCGTGAACAGGAAGCGTCCCAGGACGCCTCGAAGCGTCCCGTCGCCCTGCTGCCCGCCGGAGGCCGCGCGCACCTCCTCGATGACCGTGCGCGCCGCGTCGAGTTCCTCGTCCTGGTGCTGGTCGTAGTAGCCCACGCGCACCCGCTCACCCCACCGCACGCGACCCTCCGAGGGCTCCAGACGTCCGGCGATGATCTTGAGGAGCGTGGACTTCCCGCTGCCGTTCGGGCCGATGAAGACCACCTTCTGGCCCCGCTCGACCTCGAGCTCCACGTCCATCAGCACCACGTGCTCGTCGTACGCGTGGGAGATGCCCTTCACGGTCAGCACGTCCAGGTCGGTGCGGCCGGACGACTTCAGCTGGAAGTGCACCGCACGGTCCGCCTGAGGGCGCTCGACGCGGTCGATGCGCGCCACGGCCTTCTCGCGCGACTTCACCGCGCGCGCCTTCGTCGCCTTCGCGCGGAACCGCTCGATGAACTTGGTCTGCTTGTCGATCTCACGGTCCTGGCGCGCCGCTTCCTGCGTGATCGCCGCGATCCGCGCCGCCTTCTGGCGCTGGTAGTCGCTGTAGTTCCCGGAGTAGGACTCCACGCGACCGTCCCGCAGCTCCAGGACGCGGTTCACCACCACGTCGTGGAACTCACCGTCGTGCGTGATGAGCAGGATCGTGCCCCGGTACTCGGACAGCTCGAGCGCGAGCCAGTCGCGCGCGGCTACGTCCAGGTGGTTGGTCGGCTCGTCCAGCAGGAGGTTCGGCGGGCGGTGCACCAGCACCTTCGCAAGGCCTGCGCGCATCTGCCAGCCACCGGAGAAGTCGCCACAGCGCTTCTCCCGGTCGCTTGGCTTGAACCCGAGCCCGTCCAGCACCCGCCCGATGCGGGCGTCGATGCGGTAGCCGTCCAGCCCCTCGAAGCACTCGAAGAGGCCGGACTGCCGCTCGATGAGCACATCCAGGTCGCCCTCGCCACGCTCGATCAGCGCCGCGACCTCGTCGAGTTCGAACTCGACGGCGCGCGCTTCCGGGAATGCGGTCCAGAGTTCCTCGACCAGGGTCTTCTTCGGGTCGAGCGCCGCCTCCTGCCGAAGGAATGAGAGCGCACCACCACGCCAGCCGGCGTCACCCTCGTCCGCCTCTTCGAGGCCGGCGAGGATCTCCATCAGCGTGGACTTGCCGGCGCCGTTCGGCCCCACGAGGCCCACACGCTCGCCATCACCGATGGAGAACGAGGCACCACGCAGGACGTCCAGTCCGCCGTACGACTTCCAGATGTTTTCGGCATAGATCACGGTGATCCCAGCGTACGTGACGGCCCGCTAACGGCACACGTCCTAACGGACGGACACGTCCGTTGCCCATACCGCGGCGCCGAGGAGGCTCGCGGCGTCACCCAGCGTCGTCAGCTCGAGCGGCACATGCCCCTCGTACCGCGGCAGCGCATACCGCGCGGTCGCGTCCAGCAGCTTCACCCACCACGGGCCGCGGGCCAGCCCCTGCGCGACGCCCCCGCCGAGGATTACCACCTCCGGATCGAGCGCCGCCAGCAGCCCCGCCAGTCCTGCCGCCAGGTGCTCCACGGCTTCCTCGACGATCCCGTACGCGACCGGCTCGCCTGAGTCAGCGAGCGCGAACACCTCGTGCGCGGCGACGGGGCGGCCCAGCCGCTCAGACGCGATCGCTGCGATCGCCGACCCCGACGCCTGCCCCTCGAGGCATCCCGCACAGCCCGCCCCGCAGGCGCGGCCGCCCGGGTTCACGATCAGGTGCCCAACCTCGCCGGCGCCGCCACGACTGCCGGTCACGGCACGCCCGCCCGAGACGATCCCGGCGCCGATGCCCGTGCTCACGGTCATGTACAGCAGGTCGGTCGCACCTCGGTGCGCGCCGTAGCGCGCCTCCGCCAGCGCCGCCAGTGTTGCGTCATGCCCGACCTCGACCGGCACGCCGAGGCGTCCCGCGAGCGCCGGCCGCATCGTCAGCCCGTGCCAGCCCGGCAGGTTCGGCGGGTGCTGGTACGTCCCCGTGCGAGGGTCAAGCGGGCCGGCTGTCGACACGCCGAGCGCTACCGGCATCGCGCCCGCGCCGACCTCGATCAGCAACGCACCGAGGCGCTCAGTCGCCCCCTCGAACCCGTCGACGGCGAGCGTCGGCACCTGTGAGCGCGCGAGCAACCGCCCCGAGTCGACCTCGACGAGCGCGGCGCGCATGGAGGTGGCGCCGATGTCCGCTGCGAGCACGGTGCCTACGCCGGGAGGAAGCAGGATGTTCGTCACCGCGGGAGTGTGCCACGCCACCCGGTCGGCGCAAGCATCGGGGCGATCGATCCGTGAGGCGATTGCGAGCGCTGACGGATAACCTCGACCGCGTGAAGACGTACCGCTCTCCGGGCATCGCAGGACTCGTGCTCTTCGCCGCTGCCATCCTGCTCGTCGCCTGCTCCGAGGGCGCCCCTGACGCTGGCGAGCCCCTCGCGATTCCCGGCGGCGCGACGCCCGTGGACGACCCCTTCTCCGGGGGCTATCCCACCTACGACGACGAGGCGACCGGACTCCGGATCGTGTTCGGCACGCCAGACCTCGGCGTCGGGGCCTCGCGCGTCTCATTCGCACTCTTCGATGACGTCGGCGTCGTCTCCGCCCCGACTCTCGTCGTCGCGACGCGCTTCTACCCCGAGGGACCGGATGGCGACTTCGAACCCGTCGAAGATGCCGAAATGCGTTTCTCGCCGTTCCCGACGGACGGCCGTGGGATCTACGTCGGCGCGCTCGAGTTCGATCGTGCCGGCCTCTGGGCCCTCGACGTCGCCGTGCCAAACTCGGACGGCTCCGTCGCACGGGTCGTGTTCCCGGTCGAGGTCGACGAGGAGACCGAGGCACCTGCAGTCGGTGCAGCCGCACCCGCGAGCGACAGCCGCACCCTCGCCGACGTCTCCGAGGCGTCCGACCTCACGACGGCGACCGAGCCCGATCCGCGTCTGTACGAGACCAGCATCGCGAGCGCCCTCGATCGGGGCGTGCCGTTCGTCGTGACGTTCGCCTCGCCCGCGTTCTGTACGAACGCGCTCTGCGGGCCGCAGGTGGAGGTGCTCTCAGAGCTCGCCGACGCCCACGGCGAGCGCGCCGTGTTCATCCACGTCGACCTGTACGAGAACCCCCGGGAGCTCCGGGGCGACTTCTCGCTCGCCCGCCGCACGCCCGTCCTCGACGAGTGGGGCATCCACACGGACGAGTGGACGTTCGTCATCGGCGCGACAGGCACCGTCGCCGCACGGTTCGAGGGCTTCGCGCCGCGCGAGGAAGTCGAGGCGGCGCTGCTCGCCGCCCTCCAGGGCTAGCAGGCGCGGATGGCTACGCGGTCGCGGGGTCCTCGACGGGCTCGATGTCGGCCGTGCACTGCGGGCACCGGGACGCCTGCTTCGCGATCTCGCTCCAGCAGCGCGGGCACTTGCGCGTCGTCGGCTCCGGCGTCGCCGGCGCTGCCTTCGCCCGTGTGACCATGTGGTTCACCGGCATGACGACCATGTAGAAGATCGCGGCTGCCACGATCAGGAACGACAGCACCGCGTTGATGAAGTTGCCGTAGAGCACCTCGGAGTCCCTCACGGTGAACGAGAGGGAGGAGAAGTCCGGCTGCCCGATGACCCCGGCGATGAGCGGCGTGATCACGTCCGCCACCAGCGATGTCACCACGGCCCCGAACGCCACGCCGATGACGACGCCGACCGCCAGGTCGACGACGTTCCCCCGCAGGAGGAACTTCTTGAATTCGCTCGTGTTCACGCTCGCGCTCCCCTCAACCAACTCCGCATCGCGGAGGACTCTCCGGCGGACGATAGCGCGTGCGATGAAGCCGTGCGGCTGGTGCCGATCCCGATCCGCTCCCGCGTCCAGCGCCGGTATGCTGGAAGACGCGTCTCCCACCGACGCGCACCGCTGGGAAGGCGGCAGCATGGCACCCGGGACCAACACCTTCGCCCTGGACATCCCGGTCCAACGCGCACGACTCCAGAACGGCCTTCGCGTCGTCCTCTCGGAGGACCACTCCGCCCCGATCGCCTGCGTCGCCGTCTACTACCACGTCGGCATGCGCCTGGAGCCACCCGGGCGCACCGGCTTCGCGCACCTGTTCGAGCACCTGATGTTCCAGGGCTCCCCGAACATGGGGAAGATGGAACTCGTCCGCCACGTCCAGCAGAACGGCGGCACCCTCAACGGCTCGACGCGCTACGACTTCACGAACTACTTCGAGGTCATGCCCTCGAACGCCGTCGACCTCGCCCTGTGGATGGAGGCCGACCGGATGCGCGGCCCCGTCATCACTCAGGCCGAACTGGACAACCAGCGCGACGTGGTCAAGAACGAGATCCGCGTCAACGTCCTGAACCAGCCCTACGGCTCCTTCCCGTGGCTGGAGATGCAGGAGCGCGCCTTCCACAACTGGCACAACAGCCACAACGGCTACGGCGACATGGCAGACCTGGACGCCGCCACGCTGGAGGATGTCCAGGCCTTCTTCGACGCCTACTACTCCCCCGCGAACGCCGCCCTCGTCGTCGTCGGCGACATCGACCCCGGCGAGACGCTCGCCCTCGCGAAGCGGTACTTCGAGGACATCCCGGCCGCGACGCCGCCCGCCCCCGCCGACATCTCCGAGCCGCGCCAGGAGGCCGAGGGCCGCTGGTCGTACGTCGACCCGCTCGCCAACCGGCCCGCCCTCGCCGTCTCCTACCACGTCCCGCCCAGCGGCACGCCCGAGTACTACGCAATGGGCCTGCTGAACGAACTCCTCGCGCAGGGCCAGGACGCCCTCCTGCACGCCGAACTCGTCGAGAAGCGGGCGCTCACGGGCGACGTGGAGGGCGACCTGAACTTCCTGGGCCACATGCACAACGCCCAGACGCCGCTGCTCTGGACCGTCACGATGATGCACGACGGCGACGTGAGCGCGGACGACCTCCTCGCCGGGATGGACGCAGTCATCGAGCCCGTCCGCACGACCGCACAGTCGGAGGCTACCCTCGCGCGGCTGCGCTCCAAGACCCGCTCCGGCCTCCTCCGCACCATGGCCGAGGGCGCCTACCCCCGCTTCGGTGTCGCCGACCTCCTGGCCTCGTTCGAGCTCCTCGAAGGCGACGCGACGCGCATCAACGAGATCGACGCGCGGTTCGCCGCCGTGACCCCGGAGGTGTTGCTCGCCACGGCGCGGGAGTACCTCCGCCCCACCAACCGCAACATCCTCGTGCTGGAAGCCGGAGTCGCCGAGTGACCACCTCCTACCCGCGCCCGGAAGTCACCCCGCTCGAGTCATCCCCGCTCCCGGAGCGTCGCATCGAGACCGTCGGCGAGGGCGTCCAGCTCACGCTGGTCGCCGCGGGCGTCGTCCCGGTCGCCGGGATCCGCCTCGTCGTCCACGCCGGCTCTGCCGATATCCCCGCGGGCCAGACCTGGCTCGACCGCTTCGTCCACGACTACCTCGCCGAGGGCACCATGGAGCTCGAGTCCAGCGCGTTCGCGGCCGCCCTCGCCGAGCTGGGTGGGCACCTCTCCGTCAGCGGCGACGAGCACACCACGACGCTCTCGACCGAAGTCCCGTCCGAGCACGCAACGGCCGCGCTGCGTCTCGTCGTCGCCGCCGCGCGCACCCCGAGGTTCCCCGAGGCCGCCGCGGAGCGCCTGCGCGACGACCTTCACCGCAGCGCAGCGGTGGTCAGCACGCAGCCGGGATGGCTGGCCCACGCGGCCTTCCGGAGCGCGCTCTACCGCGACCACCCATACGCCCGCGTCCTCCCCACCGCCGAGGACATCGACCGCCTCACCGTGGAGACGGCGCGCGGCTTCTGGGAGCCACGCGCCGGCGGCGCGAACGTCCGCCTCATGGTCGCCGGCATCTTCGATGGCGACGCCGTCGTCGAAACGGCGCAGGACGCGCTTGCGGGTTGGTCAGGCACGGCTGCTGCCCCGGTGAGCCCGCCGACGGCGGCGACCTCCCGCGTCATGCATTATGTCGACCGGCCGGGCGCCGAGCAGTCGACGCTCCAGATCGGCCTCCGGGTGCCCGCCCCCGGCCATCCGGACTACGTCCCGCTCGAGGTGCTCAACTCCCTCCTCGGCGGCTCGTTCTACTCGCGCATCACGCTCAACATCCGCGAGGACAAGGGCTACACCTACTCCCCGCGCTCGGCGATCTCCAGCCGCCCCGGCGACGCCTACTGGGCCGAGTCCGCGGACGTCACAACGAACGTCACGGGCGCCTCGATCCGCGAGATCCTCGACGAGATCGACCGCCTGAGGGCGGAACTGCCGACCGAGGAGGAGCTGCGCGGGATCGTCAACTACGTCTCGGGCGCATTCGTCATCCGCCAGGCGACGCCGGGCGGCATCCTGAACCACCTCGAGTTCCTCGACCTCCACGGCCTCGACACGTCGTACTCCGCGAACTACGTCGCCCGCGTGCGCGAAGTCACGCCCGAGGTGGTCCAGCGGCTCGCGCAGGAGTACCTCGATCCCGCCGGGATGCCGATCGTGGTCGTCGGTGACCGAGCGCAGGTGGAGGCGCAGGTCGCCGAGTTCGGCGCGCCCGCGTAGGGAGCCGCCGATAGGAGCGACTGCTAGGGGCCGTCCGCCCGCACCGCGGCGCGCCTGGTCGCCTGGTCGTGCAGCGGCTCCGGGACGAAGAGCAGGAACACGGCCGCGCCCGCGATGCCGACGCCGCCGGTCACGACCGCAGCCACGCCCAGCGTGGCTGCGGTCGTGATCGCCGCGACCACCAGCGGCCCGCTCGCCGTCCCGATGTCGCCGACGAGGCGCCACACCCCCAGGAACTCGCCACGATTCCCGGCGGGTGCGAAGTCGGCGCCCAGGGTCATGTTGATCCCGGAGCCCAACCCGTTGCCCAGCCCCGAGAGCGCACCGACCGCGATCAGCGTCCACGCGGAGTCGGTCAGCGGGATGAGGCTGATCGACAGGGCGAGCACCACCATGCTCGGGATGCCGGTCCACTTCCGCCCCCACCGGTCCATCACAAGGCCGACCGGATAGAAGAGGGCGACATCGAAGATCGAGGAGAGCGTGAAGACCAGCCCGACCTCGGCGGCGTCCATCCCGATCGCGCTGCCCCAGAGCGGGATGATCGCCTGCCGCCCCGCACGCATCACCTGCAGGCAGATCGAGGCGAACCCCGCCGTGGCGAACAGGCCCTTGTGGTCCACCACGACCGTCGCGAGGCGCCCGTAGAGCGTGCCCTCGTCGCTGTGGGATGCCTCGCTCGCCCCGAGCGAGAACATCATCACGGCGCTCCCCGCGAGGGAGAGCACCGCGAAGAACCAGAACACGTACTCGAGGCCGAGCGCGACGCCGAGGAAGCCGCCGATCACGGGGCCGATCGCGTTGCCGAGGCGTTGCGTCCCACCCATCAGCGAGAGGGCTCGCCCGCGCCGCTCCACCGCGACCTTCTCGCTGATGTAGGACAGCCGCGCGAGCATCCAGACGGAGAGCGCGCACCCCATGAGGAAAATCGCGGCGGCGTACGCCCACGGCGCCGTCGTGAACGCGACGAGCGCCGCGACACCCACGAGGACGACCGAGGCGGCGAGGAGCGCGAACCGCTCGCCAAACCGGCCGATCAGGACGCCCGCCGGCACGTCGAACACCATCGTCCCGATGCCGCGCAGCCCCACGACGAACGCCGCGAATGCTGCCGTGGTCAGGAGGTCATCGACCGCGCGAAGCGCGATCACCGGGATCACCGCACCCTGCCCGATCGCGAAGAGCAGCGTCGGGAGGTATACGGACATGAGGAGCGACCGGATGCCCACGGTCTGGGGCACCTGGGGCGCACGCTCGTTCAGTGTGGGCGGGGCATCAGGCATCGACGCATCGTATCCGCGGGCATCCTTAGCGCCCGCTGCTGAGATCCCGCCCGCTGCCGATGATTTCCCCGTAGGACTGTGCCCGGATGCGCCGGCATGGCCGAGGGGGTGCATGATCGCTCGCCTGCGACCCTGGTTCGACCTCTTCGCCTGGGGAGCCGCCGTCGCGGGCGCCCTCGGCGCGGCCGTGCTCGCGCTCACCGGCACGCTCGCCGTGTGGTGGGCGATCGAGGTGGCAGCGCTCGTCTCGCTGGTCGGGGCGTTCGCCGGCGTCGAGATCAGCCTGCGCTACCGCGCCATCGCACGCCACGCCTCCGACGACCTCGATCACCTCGACCGGTATTCCAGCGAATGCGTCTTCGAGGTGTCCGCGGAGGGCATCGTCCGCCGCATGAGCAACGCCGGGGTGCGCCTCCTCGGCATCGAACCGACCGAGGTCGTCGGCATGTCCCTCCGTCGCCTCACCGACGAGCCACTCCCCATCCTCGCGCCTGACGGACCGACCGCCATGCCCTGGGAGGCGACCTGGCGCCAGGACCGCGACGACGAACACCGACTCGCGACGACGCTCCACCCCACCTTCGACGCTGACGGGCGGCTGCGCGTCGTGCGCGGCGTTATCCGCGACCAGTCGGAGCGCCTCGCGATCGAGGTCGCCCTCCGCGAGTCGGAGGCGCGCTTCCGGCGCGTCCTGGACGCCGCCGTCAACGGCATCGTCCTCGCAGCGAACGATGGCGCCGTCCTGCTCAGCAATGACGCGATGCGCATCCTGCTGGGCTACACGCCCGAGGAGCTCACGAGCCGTTCGCTCACGGACATCGTCCACCCGGCCTACATCGACCAACTGATGGCCTTCATGGCCTCGCGCGCGTGGTCGGACGCCGCCCCCAGCAACTACGAGGTGCAGCTCGTCGACAAGTCCGGCGCCGCCATCGACGTCGAGGTCTCGCTCGTCGCGATCCGCGATCTCAACCACTCGACGAGCGTCCTCATCGAAGTCCGCGACCTCACCGAGGCGCGCCGAGCGTTCGAGGCGATCCAGCGCATGTCGGACTACGACCGGCTCACCGGCCTCCCCAACCGTGAGCTGTTCAACCGCCACCTCCATCGCGCGATCGTGGACGCGCGCGCCACCCAGCGTTCGGTCGGAGTGGTATTACTCGACCTGGACCGCTTCAAGCTCATCAACGACACGCTCGGGCACGCCTCG
The DNA here is from genome assembly GCA_964414675.1 of uncultured Dehalococcoidaceae bacterium. Classification (GTDB taxonomy): domain Bacteria; phylum Chloroflexota; class Dehalococcoidia; order UBA2979; family UBA2979; genus W-Chloroflexi-9. The sequence continues at coordinate 12,979 of CAYPYF010000023.1, forward strand.
GGCGACCGGCTGCTCCAGTCCGTCGCGGAACGCCTCGCCGCGGTCGTCCCGCCGAGGCACGTCGTCGCGCGCTTCTCCGGCGACGAGTACCTGATCCTCTGCCCGGACATCTCGGGCGTCGCCGCCGTCGAGGCCACCGCCCGCCGCGTCCTTGCGTCGTTCTTCGACCCGTTCGAGGTGGACGGGCACTCATTGCAGGTCGCCGGCACCGCCGGCGTGACGGTCTTCCCGTTCCACGCCCAGGACGGCGAGACCCTCATCCGCCTCGCCGACGCCGCCCTGCACGAGGCGAAGGCGAACGGCGGCAACAGCTACCGCACCGGCTCGAACGACGCCGACGACCCCGCCCGCCGCCGCTTCGAGCTGGAGTCAGACCTCCGTCGCGCCGTCGACAACCGTGAATTGACGCTCCACTACCAGCCCCAGGTCGACCCCGTCACCGGCATCGTCGCGGGGTTCGAGGCCCTCCTCCGCTGGCCCCACCCGGAGCGCGGGATGGTCCGCCCGGACGAGTTCGTCCCGCTCCTCGAGGAGACCGGGATGATCGTGGAGGTCGGCGAGCAGGTCATCCGCGACGCGGTGAAGCAGGCGAAGCTCTGGCAGGACGAGGGCCTCTCGGCGCGCGTCGCCGTGAACCTCTCCCCCCGCCAGTTCCTCGTCGCGGACCTCGACGACCGCATCAAGGCGATCCTCGAGGAGGCCGGGCTCGCCCCCGAGGCGCTGGAGGTCGAACTCACCGAGTCGGCCGGACTCCTCGACCTCGACTCCGTCTCGGGCATCCTCGACGCGCTGCACGAGATCGGCATCACGACCGCCATCGACGACTTCGGCATCGGCCAGTCGTGGCTCGGCCGCCTGCAGCAGTTCCACATCGGCACGCTCAAGATCGACCGCTCATTCATCAAGAGCATCGTCGCGTCCGGCAACGACTTCGCGATCGTCGAGGCCGTCGTGGCCCTCGGGCACGCGCTGCGCATGACCGTCGTCGCCGAGGGCGTCGAGACGCAGGAGCAGCTCGACGTGGTGCGCGCCATCGGCTGCGACCTCGTGCAGGGCTTCCTCTACTCCCCGGCCGTCAGCGGCGATGAAGCCACCCGGATGCTTCGCGAGGGGTTCACCGGCGCACTGCGCGCCGCCTGAGACGACCGGCGGACTGAGGCTGCCCGCTCGCTATGATGCCGGCATGCCTCAACCGGCCCGCAGCCTTGTCCAGCCGCTGCCCCTCGCGCCGCTCGCCGCCGAGCTGCGCGACGCCGACCGTGCCGCCCTCCGCGCCCGCGTCGACGCCCTCCTCGCACGCGCCGACGACGTCGAGCTCGCCGTCCGCTCCCTGCTGCCCGAGGACGGCCGCCGCGAGCGTCTCCATGCCGAGATCGACGCGATCTACCAGCGCTGGCCCGAGGCCTCGACCCGTCCGCCGCTCTTCGGCGTACCCGTCGGCGTGAAGGACATCATCGCGGTGGGCGGCCTCCCCACCCGCGCCGGCTCGGCGCTGCCCGCCGAGGCGTTCGAGATGCCCGAGGCCGCCGTCGTGCACCGCCTGCGCGAGGCGGGCGCGGTGGTCTTCGGCAAGACCGTGACGGCGGAGTTCGCCTCGATGTCGCCCGGGGGCACCGCGAACCCGCACAACACCGCCCACACCCCCGGCGGGTCGAGCAGCGGCTCCACCGCGGGCGTCGCCGCAGGGATCTTCCCGCTCGCGCTCGGATCGCAGACCGGCGGCTCCGTCGTCCGTCCGGCCGCCTTCTGCGGCATCGTCGGCCTCAAGCCCTCCTTCGGCCGCATCCCGATCGAGGGCGTCCTGCCCCACGCGATCTCCGTGGACACGCTCGGCCTGTTCACGCAAGACCTCGCGGGCATCGCCCTCGCCGCACCCGTGATCGTGGACGGCTGGCGCGAGGTCCCCGCGAGGAGATCAGGCGTCACGCTGGCGGTGCCCGATGGCCCGTACCTCGACCTCGCCACGCCGGAGGGGCTCGATGCCTTCGAGGCGACGGTCGCCCACCTCGCGCAGTCCGGCGTCACCGTCGTGCGTGCGCCGTTCCTCGACGACCTCGCCGAGGTGCTGCGACGGCATAGCCTGTTGATGGCAGCCGAGTTCGCACGTGAGCACGCATCTCGATTCGCGCGCTGGGGGCCGCTCTTCTCCGGCAGTGCCGCGGCCACCGTCGACCGCGGTGCTCGCACCTCCGACGACGACCTCGCGAGGGCCCTCACCGGCCGCGAGGTGCTCCGCGCGCAGGTCGCCGCCTACCTCGACGACCTCGGCGCAGACGCCCTGGCCACGCCGAGCGCACTCGGCCCCGCGCCCGCCGGGCTCGGCTACACCGGCGACCCTTCGATGAACGCGCCCTGGACCCACGCCGGCGTCCCGACGATCACGCTGCCGGCCGGCGACGTCGGCGGCCTGCCCGTCGGGCTGCAGCTCATCGGTCGGTTCGGCGCCGACGAGGAACTCGTGGGGCTCGCGAGCGCCCTCGAGCCGTCCATAGCGCGGTGAGCGACTTCCCGACCAACCCCGAGGAGATCGACGACGCCTGGCTGTCCCGCGTCCTCGGCGTCCCGGTGCGCGGGCACCGCATCGCACCCATCACCGACCGCCGCGGCGTGAACGGCGAGACGCATCGCATCGTCCTCGACACCGATGGTGGGCCACTCTCGGTCGTGGTGAAGTTCCCGCACGAACCCTCGCGAGGCGTCGCGCAGTATCAGCGCTGGTATGAGCGCGAGGTCCGCTTCTACCGCGAGCTCGCCGTCAGCACCCCATTGCGCGCGCCCCGCTGCTACGCAGCGCAGATCGACTCGAACGACGACTTCGTCATCCTCCTCGAAGACCTCGGCGGCGAGCGCCAGGGCGACCAGGTCTCCGGCTGCACCGTCGCCGAGGCGCACGAGGTCGTCCGCGCGCTCGCGGCGATGCACGCGCGCTGGTGGGAGCCTGACCCCGCGCCGCACCCCTGGCTCCCGTTCACCACCGTCGGGCTGGACCGTGGCCGGCCCGTCGGTGGCGCGTTCGCCCGCGCCTGGGCGCGTGTCCGCGACGGGGTCGATCCCGGGGCGCACACCGTCCTCGACGCAGGCGTCGAGGGCTACGTCGACCTGCTCACGGAGGTCTCGACCGGCCCGGTGACGCTCTGCCACGGGGACTTCCGGCTGGATAACCTCTTCCTCGTGGATGGTGAGCCAGTCGCGTTCGACTGGCAGTTCGCCTGCCGCGCCCGTGGCGCCTACGACCTCGCCTACTTCCTCGCGCTCGACCTCGACGCGGGCGACCTCGCCGCCCACGAGGCCGCACTCATCGAGGCCTACCGGGACGCCCTCGCGCTGCACGGCGTCGAGTACGACCGCGCTCGCCTCTGGCGCGACTACGCGGTCTCGCTCGTGCTCTCCACGGCCGTGTTCGCCATCGGCGCGGGCGGCCCGCAGCCGTCCGAGGCGTCCCGCCGCATGCACGAAGTCGGCCTCGCCCGCCTCGGCGCGGCGATCGCCAGGATCGCGGCCGCCGGCTGGCCGGAGGGCTGACGCCCGTCCGCGGCAGCGCCCACGCGCGCCCCGGATCGCTGTAGAATCGCGGCACTCCCCCCACGGAGGTCGCCATGGCTGCGCTCGACGGGCTCAAGGTCCTCGACATGACGCAGTACGAGGCGGGAACGTCCTGTACGCAGTGGCTCGCCTGGCTCGGCGCGGATGTCGTCAAAGTTGAAGGCCCGACCGGCGATCCCGGCCGCTACTCCGGCAAGGGCCTGAACCCGAACCTCCCGGGCGACCCGCAGTACTTCGCCAACTACAACGGCAACAAGCGCTCCGTGGTCATCGACCTCAAGACCGACCGCGGCCGCGAGTTGCTACTGGACCTCGTCCCGCAGTTCGACGTCTTCGTCGAGAACTATGGCCCGAACGTCATCGAGACCATGCGCCTCACCCCGGACGTGCTGTGCGAGGTCAACCCACGGCTGATCTACACGCGGATCAAGGGCTTCGGCCTCAGCGGCCCGTACAAGGACTTCAAGGTCTACGACTGGGTCGCGCAGGCCGCGGCGGGCACGTTCTCCACCACCGGTGACGCGGACGGCCCGCCCGTCGTCGTCGGCCCCACGGTGGGCGACTCCGGCACCGGCATGCAGGCCGCCCTCGCCATCGTCGCCGCCTACGTCGAGCAACAGCGCACCGGCAAGGGCCAGACCATCGAGGTCTCCATGCAGGAGGCCGTGACGATGTTCATGCGCACCGCGGACCACGCCCTCTGGGGCTCGTCCGCCGCCGAGCGCCACGGCCAGAACCGGGGGCGCACGGGCGGCGGCCTCTACCCCTGCGACGGCGACGGCCCGAACGACTGGGTCTTCATCTACCCCGCGACCACGAGGATGCTCGACGCCCTCTGGATCGCCATGGACCGCCCCGAACTCGGCGAGGACCCGCGTTTCATCGACGCCGGCGCCCGCGCGCGCAACGCCGCCGAACTGCGCGAGGAGATCACCGCCTGGACCTCAGCCCGCGACAAGCGCGATGTGATGATGATCCTCGGGTCGGCGGGCGTGCCCTGCTCCTACGTCTTCGACACCATGGACTACTTCACGGACCCGCACCTCGTGGAGCGCGGGTTCATCGTGGAGGTCGAGCACCCGGTGAACGGCCCGATGACGCTGATGCGCCACCCGCTGCGCATGCGCGGCGCGGTCGAGCAGCAGCGCGCACCGCTGCTGGGCGAACACACGGACGAGGTCCTCGGTGGGTTGCTCGGCCTCGACGAGGGCGCCCTCGAAGCCTTGCGCACCGAGGGCGTGACGGACGTGCGGCCGTACTAGCTCCGCCCAGAACGAGCTGACCAGGGGCTAGAGCGGCGGCATCGGCTGGTAGGCCGCGGAGTCCTCGGACAGCGTCGCCGGAAGCCCGCGGGCAACCTCGTGGATGAATCGCAGCTTGTCCAGCACGACTGAGCTCAGCACGAATGGGTACAGGTCTGGCTGTCCCATGCTGCGGTTCAGGCTGTTGCCCAGATAGGTCACCGGGAACCAGATCCGCTGCAGGTCCGCGAAGTCCACAGGCCCGTACGGGTCGATGTCAGCGATCGTCGTGAGGTTCACGTCGCGCCCCACCTTCGGCGCGATCCCCAGGCCATACCAGTACGCGGTCTCCACCATATCCAGCAGGTGGAGGTAGTGTGCCCAGCACTCGGCCCAGTCCTCCCAGGGGTGTGAGGCGGCGTACTGGCTGATGTGCAGCGCCGGCCACGTCACCGGCTGCTCCTGAGACCGGTAGTGCGTATCCAGGCTCCGCGCGTAGTCGATGCGCTCGTCGCCGAACATCGCGCGGAACGGCTCGATCAGCGGCGTCCCCTCGATCAGCTGTTCCCAGTAGTAGTGCCCCACCTCGTGCCGGAAATGCCCCAGGACGGTGCGGTACGGCTCGGCGAGGTTCGCGCGGAACCGCTCGCGGTCCACGTCGTCCGCCTCGCGCACGTTGATGGTGATCAGGCCGCGCGTGTGGCCCGTGGTCACCGGATCGCCCCACCGCGAGTCGTCAGGCGCGAGGAAGTCGAAGGCGAGGCCGGACTCCGGCTGGTCCACCTTCGGCGTCAGTGGCAGGCCCAGCCGCATGAGGCCGTACACGAGTCGGTGCTTCGCCCGCTCCAGCGCACGCCAGTACATGATGTGGCCGGGCTGGCTCAGGTCAGGGATAGTGCGGTTCAGGCGGCAGGCCGGGCAGAACGAGTTGCTGGACTCCGCCGGCACCATCCAGTTGCAGACCTCGTGCCGGTCATTCGCACAGAAGCGATACACCTCGCCAAGGGCGAGCAACGGCGACCACTGTCGCGCCCCGACAGGTTCGAGGGCGGACAGTTCGATGCGGCCCGGGATGAACCCCAGCACCCGCCCGCAGCGCAGGCAATGGGAGTCCTCCAGGGACAAGGACTGTCCACACGCCTGACACTCGAAGAGTTTCATCGGTGTCCGGTCCCCCCGGGACGAGCGCGGAAGCCGGCGCTATCCGTAGCGCTCTTCCTTCCACGGGTCGCCGTGCATGTGGTAGCCGTACATCTCCCAGAACCCGGGCCGGTCCTGCGCCACGAACTCGATCCCGCGGATCCACTTCGCGCTCTTCCAGAGGTACAACTCGGGTACGAGCGAGCGCAGCGGCCAGCCGTGCTCCAGCGTGAGTGGCTCGCCGTTGTGCGTGTGGGCCAGCATGTTCTCCGGCCCCTGGATCTCGTCCAGCGGCACGTTCGTGGTGTAGCCGCCGTATGAGTGGAAGACGGCGTACTTCGCCTCCGGCATCACGTTCACGAGTTTGAAGATCTCCTGGAACGAGATCCCCTTCCAGTCGTTGTCGAACTTCGACCACGTGGTGACGCAGTGGATGTCGTTATGTGCGGAGATCTGCGGGAGCGCCATCAGCTCGTCCCACGTGAGGGTGACCTCGTGCTCCACGAGGCCGAAGATCTGCAGCCGCCACTCCGCGAGCTCGACCTTCGGGATGCTGCCGTAGTGCAACACCGGCCAGCCGTCGGTCAGACGCTGGCCCGGTGGCAGACGCTTCCGTCCGTCAGCCCGGTCTTCGTTGGTGCGCGGGTCGGCCCGGAAGAGTGACATCAGCTTGCTCCCCTCTGCCGAGGACGTTCTGTGCTGAGGGTGTCCCGATACCGACAGTCTACCCCGCCCACGGCCGGTCTCTGTGACAGACCTATCACGCTCCGCCCTGTCGGCTGCCGACGCCCGAGGAACCTCACGCCCGGAGGCCGTAGCATGGATCGCCTATGGACTTGCAGCCGCCTCCGAATCGACGCTGGTCTCCGGCCGCCCTCCGACGCCTCGGCGGGTTGCTCGCGCTGTCCCTGTTCGTCGTCGTCGCGGACCAGCTCTCGAAGGCCGCCATCCGTGCCTCGTTGCATCCCGGCGAGACGTGGCCGGAGGGCTGGGAGCTCCTCCGTCTCTCGCACGTCCACAACACCGGCGCGGCGTTCGGCATCCTGCAGGGCGCCGGGACGTTCCTCGTCGTCGCGCCGTTCCTCGCGATCGCCGCGATCACGATCTTCCTGCTCACGCTGCCGGCGCACAACCGCTGGTACTCGGTCGCCCTCGCGGCGATCCTCGCGCGCGCCGTGGGGAACCTGGTCGACCGCATCCGGCTGGGCCACGTCACGGACTTCATCGACCCGACGCACTACCCCTCGTTCAACCTCGCCGACTCCGCCGTCGTCATCGGCGTCCTCACCATCGTCGTCCTCTCATTCTTCGCACCCTCCGAGGCCGAACCAGCCGCCGAGCGCGACGACGCGACCGAGGACGCCCGTCAGGAGGCACGCACATGACCTCCGCCACCGACTTCACCTCCACCGAGCCGGCCCGGCTCGACCTCGCGGTGATCGAGCATTTCCCCGCCCTGTCGCGCGCTCAGGCACGCCGGCTGATCGAGGCCGGCAACGTCACCGTGGACGGGCAGGCCGTCCTCAAGCCCGGCGTCAACGTGGCGGCCGGCGCGCAGATCCACGTCGAGGAGCCCACCGTCGGGCCCGACGACCTCGACGCCGCGTCGATCCCCCTCGATATCCTGTACGAGGACGAAGAGACGCTCGTCCTGAGCAAGCAGCCCGGCCTGATCGTGCACCCCCGCGAGGGCGTCCACGAGGCGACGCTCATCAACGCCGTCCGCGCGCGGTACCCGGAGGTCGGGGAGATCGACGACTCCGACCGCGGCGGCATCGTGCATCGCCTCGACCGTGACACCTCGGGCGTCATCGCCCTCGCCAAGACCGCGGAGTCCCAGGCCGTCCTCAAAGACCAGTGGCGCAACCGCGAGACCGAGAAGTACTACCTCGCCATCGTCGAGGGCCGCCCCGACCCCGCCGAGGGCATCATCGAGGCCCCCCTGTCCGCCGACCCGGAAGATCCGCGAAAGCGCGCCGTCGTAGAGGGCGGACAGTCCGCCCGCAGCCAGTACCGCGTGCTGGAGCAGTACGGCGACGAGGCCGCGCTGGTGGAGGTCCGCATCTACACCGGCCGCACCCACCAGATCCGCGTGCACATGCTCGCCGTCGGGCACCCGGTGATGGGTGACTTCCAGTACGGCCGCGAGTCGGCGAGGATCGGGCGGCAGGCGCTGCACGCGTGGCGCCTCGGCTTCACGCTCGTCTCCACCGGCCAGTACCGCACGTTCCGCGCCCCCGTGCCGGACGACCTCTGCACAGCCGTGCGGGGCCTGAGGGCGGACCACGGCGTGAAGGTGCACCCGGACGCCGCAGAGATCGCAGAAATCGGAGCACCCGCATGACCGCGAACAGCAGCGACGGCACCACGCGGCCGACGCGCGTCCGCTACGCCCCCAGCCCGACCGGTGACCCGCACGTCGGCAACATCCGGACCGCCGTGTGGGCCTGGCTCCACGCCCGCCACACCGGCGGCCAGTTCCTCGTACGCATCGAGGACACCGACCAGGCACGCAAGGTCGAGGGCTCGGTGGACCGCATCCTCGGCTCGCTCGAATGGCTCGGCGTGGACTGGGACGAGGGACCGGACATCGGCGGCCCGTTCGGCCCCTACACGCAGTCGGAGCGCCTCCCCCTCTACCACGAGGCCGTCGAGCGCCTCCTCGCCTCGGGGGACGCCTACCCGTGCTTCTGCACCCCCGAGGAGCTCGATGCCCTCCGCGACCGTCAGCGCGCCGAGAAGCGTCCCCCGGGGTACGAGGGGAAGTGCCGCGCCATCCCGCCGGCGGAAGCCGCAGCCCGCGCCGCCTCGGAGCCGCACGTCGTGCGCTTCGCCGTCCCGCCCGAGGGCAAGACCGTCGCTGTCGACCTCTTGCGCGGACCGATCGAGGTCGAGAACTCGACCCTCGACGACTTCGTCATCCTGAAGTCAGACCGCTACCCCACCTACCACCTCGCCCACGTCGTGGACGACCACGCGATGGAGATCACGCACGTCACCCGCGGGGACGAGTGGATCCCCTCGATGCCGCGCCACGCCCTCCTCTTCGACGCCCTCGGCTACGAGCGGCCGGTCTTCGTCCACACCTCGATCATCCTCGCGCCCGGCGGCGGCAAGCTCTCGAAGCGTCACGGCGCGAAGTCGATGCTGGAGTACGCCGCCGAGGGGTACCTCCCGGAGGCCGTGTTCAACTTCCTCTGCATCACCGGCTGGGGCCACGGCGACGAGACCGTCATCAGCCGCGAACGACTGATCGAGGTCTTCGAGATCGACAACCTCGGCCTGAACCCCGCCGTCTTCGACATGGAGAAGCTCGCCTGGATGAACGGCGTCTACATCCGCCAGACGCCGCTCCCCGAGCTCGCCGAGATGATCGCCCGCCGCCTCGAGGTCGAACTGCCGCCCGAAGTCCCGCGTCCCCTCGACCGTGCCCTCGTGGAGGCAGTCACGCCGCTGATCCAGGAGCGCATCCAGACGCTCGCCGAGGCCGCTCCACTCATCGAGTTCTTCTGGGACCCGCAGGTGGCCCCACCAGCCGCCGAGGAGTTCCTCCAGAAGAAGTGGAAGGACCGCGCCTCCGACGCTGCCGCGGCCCTCGCGCGCACCGCCGAGGTCACCGAAGCGCTCGATCCCTTCGCCGCGACAACGCTTGAGGAGCGCATGCGCGCCCTCTGCGACGAACTGGAGGTCAAGGCGGGCGACCTCTTCACACTCGTCCGCCTCGCGGTCACGGGACGCCGGATCTCGCCGCCGCTCTTCGAAAGTATGGAGATCATCGGGCAGGGCGTCTGCGCCGACCGCCTGCGGGCCGCCTCGGCGTCACTCTCGGGCGGATAGAGGCACGCTGGGGCGCTCCCGCGGGGGGTTCTCCCAACCCGCGCTCGTGCGCTAAAGTGTGAGTCGCGCTGGGGATTCGTCTAATGGTAGGACAGCGGATTCTGGTTCCGTCAGTCGGGGTTCGAGTCCCTGATCCCCAGCCAGTCTGAACCTGACAGCCCCCGATATCGGGGGCTGTTCTGTGTCCCATTGCGTGCGTTGTAGCCATCCCCGACCGCGTGTGCATGACCCGCCATGCAGGCCTACACTCCCGCGACAGGACACGACGCGAGCCGCCTGAGGGCCACGACGGAGTCGTCTGAAGGGGGGCCACATGGGCAAGTTGGATGGCAGGGTCGCGCTCGTCACCGGCGCCAGCCGTGGCATCGGCCAGGCGATCGCGGAGCTCTTCGCCGCCGAGGGCGCGAAGGTCGTCTGCGCCGCCCGCACCCTCAAAGAGGGCGACCACCAGCTGGAGGGCTCCCTGGAGCGCACCGTCCAGCTGGTCA
>CAYPYF010000023.1:23237-35479 GCA_964414675.1 uncultured Dehalococcoidaceae bacterium
CGTCGAGGAGGGCGACCACATCCTCCCGGGCAGCATCAATAGCGTCGTCAAGCGGATCAAGGACGCCGGCGGCGAGGCGATGGCCGTGACCGCGGACGTGTCGTCCGAGGACGACTGCAACCGCATCGTCGAGGAGGCCCAGGCCGCCTACGGCACCGTCGACATCCTCGTGAACAACGCTGCCCTCAATTACTACATCCCGATCGTGGACTACCCCGCCAGCCGCTGGATGCGCGCCTTCGCCGTGAACGTCCATGGCCCGTTCATGCTCTCCAAGGCCGTCCTCCCGAAGATGATCGAGCAGGGCAGCGGCGCCATCGTCAGCATCTCCTCCGGCGCCGCGATCGGCCCGGGCAGCGGCCCCTACCCGGGCGCGAAGGCGACCGGCGGGACGATGTACGGCGCATCGAAGGCGGCCCTCGAGCGGTTCACGCAGGGCCTCGCCCAGGAGGTCTACGAGCACGGCATCTCCGTGACCTGCTTCTCGCCCTCGCAGGTCGTGCCAACCCCCGGCACCGTGTTCCACAAGCTCGTGGACGGCATGGACGACCCGCGCGGCGAGCCGCCGACGATCATGGCGAGGTGCGCCCTCCTCTGCGCCACCGAACCGCTGGACAGGATCACGGGCCGCGTCGGTTACAGCCAGGCGCTCCTCCAGGAGTTCGGCTGGATCGAGGACGGCAAGGGCCGCGGCATCGACATCAAAGGCACCGGCTACTCGCAGATCTAGGTCTGCCCGCCTTCAAGGGACCACACATGCACGAGGCGCTTCGACCGCTCGATGAGGTTCGCACCCTGCGCGATCCCGTCCTCATCGCGGCCTTCACCGGCTTCACGGACGGCCACGGCGCGGCGACCGCCGCCGTGCGCGCGCTCATCACGGAGTGGGACGCGAAGCCCGTCGCCGACCTGGACCCGGAACGCTTCTTCGACTTCACCGTCCAGCGTCCCCGCACCCGCACCGAGGACGGCGAGCGCATCCTCGAGTGGCCCGAGAACCGCATTTATGTCGCCAGCCCGGCCGGGGCGGGGCGCGACTTCCTCCTGCTCGCCGGCGTCGAGCCCCACCTCCGCTGGCGCACCTTCTGCGAGGCGATCGAGAGCCTCCTCCGCGACACCGGCTCCACGATGAGCATCACGCTCGGCTCGCAGCCCTCGTCCGTGCCGCACACGCGCCCGCTGCCCGTAAGCCTCTCCGCGTCCCACACGGAGTTCGAGGAGCTCTTCGGCCTGAAGGCGCCCGCCTCCCGCTACCAGGGCCAGACCGGCATCGTCGGCGTCCTCAACGTGCACCTGCGTGGCCTCGGCTGGCGCAACGCCAGCCTCTGGGGGATGGCGCCGCACTACCTCACCGTGGGGCCGAACCCCGCGATCGCCATCCAGCTGCTCTCGCTCCTCGACAAGGGCTTCGGCACCTCGACGTCCACGGACGACCTCCGCGAGGAGGCCGCCGCGTTCGAGGACCAGGTGTCGCAGGTCCTCGACGAGTCCGACGAGGCGAAGCAATACGTCCAGCAGCTCGAAGAGCAGTACGACGCGAACCAGCACGACATGACGGCTCCCGCACCACAAGAGGTGGACCTGCCCTCGACCCCGGAGCTGCTCGACGACCTCGAGCGGTTCTTGCGCGACCAGCGTCGCGACGACTCGTAGGAGACACGCGCGGGTTCCGCCGTTTACCGGAAGTTCACTCCCCGCCGCTCCCCCGCGCCCCCCGGACGCGACAGAATGTGACCTACCTCGTCACCTGAGGCGACCCCTCAGGCCGGCGTGGGGCGTCGGAGGGGTCTTGGAGACACAGGCGACCAGTCCAGCAAGCATGCGCGGCCTTCGGGGCGGACTGCTCCGCATCCTCGGTCACCGCCTCGCGCGCGTGGCATACGCCGGCGCGGCGTCCGCGGCCGTGGACTTCGGTGTCTTCAACCTCCTGCTCCTCGCGCTCGACCGCGAGCGCACGATGCACGTCCTCGGGGCGAACTCGGGCGCCTTCGCGTGCGCCATGGTGGTGAACTACACGCTGAACTCGCGGATCACGTTCGGCATGCGTCCCACGCGCCGCACGCTGATCGCCTACGTGGTCTTCACGGCGTTCGGGCTCGTCTTCTATAACGTGAACCTGCTCTGGATCCGCGGCCTCACGGACGCCGTCTCGCCGCTCGCGCTCAACGCGTCGAAGGTCGCCGCGATGGGCCTCCTCGTCGTCTGGAACTACTTCGGCTACGAACGGTTCGTCTTCGGCCCCGAGGCCCGCCGCGCCGCGCGCCCCACCTCCGACGCACCGACTGTCCGAGGCCGGCCGTGACGCCCGACGCGCCCCGCACCATCTCTGTCGTCCTCCCGGCGAAGGACGAGGCCACGCGCATCGCACCGACGCTCGACCGCCTCGTGGCCGCGGCGCCCGAGGCCGGCGTGACCGAGGTCCTCGTGGTGGACGACGGCAGCACCGACCGCACGGCGGAGATCGTCCGTGGCTACGTCGAGCGCACCGCCGGCCTCGTGCGGCTCGTCCAGCACCCGGTCAACCGCGGCAAGTCCGCCTCGCTGCGCACCGGCATGACCGAGGCGTCCGGCGACGTGATCGCCCTGTTCGACGCCGACCTCTCCGTGGGTCCGGAGCATCTCGCCCCTGCACTCGCGCTCATCGACGCGGGTGCGGACGTGGTCACCGGCAAGCGCCGCCAGCGCGAGACGCAGCCGCTGGTCCGCCAGTGGGGCAGCGGCCTCTTCGCACTCCTGCAGCGCACGATCGTCGGGCTCCCGTTCACAGACACGCAGTGTCCGTTCAAGGTGCTCCGCCACGACGTCGCCGAGACCGTGGTGCCACGCCTGTTCGTCGACCGCTGGAACTTCGACGTCGAGTTCCTCGTGGTCGCGCGCAACCAGGGGTACGACGTCCGTGAGCTCCTGGTCGAATGGGTACACGTGGACGGGTCGACGATCCGCCTGACCCCGGGCTACTTCATCGAGCAGCCGCGCGTCCTCTGGCAGATCCGCCGGCGCCACCGGGCGGGACGGCGGCACGGCGGGAGCGAGCGGTGAGCCTCCCCCCGCTGGGACGGTCGCCGGCCGGCGACTCACCCCGTCCCACCCCGGCCGCGCGGCTCCACGCGGGCTCGCATCGTTCCGGCGGGCTCGAGCGAGGCCTGCAGGGCCTCGGCCGCCGCTGGCTGACCACGTGGCCACGACAGGCATGGGACATGCCCCTCGCGCTGCCCTCGCGACGGCACACGCAGGTCGTGCTCGTGATCGGGTGCCTCGTGGCCCTCGTGAACCTGTGGATCATCCTGCAGGCGGACCTGGACTGGGTGTGGGCGGACGGGCGCGCGCGCCTGACGATCGCGCGGTCGATCATCGACAACAAGCAGCCGGGGTTCACGCAGTTCGGCAACACCTGGCTGCCGCTGCACCCGGCGGCCATGCTCCCGTTCATCTGGATCGACTGGGCGTACCGCTCCGGCGCTGCCGGCATCGCGATCTCAGTGATCTCCCTCGTCGGGACGTTCTACTACACCCACCGATTCGTCTACGTCCTCACCCGGTCCGGCCCCGCGGCATGGGTCAGCGTCATCGCCCTCGCCCTCTCACCGAACTTCATGTTCATGGCCGGCACGCCGATGTCCGAGACGCCGTTCGCGGCGCTCACGATGGGGGCGTTCTTCTACCTCGTCGCCTGGGCGAAGGAACCCGCCGGCAACCAGCGGGCGCTCACGATGGCGGGCCTGTTCGTCGGCGCCGGCGCGATGATCCGATACGAAGCATGGCTCTTCGTCCCGGCCGGCGTGGCGTTCATGGTGCTCTCCCGCCTCGATGTCACCTCCGGCACGCCAACGCGAGACTGGCAGCGGCGCATGGAGGCCGAGCTCCTCGCCTTCGTGTCGCTCTCGGTGTTCCCGATCTTCCTGTTCATCGTCTACAACTGGCTCATCTTCGGGCAGCCGAACGCCTTCCTCGCGAACAACGAGACCGCCGTGGCCGAGCAGTCCGCGGGCCTGCACCTCGGCGGCAACCTGAAGAACGTGACGCTCAACCTCGTCTACACCGTCTTCGACAACGTCGGCTGGCTCGCCTCGTTCCTCTCGATCGCCGGCCTCGTCATCTACGGCGTGGTCGCGCGCCGCCTGATCCCGTTCCTCGCCCTGCTGCTCCCCGCCACCTCGCTCGCGTTCTTCGCGCTCTCGCTCTACCAGGGCGGATCGGTCCTGAGGCATGACTCGGTGTACGAGGGATTCGGGCTGTTGAACGCGCGCTACGGCGTGATCGCCGTGCCCTTCGCGGCGGTCGTGATCGGCGCGTTCGCCTCGTTCGGACGCCTCCCGACGATCCTCGCGATCGGCCTCATTGTGCTGCAGTTCGGGGCGTTCATGACGGCGTCACAGCCGGTCATCACGGTGCGCGACGCCACCCAGCCGGGCTACCGGCACTTCCAGGCGACCGCCAACCTCTGGAACGAGCTCTACGACGGGGGCGACGTCCTGCTCTCCCTCCGAGACCACGCACAGATGATCCCGGCGACCCACCTCGACCTCTCCGACGTGATGCACGAGGGCGTCTCGCAGACCACCCCGAACTGGGACGACGCCCTGCGCGACCCGGCGCGCTACGTGCGGTGGATCATCATCAGGACGGACGGACAGGGAAAACTCGACGACCTGATCTCGCCGATCCTCCTCGAACGCGACTTCGAGCAGGTCGGGATCGTGCAGCTCACCGGGCCGACGTTCACCGAACGCATCTACAAACGCAGGATCGACCCACTCCCGTAATCCGTAGCGGGCTGCCGCTAGCGAGGCGGCTCGCCCTCGCGGATCGCCTTCGCCTCCCAGGCGATCGCGTGGCACAGGAGGTCGAACAGCGCCTCGGCCAGCGGGACGCTGTCCGTCTCCACCGGCAACCAGTGGTCGGACGCCTCGGACACCGGGTTCGTCCCCCGGCACGTCATCGAGACCACGGTCAGGTCATGCTCACTCGCCCAGCGCGCCGCGTTCAGGAGGTTCGGCGACTTCCCGCTCGTGCTGATCACCACGAGCACATCACCCGGCGTCGCGAGGGCTTCGAGCTCCCGCACGAGCGCCACGTCCCAGGCGTCGTCGTTCGACCACGCCGTGAGCAGCGGCACGTTGTCCATCAGGCAGGCGGCGCGGATCGGCTTCTTCCCGGCGGCACTCGCACCCTTGATCAGGTCGTTGTGGAAGTGGCTCGCCATCGCGGCGGAACCACCGTTGCCGATGATGAACACGCGCGCATCGCGCTCCGCGGCGTCCGCCAGCAGCTGTGCGACCGCCCGCGTTGCCGCCACGTCCACAGCCTCGACACCGACGCGAGCGCCCTCGACGAAGTCCTCGACCCGCATGTTGCTCCTTGACCGTGCGCGAACTGTCGTTGGTAGATGCCGAGCGCCGAGGCGCTAGCGAGGGACGGAGTCCATCGCAGCATCCGGCGCCGGCGAGGAGGGCATCTCCCGCACCGCCGGGACGGCCGTCTGGCGCAGCATCAGCCGCCCCAGCGAGCCCGCCAGGAGCCGGAGGTCAGCCCATGGCGTGTACGTGCGAATGTACGTCAGGTCGTCGAGGACGCTGTCCGAGGACGTCCCGTCGCGGTCCCACGGCCCGGTGAGGCCCGGGGCCATCAGCAGCAGCCGCTGCCGCCACGGGACCGCCTCGATCGGGACGGACGCCGGGAGCGGTCGAGGGCCGACGAGGCTCAGGCGGCCGAGCAGCACCGCGGGCAGCGCCGGCAGTTTCCCGGCGCGCCCGCCCGCCAGCCGCGAGCGCAACGAGCCCGGACGCCCGTGGTCCAGCAGCCGCATCTGGACCACCGTGTTCCCCCGCCCGTGGATGTCCACACGGCGCGTGAGGCGGCCTCCGGACGTCAGTCGCGTCACGAGCAGGACCACCCCGAGCACCGGCAGGAACGCGAGGGCGAGCGAGATGTCGATGCTCCGCTTGAGCATCGCATCGCTCCGCTTCAGCTGGGCCGGACGAAGGCGTACCAGCGGGGGCATCCCGTCGCGCGCCGCGAGGACCTCGGAGGAGAGCAGGTCGGACACGCCGGCGACCATGAACACCCGCAACTGCGGTCGGTCGGCAGCCACCTGCATCACGTACTCGTTCGCCTCCCACGAGATCGCGTTCGCGACCACGAGGACAGCGGTCGCGTGGGTGCGGTCGACCACCTCGGCGAGCTCGAGCGGATCGCCCAGCACGCGCACGCTGCCGAGCATCGAGGAGCGCGGCGCGAACTCGTCGAGGATGCCGATCGCCTCGATCGCGAGCCGCCGCTCGTGCGCGATCTGGTTCGCGACGGTGAGCGCATGCTCATCGCCGCCGACGATCAGGAGGCGCTCACGCAGCATCCCGCGACGCTGGAACCACACGAGCGCCAGTGCGCGCAGGCCGTACCCGACGCCAAAGGCGGCGACCGCCGAGCCCCACAGGTAGGCGATCGTGCGCCGCTCGGGCGTCCCGTCGGTCAGGAAGTGGACGGTGAGATACGTCAGCAGCACCCACACCAGCGTGCGCGCCATCCGCTGCACGGGAGGCATCACCACCCGCGGATGCGAGGTGTCGTAGAGGTCGGTGGTGAGCCCGCACGCAAGCACCAGGAGCACGTTGATGAGCGCGAGGACCGGCATCTCCGACCCGGGGTACCCGTCCGAGATCAGCAGCACCGCCATCGTCGTCACCGCGACGAACGAGGCGTCGCGGAACGCGCCGAACGTCCGGTGCCCCAGCACGGGGACGAGGTCGCGGGTGAGCCGCCCCATCAGACCGCCGCCGCTCGGTGTTCGCTGTTCATCAGCACCCGCGCGCCGGACCAGTCGAACCGGTAGTCCAGGGGCCGCAGCCCCTCCGCCAGCATCGCGCTCCGGAGTCGCTCCTCGTCGCCCGCTGCCGCCATCGCGAGGAGGTAGCCCCCGCCCCCGGCGCCGGTCAGCTTCGCGCCAAGCGCGCCGTTCGAGGTCGCGCGCGCAATCCACTGGTCGATGCGGTCGGTCGAGACGCCCGCGGCCATGCCGCGCTTGCGCTCCCACCCCTCGCGGATCAGCGTCCCCAGGCGGTCGAGATCGCCCCCCAGCAGCGCTGCCTCGGTCTGCACGGCGAGGTCGAGGAGGTCGGTGGGTGCGCCCTCGGTGCGGTGCGCCGCGATGTTATCCGACTGGGCGCGGAGGATCAGGTTCGCCTCGCGCTGGACGCCGGTGAAGTACAGCTGGAGGCGGCGCTCGAGCGCCTCGACGGTGGGCGGCTCCAGGGCCAGCGGGCGCACGGCGACCGTCCCGTCCGAGGCGAACTCGAACGTGTTGAAGCCCCCGAACGCCGCCGCGTACTGGTCCTGCTTCCCGATCGGCGACCCCAGGCGCTCCAGCTCGAGGTGACAGGCCCGCTCCGCGATCTGCTGGTCGGTCAGGTGCCGCCCCGTGTAGGTGGAGAGCGCCTTGACCAGCGCGACGGCCGTCGCGCTCGAGGAGCCGAGGCCCGTCCCGGGCGGCGTCTCGGACGCCGTGAAGACGTCGATCCCCTCGGAGATGCCGAAGTCCGCCAGCGCTGCCCGCACCAGCGTGAGCGCATCGTCAGACGTGGCCAGGTCAGCGCCAGCCTCGAAGTTCACGAACGCGGAAAAGTCGGACGAGGTGAGCTGGACGGATCCGCGGCGGTTCGCGGAAAGCATCACGTAGACGTAGCGGTTGACCGTCGCGTTGACCACGCGTCCGCCGTACTGCCGGTAGTACGCCGGCAGGTCGCTGCCGCCGCCGCCGATCCCGATGCGGACCGGCGCCCGTGTGATGATCATCGAGCCGCTCCCCAGACGCGGCGCTCCGCCGCGGCCGATCCTCCTCTGTACGATAGGGAGGACGCCGTCAGAACCCCACCGTGGCCCGGTAAAGGCTACGTAGAGATCGAGGACGCCAGGATGCCCACCCCGTTCGAGGACGCCGTGATCATCGCCGCCGGACGCGGCACGCGCATGCGCCCCTCCACACGAGTCGTCCCGAAGGAGTTCCTCCCCAACTTCGACCGCCCCCTCATCCACTCTGCGATCGAGGAAGCCGTGGCCTGTGGCGCCACCCGCATCACCATCGTCACCTCGGACCGCTCCGAGCCGTTCCTGGAGACCTACTTCGCCCCCCTCGACGAGGACGAACGCACCGACACCCGTCTCGCGAGCCTGGGCGCGATCCTCGACCGGTGCGAGATCAACTGGGTGAGGCAACCCGAGGCGAAGGGCACCGGGAACGCCACGCTCTACGCGCGCGACGCGGGCGTCGACCGCCCCTTCCTGCTGATGCTCCCGGACATGGTGTTCACCGGCACCCCGCCCGGCCAGGACCTCGCCACGGCCGTCGCGAGGTTCGGCGGCAGCGCCATCTCCGTGACCACCGTCGGCCCCGAGTACTACGACGGGTGGGGCATCGTGACCGGGGACGCCCTCGAACCCGCGGAGGACGGCCTGCTCCGCATGCGCGACATCCTGGAGAAGCCCGGCAGCGCCTACACCGCGCCGAGCGGCGCCGGCATCAATGGCCGTTATGTCCTGACACCCGGGATCTACGACTGCATCGAGCAGGTCCAGCGCGAGGGCAAGACCGTGAAGGGCGAGGTCAACCTGACCGACGCGATGGTCATCCTCGCGCAGCGGGAGCCGTTCCACGCCGTCACGTACGACGAGCCGTTCTACGACTCCGGACACCCCGTCGGCTACCTGCAGGCCAGCGTCGCGAGCGCCCTCGCCGACCCCGCGCAGCGCGACGCCGTGCGCGCCGCGCTCGCCCCCCTGCTGGAGGGCTAACTATGGGTCGAGGAGGTCCGCGAGGCTGTCGATGATCGCGTCCGGGTGATGCTCGCCCACCTCGTCGTGAGCGCGCTTCTTCGGCGGATACCAGATCGCGGTCATGCCTGCGGCGCGTGCCCCGGCGATGTCCGAGTGGATCGAGTCGCCGACATGCGCGGCGTGCGAGGCGGAGACACCCGCCTGCGCGAACAGGAACTCGAAGATCCGCGGGTCGGGCTTACGGTGTCCCACGTCACCGGAGACCACAACATGGTCCACGAGCGACTCGATCCCGAACTTCCGCACCTTCGGCCACTGCATCTCGGGCGGCCCGTTCGTCACCACCGCCAGCGTGAAGTGCTCGCGCAGCCGCAGCAGCACCTCCCGGGCGCCCTCGATCCACTCGAGGGCATCGATCAGCACGCGGTTGTACTCCGCCCGGATCGCGACGCCCTCGACGCTGTCGTTGGCGACCCCGAGGGCATCGAGGAACGCGGGCATCCGTCCGACCGTCACCGGGTCGACCGTGAGCCCCTCCCGCAACGCGAGGTCGGCGCGCACGGGGTCGAGGTCGCCGAGGAGCCGCGTGGCCTCGTCGAGCGCCGCGCGGATGCGCATCTCCGCCAGCCCGTCGGAGTCCAGGAGCGTGTCGTCCAGGTCGAGCGAGAGCAGCCTCACGCCCCGCTCCCGCAGCAGGCGCGCCACGTTCATCGAGGGAGCGCACGAGCCGAGCGGTCGCGTCACTGCGTGATGCCGGCGCGGTAGGCCATGACCTTCATCGAGCCGTAGTGCACGGGAATCGCCATCTCCTGCACGCGTGCCGGCGTGATCTTCGCCAGCAGGCCGATCACCGGGCGCAGCGGCGGGTAGTAGCGCCGGAACCGCTCGAAGAAGAATGAGACCGGATACCGGTTCGGGTCGCGTCGCACCACGATGCGGTCGAACCCCACGGACTCCAGCATCTTCGCGATCGTCGTCGAGTCGAAGTAGTAGAGGTGCTCGCGCGGCTTGTACTCGAACCAGCGCTTGCCGGTCAGCCGCGCGAACCACCCGGCTCGGTTCGGCGTCGTGATCACCATCAGCCCGCCCGGCTTCAGCCAGCGCGACATCTTCAGCAGTCCGCCACGCGGGTCGTCGAGGTGCTCGATCGTCTGGAACATCGCGATGACGTCGTAGGTGCCGGGCTCAACAGCGGCCTCTTCGAGGGACCCCGCCACCACCGGCAGCCGGAGCTCGTCACGGATGATGCGCTGGCAGGACTTCGACGGCTCGATGCCCTCGGGACGCATCCCGGCGCGACGCGCCTGGTCCAGGAAGTAGCCGCTCGCCGCGCCGATCTCGAGGATCCGTGCGCCCGGCTTGATGCGCGCGATCTCCGCCGCGACTCGGCCGAAGTAGGGGAACAGCACTGGATAGTCACTGGAGTACGAGGTGTATCCGGGCCGTCCCGTCGCGAGGGCGCCCTTCTCGTGGTACTCCTCGCTCTGGTACTGCGTGCGCGGGTCGTGCGCGAGGCGCGGACTGACGTACGCGAGGTCGCAGCGACGGCACTGCACGATGCGGCCCTCGCCCGTGGACTCGCGGATCGTGCGAACATCGTTCGCGCCGCAGAGGTTGCACGGTACGGAGCGCATCGCCGGCGGCGCCACGTCCACACCCGCAGTTGAAAGCTCGTCAGTCATGCGTCCCACTCTCGTGCGATGGGTGCGATCAAACCTCGCCGCTCTTCGCATTATGGGAAGCCGAGCCCTGGGGCGCGACCGCAGCAGCCCCGCGCCGCCTGACGGCTCGCAGACGGAACCACCCCCCGGGGCCCCACGCACCGTCGAGGCAGTCGAGCCCGCGCCCACCTCGGAGCCAGCAGCGGAGGCCCGCGACACCCGCGCCGTCATCGTCCTGGGCGGCGGCTCGGACATCGGCGTCGCGATCGCGGCGGAGCTGGTCGCACGGGGCGCCGAGACGGTGGTCCTGGCCGGGCGGAACCTCGAGCGGATGCGCGAGCAGGCGCTGGAGGCCGGCATCGGCGTCCGCGTCGAGACCGTCCCGTTCGATGCCCGCTACCCCGAGTCCCACGTCGCCGCGGTCGAGGAAGCGTTCACCCTCGCGGGTGAGGTCCGGGCGGTCATCGTCGCGTTCGGCATCCTCGGCGACACGGCGGCATACGAGGCGAACCCGGCGCTCGCCGGCGGTGCGGCGGTCACGAACTTCGCCGGCGCGGTCTCCAGTTCGCTCGCCGCGACGCGCGCCCTCGCACGGCAGCACCAGAACCACCGCAGCGACAGGCCCGGCGCCGAGGGCACGCTGGTCGTGCTGAGCTCGGTCGCCTCCGTCCGACCACGCCGCCGCAACTACGTGTACGGCTCCACGAAGGCCGGCCTCGACTTCTTCGCGCGCGGCCTCGCGGACTCGGTGCGTGACCGCGGCGTCCGCGTCCTCGTCGTCCGGCCCGGCTTCGTCGACACCAAGATGACGCGAGGCCTCCCGCACCGCTTCTTCGGGACCACCGCCGACCACGTTGCGCGCGACGTAGCGGAGGCGATGGAAGGCGATGCGGTGGTCGCCTGGTCGCCGCGCATCCTGCGATGGACCAGCATCCCGCTGCGCCTCGCACCGAACTTCATCGTCAAGCGGCTGTAGTCGTGCCGGCGCCCCTCGTCATCTCGCACCGCACCCAGGCTGGCACGATGCCCGAGAACACGCTGGCCGGCATCGACGCGGCGATCGAGGCGGGCGTCGACGCGATCGAGATCGATGTGCGCGCGACCTCGGACGGCGCGGTCGTCCTCCTGCACGACGAGACGCTGGCGCGCGTCGCGGGCGACCCGCGCCCCATCTCCGCAGTCACACTCGCCGAGCTGCGCGAGGTGCGCCTCGCTCCGTTCGGCGAGACGCCCCCTCAGCCCATCCCCACGCTCGCCGAGGTCTTCGAGCGGATCGCCGGTCGTGCCATCGTGGTCGTCGAGGTGAAGCAGGCCGGCATCCACGACCTCGTCGCCGCCGACGTCAGAAGCGCCGGATGCGCCGAGTGGACGTGGATCTGGGCCTTCGACCCCGCCGTCGGGACCGCCTGCCGCCAATCACTCCCCGAGGTCCCGGTCTCCCTGCTCACGGCCGCGGGCACCCTCGAGCGGTTCGGGCACGCCGACACTCCGATCGAGCTCGCCGTCGAGGCCGGCTTCGCGGGCGTCTCGTGGCATCACACGCTCGTGGAGCCCTCGACGGTGCAGCACGCGAGGCGTCGAGGGCTGGCGACGTACTGCTGGACGCCGAACACGCCCGAGGAGATCGGGCGTGTGGTCGAGGCGGGCGTGGACGGGGTGTGCTCGAACTTCCCGGACCGCGTGCAGGCAGCGCTCGGAGGCCTTACAACAGAAGTCTGAGGGGCATCGGACGGGTGCGATCAGCGGTTTTCCCAGAGCGAAACCCGTTGATACACTCGCTGTCCGGCCTCTTAGGAGTGTAGCTCAGTTGGTAGA
>CAYPYF010000024.1:0-11889 GCA_964414675.1 uncultured Dehalococcoidaceae bacterium
CTCGCCGTCGAGTCCAGCGGACCGCGGCGAGGCGTGTCGGTGGCCCTGTAGCCAAGTGGTAAGGCAGAGGTCTGCAAAACCTTTATCACGGGTTCGATTCCCGTCGGGGCCTCCATCCTCCCACACTCACCGACGTCGCCTGACCTCCCGCACCCCACCCGTCCGAGGGCTATCCTCGCGCGGTCGCCGGATCCACCCCCACACCGTCGAGGAGGTCGAACATGGACGCTCTGGTCGCGCGCCTGAACGCGCTCAGCGAGGCGCAGCCGTTCCACGTCGGCTGGGCCGTCGAGGACCTCCGTACCGGCAGGCAGGCGTCGAGGAACGCGAGCGTCGTGCAGCCCTCGGCCAGCATCCGCAAGGTCGCGATCCTCATGGCCGCGCTCCGCGAGGTGCACGCGGGCCGCATCGACCTCGACGAGCGCGTCCCCGTCGACACCTCGCTGGACACCACCTCGGGCTGCCTCCAGTGGTTCTCGGAGGGCCTCGAGCTCCGCATCCGCGACCTGATCCTGATGATGATCATCGTGTCTGACAACGTCTCCACCGGGCACATCAGCGGCCTCGTCGGGCTCGACCGGGTGCAGGCGCTCTGCGATGAGCTCGGCATGACCGGCACCGCGCACCGCCGAGGCACGCCCGACTACAGCCTCACCCGCGATCACGGCCCCGGCGTCTCGAACGACACCTGCCCCGAGGACCAGCGCGTCCTCCTGCGAGCGATCGTCGATGGCGCACGCGACGAGGGCGCCGCGGCCCGCCTCGGCGTCACGCCCGCCCTCTGCGAGTTCGCGCTCGACGTCATGTCGAAGCAGCGGCTGCGCAACCGCATCCCGCGCCACCTGCCAGAGAAGACCCGCGTCGCCAACAAGACCGGGTCGCTCGGCGGCTACCTGAACGATGTCGGCGTCGTGTACGCGGACGGCGAACCGCGCTTCATCGTCACGTTCCAGACCGCCGAGGTCCCCGTGACGATGCCGGACGGCGCTGCCGGCCACGCCGTCGCGGACAACCTCGCCGCCACCATCGTGCGCGAGGTCTGGGACGCGCTCGTGGAGGCGTAGCGCGGCGTGCCAGACCCCACGCGGCTCCGCCACTACCCGATCCTGATCGCGTTCGTCGCGTTCCTCTCCTTCACGCTCACCATCGGCATCACGCAGTACTCCTTCGGCGTCTTCGTCACGGAACTCGAGGGCGAGTTCGGCTGGACGCGGAGCGAGGTGAGCGTCGCCCTGTCGTTCTTTGCGCTCGCGAGCGCCGCAGCGCTGCCTGTCGGCTGGTCGCTCGACCGCTTCGGCGCGCGTCCGGTGATGATGGTCTCGCTGACCCTGCTCGCGACGAGCCAGTTGCTCCGCCCGTTCATGACCGAGCTCTGGCAGTTCTATGCGCTCAACGCCCTTCAGTTCATCGGCATGCCGGGCGCAGCGCTCATCACGGGCGCGCGCCTCGTCGGCATCTGGTTCGAGCGCACACGAGGCCGCGCGATGGGCCTGACAGCGATGGGCGCGAACTTCGGCGGCATCGTCTTCTCGTCCGTCACGGCCAGCCTCATCACCGGGATCGGCTGGCAGGCCACCTACGTCACCTATGGCGTGCTCTTCGCCGCGCTCGTGCCGGTCGTCTTCCTCGTCGTCCGCGAGCGCGAGGCGCCCCCGACGTCCGAGGGCGTCCTGGTGGCGGGTATCTCAGGCGTCACGCTCCGCAGCGCAGTCCGCACGCGCGCGTTCGTGATCGTGGTCGTCGCCCTGCTCTTCGCGCAGGTGACCTACCAGTCGATCCTCCCGCAACTCGTCCCCCACCTGGAGAACGTCGGCATCTCCCGAGGCACCGCCGCCGCCGCGGTCTCGTTCTTCGCGCTCTTCGGGATGGCGGGCAAGGTCTCGTTCGGCTGGTTCTGCGAGCGCTACCCGGCGAGGTACGCGCTGATCGCGAGCCTCTCCTGCCAGGTGACCGGCATCGCCATCCTCCTGACGGCGGGCGACGCTGCCTGGGTCTGGGCGTTCGTCCCGGTGTTCGGACTCGGCTTCGGCGCGCTCGGGGTGATCATGCCGCTCATCGTGCAGGAGACCTTCGGGATGCTTGCGTTCGGGACGATCTTCGGCGCGGTCAACTTCCTCACGCTCGGCGCCGCCCTCCTCGGCCCGCCGCTCGTGGGCGCCTCGTTCGACGCCACCGGCTCGTACCAGACCGCCTTCACCGCCATCGCCGGCCTGTTCGTCGTCTCCGCGGTGGCGATCTCGTTCCTGCGCCCCCTCGCACCGAGGGCGTCCGAGGCCGCGGCGTAGGTGCTCTCCGCACGACGATGGCGACCGGTGGCGCTCGTCATACTCGTCGTCCTCGTCGGCTTGCTGGGCCTGCTCGTCGCCAGCCGTTGCGACGACGCCGAGGTCGTCGCGGCGCAGACCACCGCCGACGAGCGCGTGCTGCTCGTCGCCGTCGACACCTGCAATGCCGACGTGAGCGTGGACGTAGACGAGCACGACGACCGCATCGTCCTCCATGCGACCCACCATGACTGGTATCGGTACCTCTTCGGCAGCGACGACTGCGGGGACCTCGTCCGCGACGAGATCGCCGTCACGCCGCCCTGAGGCAGCCCTAGCGGTCCTGGCGCATCTCGCGACGGATCTCGCGCAGCCGCCACTCCTCGGCGAGGGCCTCGTGCGCCTCGTCCAGCGCCTCGGGCGTCCCGTACATCCCCGCCGCCGAGCGCTGCCGGAACGCCTCCGCGAGGATGATGCCGGCGGAGACGGAGACGTTGAACGACTGCGCCATCCCCAGCATCGGGATCGCGATGTTCGCGTCTGCCAGCGCGATCATCTCCGGCGTGCAGCCTCGATGCTCGTTCCCGAACACGACCGCGTGCGGCCGCGTCCAGTCCACCTCGCGATAGTCGATCGTCCCCGGTGCGAGGTTCGTCGCCATCACGCGCATCCCCTCGGCGTGGAGGGTATCGACCAGCACCGTGGGGTCGTCGAACTGGCGGATGTTCACCCAGCGCTTCGCGTAGGCCGCCACGGGGTTGGAGATCTCCGGGAACTCCTTGGCCTGGTAGAGCAGGTTGATCGTCTGCAGCCCGAACCCGTCCGAGGTGCGCACGATCGCCGAGGCGTTGTGCGGGTCGTGGACGTGGTCCACCACCACCTGCAGGTCGAGCTGGCGTCGCGCGGCCACCTCGCGCATCCGCTCCACGCGCCGATCGGTCGGCATCAGCCAGCGTCCATCATTCGGCCGGCTGGCCCTCAGCCTCGAGGAACGCGAGCCCCCGAGGGCTGACGCGATACCCCGTCCCCAGGCTCTGCGTGAGGCCGAGCGACTTCAGGCGACGCACGTTGGTCTTGAAGCGCTGCGTCTCCATGCCGACCGCCGGGGCCAGGTCACCGGCGCGCACGCCCTCGCTGTCCTCGATCAGCCAGAGGACGTCCCGCGTCCACGGGTGGTCCCCGTCCATCCGGTCGAGGCGTGACCGCAGGTCCGCGATGTCCGTCGGCGAGAGCTCGTCGCTCTCCGCCAGCTCCGCCCGAGGGTCGGGGATCTCGCCGATGTACTTCAGCCCGACGCGATACAGGTCGCCATCCTGCGTGCCGAGCCATTGCCCGAGCACCTTCAGCGACTTGAACCCGGAGGCAAGCGCATCCGCCTCGGTCAGCGCCGCATCGTCGATGACCTCCAGCGAGGTCACCTCCACCGCGCCGCCGGTGTGCAGCCGGTACTGCCCGCCCACCTTCGCCTGCGGCGCGCGCCAGCGACGGATCGTCTGTGTGATCTTCCCGCGCCGGATCGGCTCATGCGTAAACGTCTTAAACAGCATCGCGCCGAGTGTACCCGCGACGATCGGTACAGGTGGGGCCGACGTTCGCGCTCCACTCGGGTCCCAGAGGTCGGCGAGGAGGCGAGTACCTCATCGGCACGATGGACGCCCGAGAATGAATCAGGCCCGCCTGACGGCGGGCCTGATTCCTGAAGCGCAGTATCGGAGATCTACGAGGCCGGGATATCCAGGACCTGTCCGATCTCGATCAGGTAGCCCGGCCCCTTGATGCCGTTCGCGGCCGCGATGTCCATCCACGGCACTCCCGTCGCAGCACCGATGGAGATCAGGGAGTCGCCCACCTTCACGGTCCACGTCTCCGCCGCTGGCAGCGGCGTCGAGGGCTTCGAGGAAGGCGGCGGCGTGGTCGGCGTGGCCGGCGTCTTCGCCCGCACCACCATCAGCACGGTGTTGGCCTCGATATCCGTCGGGAACAGAGCGCGGAAGCGCGCGTTCACGAAGTCCGGCACTCCCAGGGCGTAGCCGACGAACTTGCCGTCGACCAGCACCCAGACCGAGTCACGCTCACCGAGCGCCGCGGCGAGCAGGTCGTAGCCGCCCCCGCCCCAGATCGTCATGGTCGAGCCCTGGCTCCTCGGCGCCGGGTTGAACAGGCCACGGCCTGGCTGGTGAATCACGGCGAACGTCGTGAAGTGCGTGACCAGGGCGCTGACACTCAACGATCCGTCCGCGTTCACCGTGACCGTGCCGGTGATCGCGCTCCACGAACTGCCATTCCAGTACGCGATGACCAACGTGGTCGGGGTCGCATTGGCCGGCACCGAACTTGCCGGCACCTCGAACGTGATCTCGATCGGCTCGGCGAAGTCACCCGTGACCGCACTACCGTTGGACGTCGCGTTGATCTGGATACCAGCCACGATATCCGCACCGGCGGGCAGCCCGCCCAGGGCTTCCAACTGGTCCATGTCCACGATCGGCGACAGTCGGACCTCCGTGCCGTCCGGCAATGCCCCCGCCGGGACGGTGACCCGGGTGATGATGTCGCCGGTCTGTGCCGAGATCGACGCACCCGTGTTCGGCGTCATGACGGTCGTCACACCCGCCCCGAGATCCACGGTGGGATCGGGGCTGTTCGGGTTCTGCGGCGGCAAGGTCGTCGGGGGTGTCGGGGTGGGATCACCGCCACCCGAAGCAGCGGTCACGTTGATGGTGCGCGACGCATCGCCCAGCGGACCGGCCGCTGAGTGGATTGCCGTCACCGTCTTCGACGGACCGACCCTCGAGTCTCGGTACGTGAACGTGCGGTTGGACGTCCCATCCAGGACCGTCACTTCATAGACCAGCCCGTTCAGCACGGCGTTGCCGGCGAACGTCTGGATCCCGAGCGTGTCCGAGCTCACCTCGAACACCTGGTCACCGGTCACCACCGTCGGGTTGTCGTTCACGTCCCGCACCGTGAGCGTGAAGTTCGTGCTGAAGAGATTCACCGTCACGCTCGCCGGGCCCGTGAGGATGATGTGATCCGGAGCGCCCGGCGTGAAGGTCACCTGGACCGTGTCCGCGGAGAGCACCACGTTCGGCGTCCCCACGACGGTCGCGGTGTACGTGACCGGCTCGGCCTTGATGCTGCTGACGGTGAACACCGCCACGCCGTCCCCGTCGGTCTCGCCATCAGCGGTGGCGACGATGATCGAGGACCCCGCACCCTGTCCGAGCGTGACGGTCCGGCCGACGATCGGCTCACCGCCCGCGTCGAGCACCGTGACGGTGATGATCGCCTCGGCGACGCCGTCCGCCGCGCGCGAGGGCTGGTCGACACCGACGGTCGACAGGCCGGCGTGCGGCACCGGGGGGGTGAAGGACACCAGGGCCGTCGACGAGGTGATCTCGATGTTGAGACCATCCGGGTCCACGAACGCGGTGTAGATCACCACCTGGTCCACGGTGTTCGTCACCTCGAAGAAGATCTGGCCGTTCTCGTCGGTCTCAACCTCAAGCGGGGTGATGATCGATGAGCCCATGTCCGGGGTCAGTTCGACCTCGACACCCTCGATCGGGTTGTCGTACGCGTCGAGGACCGTGACCGTAATGATCGAGGAGGTCACGCCGTTCGCGACCACGCTCGCTGACGTGGGCGTGACGGTGGACTTCGACGGGCTCGGGTCGCCGACCTCGATGTCGAAGCCGGCCACGTCACCCTCGTCGATGAGGACATCGTCGTCGTTACGCGTCTCCAGCACGAAGTTGTCCGTCGTGCCGGTCGTCTCCGGGTTCGTGATGCCTTCGACGAGGGTCACCACGACGGCCTCGCCCCCTGGCACAACGCCGTCGAGGTAGACCTCCATGAGGCGGCCCGTGGTAACGACGTTGTCGACGTCGACACCGCCGCCGTTCACCGTGGCAGTAGCGGTGTCGCGGATGTCCGCGCCCGCCGCCAGGGCGAACCCGGCCGGGAACTCGATCAGGACGTAGCCGCCGGCCGGGATGCCGCTCGTCGTGGTGAAGGTCACCACGAACGAGGTCGGCTGCTGGCCAGCGCCCAGGGCGTTGCTCACGACGCTGATCCCGGTGATCGGGCCACCGTCGATCTCGAACACGCCGCTGTCGACCGGGGAGATGTCCCCGTCAGAAGCCGTGAACGTCAGGACGTAGCCGTCGAACGGCGTGTCCAGCGCGAGGTCGAGGAAGGTCGCAACGCCATTCAAGATCTCCACCTCGGTATCACCCGAGAGGGCGCCCGCGGGGCCTGTCTTGATGCTCGCGGTCACCGTCCCGGCGTCCAGGTCGACCAGGTTGCCCCAGTCGTCGTGGACCGCGATGACCGGCTGGTCATCGAGCTCGCCGGTGCCAGTGCCATCAGGCTGGTCCACGACGACGAGGGTCGTCGGGTCGCCCGGGAAGACCTCGAACGAGTCGGAGGCGCCCGTCTGCGTACCGTCGCCGAGGCCGACAGCCACGCTGTCCGTCGCCACGATGGTGGCGGAGCCTGTAGCCGCGGTCAGGGTGATCGACTTGTTGAGCAGTCGGCCGTTGGTGAACGTCGCGGTGACGCCCAGGCCAACCGCATCCGGACCGTCCGCGTTGCTCGTGAGCGAAACCGTGTTGTCTGCCCCGTTGAAGGCCGTGACCACGTTCTCCCACGTGTCGAGGGCCGTGATGTCGATGGTGAACGAGGCGCCCGCGACCGTGTCGCCCAGCGGGTCACCGTCGTCGTCGATACGGAACGAGGCGAGCGCACCGTGCGTCAGCGTGACCGACAGGTCCACATCGAAGCCCGGCGCGTCAACGTCAGTCGACGCCAGGGTGCCATCGTTGAAGTCGGAGACTGAGATGTCCTGCGCGCCGGCCGCGAAGCCGGTGAGCGTGAAGGACGCCTCACCGTCGGTGAAGGTCATGCTGGCCGGGTCGCCGAAGTCGGTGACGTTCACCGTGGCAACGGTGCCATCCGGGGCCACGTTGAGGCCGCCGAAGACGATCTGCTTGATGCCCTTGTAGCTCGTCGCGAGGTCGTGGTTCACGGTCCGTGCGGTCACGGTCACCACAAACGGCTCACCTGCGACGAACGAAGTCTCTTCCGTCCAGATCTCAAGGTAGGCGGCCGGCCCCGGGTCGAGGAGGCCCGTGAGCGTGCCCGCCTCGAGATCGAGGTCCTTCTCGTCAAACGTCGCGACGTCGTAGGTCAGCGAGCCAGCCACCGACGGGGTCAGGATCCGCGAAACCGCGATCGTCACACCACCCGCTGGCAGCTCGTCGGCGAGCACGATCGTGACGACGTCACCGTCGGCGTCGACGACGTCGTCGCCGACCGCACCGCCGTTGATGCTGACGTCCCCGGTGCCGAGGTCACCCGGCACCGTGCCATCGCCGATGTCGACGAAGTCGATCGTGATCGAGCCACCCGCAGGGATCGGGAGACTGGTCGTGAAGTTGAAGGTCAGGACGTTCTCGGCCCCTGCCTCGTCCGGGTCGTACGTCACATCGGTGCCGTCGACGATCAGGTCGCCGATCTCGATGGTGAACTGGGGCGTGGCAATCTCGTCGAACGCGGATCCGGGGTCGATCTGGCCCGTGAAATCGGGACCGAAGATCGCGACGAGCTGGTAGATGCCCGTGCTCCGGATCTGGATGCCGGTGACCGTGACCACCCCATCCTCATCGACAGCGACCTGCTCTTCCTCATCCAGGTCGTCCTCGAAGACGCCGGCGCTGACCTCTTCCCGGAGGTGCACCAGGATCTCGTCGCCAGTCAGCGACCCGTCGTCGATGGTGTTGCCGTAGAGGTCCTTCACCAGTGCGACGAACGTGAGGTCGTCGAATTCACCCGGTGCGAACGTTCCGCTCGGGTTGCCGGCGTCCCACTCGAGGGACGCCGGAGCGCCCGGCAGCACGTCGAAGTCGTTGGAGTCGCCGAACTCGGAGCCGCCCGTCACGATCGCGGTGAGGCTCACGTCCGGGTTCGCGCCGACCAGCGTCACCGGGAAGTCGTTGAGGAACCCGGCATTGAAGGTCCCGGTGGTGACGAACTCACCGTTCGCCAGGCCCAGGAACCGCGAGTCGGTGACGAACAGGTCCACCGTCTCGCCCGGGTCGTCGCCGAACTCGTTGTCGCCGAAGTAGAGCTGGTTGTCGAAGGCGTCCACCGCCAGGATGTCGACGGTGAACGCCACACCCGCCTGCTGCGGGTCGGCGATCGGCGTAGACGGGTCGCCGACGATCGCCCAGATCTCGAACCGCTCGAGCTCACCCGGCTGCACCGTGAACCCTGCCGTGGAGTTGCTGACCGAGGGCGTGTCGTCCGAGTCGGAGACGGTGATCGTCGCGCCGGCGTCGGGCATGACGCCGGTGAAGGTGATCGGGTAGTCGTCGAGCGTGCCGTCGAACGCAACGTTCGAGGCGGCCGCGCCGGCGACGTCGGAGTCGATGTCGATCGTGCCCGAGGCCGTCACGATGTTCTCGTACGCGTCGTACCCGGTCACGTCGATCGTGAACGCGACGCCGGCCGTGGCCACGGTGCCGGCGCCGATCGCCGACCCGTCGCCCCGGGTGATCACGTACTCAACGAGCACGTCCGGGGTCACCTCGAGTACGAGGCCGGCGTCCGCACCCGGCGCATCCTCGTCGTCAGAACTCAGGTTCGCGTCGCCCTGGTCGAAGACGTGCACCGTCGTCGAGGGAGTCGCGAGGTGTGCCTGCAGCGTCAGCACGTTGGCCGCGGACACGCCGGCGGTGAACGTCACCGCTCTCGACGAACCGGGGGCGAGGTCTTCGATCGTCGCCGCCGTGTTATTCGGCGAGTTTCCGAGGCCGGTGAACGCCAGGTTGTGGCTGCCGGTGTAACCCGTCGCCACGTTGTCGAACGCGTCGTACGCGGTGACGGTGAGCTGGTTCTCGCCGCCCGCGACCATCGAGGCGGCACCGGTGACCGCGAGGTACACGGCGTCGCCGGCGGAGAAGTTGACGATCTCCTTGTCCGCGATGATCACGTCCGGGTTCGGCGTGGTCACCGTGGCGGTGAACTCGACCGCCCCGTCGACCTCGGAGCGGACTGCGAAGGTCACAACGCCGGAGACGTTCGAGTCGCCGCTCGCCGCACCGATGACGACGTCATCGTCGGGGTCGCCCACGAGGGTGACCGTCTGATCGGGGACGAGGTTCCCGAACGCGTCCTTGACGGTCACCGTGATCGTGGCGCCAGTGACGTCGCTGACCGGGACGTCGTCGTCGTCAGCGACGACCGTCGACTCGTCAGCGTCGGCCGCAGCCGCAAGGACGACCAGGGCATCGGTCGAATCGGCGATGCCGAGGAGGTCTTCGTCATCCCCCAGCTCGTTGCCCGTGAGGGTGATCGTGACGGCGTCATCGACCGTAGCGGCATCAAAGAGCGCGAAGCCCGTGATGTTCGTCACACCGTCGGTGAAGGCGAAATGGCCGCTCAAGACGTGGAGCGCCGGGTCGGTCGCGTTCGGTGACGGGTCCGCGGTGGAGGTGACCGTCAGGCCGACGTCGCCACGGTCGAAGTTGGTGGCGATGTTCTGGTACGCGTCGTACACGGTCAGGCGGACGGCGAAGAGTTCGCCAGCCGTCACCGTCGTGGTAGGGGTGCCGCCGGCGGTGTTCGTGTTCAGCGCCTGTGCGACGGTCACGGACGGCGCTGCAGGGTTCACCGCGAGCGTCGAGCCCGTGCCCTCGATGGATGGGTCACTGTCGGTGAATGACACGGAGATGGAGGGCGTGTTCGAGGCGTTGTACGTCCGGAAGCCCGCGATCTCCGCGAAGCCGTCTTCGAACGCAACGGCCCCGTCTTCGGGCTGCTCGGGCTCGTGGACGCCACTCGGAGCCGTGGTCGCGCCGGTGAAGGCGAACGCCAGGTCCACCGCCCCGTCGTGATCGACGACGTTGTTGAACTCGTCGATCACGGTCACGAGGATCGCGAACGGCGCCCCCGCGGTGATCGTCAACACAGCGTCGCCCGTCAGCGGATCCCCGTCCGCAACGTTCGTGTCGAGCGCGTCGACCCACAGCCCGGCCGGCTCACCAGCCGTGAAGGTGACGGTCGGCTGGTCGTCGAGCTCGATGGAGCCGTCGACGGTGGCGGTGAAGGTCACCGTCTCGGCCACGGTGTTGAGGACGGTAAAGACGATCTCGCCGTCCTCGTTCGTCATACCGGCTTCGGGCCCGATGTCGACGGAGGGGCGGTTGCCCTGGAGCAGGACGTTCACGTCCTCGATGGGGTTACCGAACTCATCGCGGACGGTCACGGTGACCGTGGTGCCGCCGACGAGCTCGCTGACCACGGCGCTCGGGGCGGCGGCCACGACTGTCGACAGAGTTGCGTCCGGGGTACGGGGGAGCACGTCGATCTCGTGCGTAGCAAACCCGACAGCGTCGCCATCGGTGGCCGTGGCCGTGATGGTCTTGCCGTCACCGGCGTCATCGTCGCTGTAGGTGAAGGTGATGAAGGAGTTGCCGGCTTCGATCTCAATCGGGCTCGCCGGGTCGAAGGTCGCCGGGTTGTCCCCGGGAGGGTCTTCCGTCAGGACGAACGTCGTGTTCTGGATGACGTTGGTCGCGTTGCCGTACTGGTCCTGGACCTCGATCGTGAGGTTCGTGCTCGCGACACCGGCAACGACCGTCAGAGGCCCGGTCAGCTCGATGTGGTGCGGTGCACCCGCCTGGATGGTGAACGTAGCGAGCGTCACGGGGCCGAAGAGGACATCATCCTCATCCGTCAGGACGGAAACCAGGACGTTGAACACGCCTGTTTCGATGCTGCCATCATCGAGATTGTCAGCATTGGCCTTCAGGTGGAGACCGACGAACGTGATCGTGACTGGGGTATCGGTGCTGGGGGCGTTGACATGGAATTCGATGTACTCGGCGCTGAAGTTGTCGGCACCGAGAGCAAACGAGCCGCCACCCGATGGGGTGGCGAACACTCCGCCACCGCCGTTGAATTCGTACCCAACAGGGGGCGTGAGTCTGATGTAGTCGCCGGTCTGGAGGTCCCCGAAGGCGTCCTCCGTAACCGACGGCCAGATTTCGTCGTTCGCGTCCAGATCGAAGAACGCACTTGCGAGGTCCGCGCTCACCGTCGTGTTGTTGTTGCCAACCACGAGGTTCGCGACATCCGCCCTCGCGCTCAGTGTCCACATGGTGAACATCAGCGCGGCAAGCGCGACGGCTGCGGCGGCGAGCTGCCACGGGCGCAAGGCCCGACCGCGCGTGGTGATCGAATTCATGAGAGCCATGAGGCGGGTCCTTGCGGAAACTGCAGAGGGCGCGATGAGAGCGCCCCTGTTCGGCAAGGGAACCCGGGCTGCACTATTTCACTAATCAGAGAACGGTCAACTGCATATACCGCGACCGCGGCTGTTCTATCGGTCTTCGTCAGACTTCGTACGTCATTGTTCGGGCGTTATGTCCCACAATCACGCGGTCGCACACGTATCCGTCACGTAACGCATCGAAGCTGGCGAACAACGTGGCGATGAAGAACTCCCTCTCCTGACCAGGAGAGGAGCGATGCCGTGGCCACGGACCACTACCTACAATCCTGGGAGCGCCGGGGTGGCGAAATGGCAGACGCAGCGGGCTTAAACCCCGCGGGTGGCAAC
>CAYPYF010000024.1:11899-35114 GCA_964414675.1 uncultured Dehalococcoidaceae bacterium
CGCCGAAACGTGACCGTCACCTCGCCACGGCGGATCGGCTCATGGAATCGAGTAGAGAAGAGCATGCCGCCAGTCTACCGGCGCATCCCGGTAGAATCGGCCCGTACGAGGCTCCCGCCCCACGGGCACGCCTCGCAACGCCGGGGTGGCGAAATGGCAGACGCAGCGGGCTTAAACCCCGCGGGTGGCAACACCGTGAGGGTTCGACCCCCTCCCCCGGCACCAGCGTCCAGGAGGTCCGATACCCGCCGCGATCCACCGTGCCGGTGCCTCGGCGACTTCGCGAGCCTGTAAACGGATCCGGCATCGAGCGACCGACTCGAGAGTCCGCGCGTACAGTGGGACATCCCTCCGCACCGATCGAGAGCGAGCCATGACCAAGCCGGCGACACCCACGATTCGCGATGTCGCGCTCGCTGCTGGTGTCGCCCAGTCGACGGTCTCTCGCGCCCTCCGCGGAAGCGGACGCGTCGACAAGAAGACACAGGAGCGCATCGCGAAGATCGCGGAGAGCATCGGGTACGTGCCCAGCCGGTCGGCCCAGAGTCTCCGGTCATCCCGCACGATGACGATCGGCGTGCTCATCCCGGACCTCCGAAACCCCATCTTCGGGCCGTTCGTGAGAGGGGCCGAGCACGCGGCGGGGGTGCACGACTACTCCATCTTCATCTGTGACGGCCAGGGATCGCCGACCGTCCAGGTCAAGCACCTGCGCCGGCTCTTCGAACACCGCGTCGACGCCGTCGTCATCGGCCGGGGGTTCCAGCAGGGCGAGGCCCTCACGCAGATCTTCGGTCGCGCCGGTGTGCCGTTCGAACCAGAGTTCGCGACCGACCCGCACGAAAGCGACCGGCGGCGGCTGCAGCTCGAGGTCGACGCCACCAGGGAGGCCTTCCACCACCTGGTGGGATTGGGCCACCGGAAGTTCTTCTTCCTCGCACCGACCCGCCCGGACAGGGACGAGACCACGTTGACGAGGGGCAGGATCGAGGCCATCCGCACCAGCGTCGCGGAGGTCACGGACAGGTTCGAACTCACCGTCGCAGGCCGCCAGGACGACGGATCCGAGCGACAGGTCATCCAGGACCTCGCGACTCGGCCCCGGCCGCATACCTGTTTCGTGGCCGGCTCCCACAGCATGGCGCTGCCCGTGCTCAGCGCACTGTTCGGCGCCGGCCTCGAGATCCCCTCGCAGGCGTCGTTCGTCGGATTCGGTGACTCCAACTGGGCCGAGAACTACCGGCCAGCGCTCGCCACGATCCGCTACGACTACTACCTCGAAGGACGCCGAGCGATCGACCGACTGATCGGTCGCCTGAATGGCGAGACGCCGAGCCCTGACTCGTTCGAATGGGTCGCGTCCGAGTTCCTCCCCCGGGCCTCATGCGGCCCCGCTCCCGCCTGACACCGCTCCCTCACACATCCCGAATGGCCCGCGCATCACGCACGAATTGACACGGCTGGTATCGTCCGTGCGGAATCGTTTCCGCATGAGAGGGAACCCGTGACGGCGTTGCTCAACGGCATTCGTGTCCTCGACTTCACCCAGGTGATCGCCGGACCATTCTGTACCCGCCTCCTGGCCGACTTCGGCGCGGACGTCACCAAGATCGACCGTATCCCGGACGGTGAGCAGCTCACGCGGAGCAGCGGCAGCCCGACGAACAACGTCGGGAAGCGCTCCCTCGCGCTCGACCTGAAGTCGGAGCGGGGCCAGGCACTGGCGCGCGACCTCGCCGCCCGCGCGGACGTCGTCGTCGAGAACTTTCGCCCGGGCGTCATGGACGACATGGGCCTCGGCGCCACGACGCTGGCCGGCCTCAATCCGCGCCTGATCTACACCTCGATCTCCGGCTTCGGGTACGACAACAGCCAGTCCCACCGTCGCGCGTACGGCGCCACCGCGCACGCCGAGGCAGGCCTCCTGTGGGTGCTCCAGCAGGCCCACGGCGACGAGGAAGCGCTGGCGCCCGGGCTCCAGATCGCCGACGTCGTCACCGGCATGAACGCCTTCACTGCCATCATCGCGGCCCTCTACGACCGCACGAGTACGGGCACCGGCAAGCGGATCGACGTCACGCTGATGGAGAGCCAGCTGGCATTCCTCGGCGAGATGGCCGCGCAGGCACTGGGCGGCGCGACCGAGGAGACGTGGAGCCCGTTCCGCCACCCCATGCACCGGTCACGGGACGGGCGACAGTTCACCGTGAACATCGGCGGCCCCCACAACTGGGACCGGCTCCTCGCCGGACTGGGCGGCCCCGCCGAACCGTTCCCGAAGGATCCGACGATCGCGAATACGCGCATCGGCGAACTCATCGCCACGCTCGACGCGGCTGACGTCGCCCGGCGGCTGGACGACGTCGGCGCCCCGTACGGGCTCGTCCAGACGATGCCGGAAGCCATCCGCCACCCGTACTTCACCGAACGAGGCGTGTTCACCACCGTGCCGAACGGCGACGACGGAGACCTGCAGGTCCTCCGGCCGCCGTTCCGGTTCGACGGACAGACGCTGACGCCAGGCGGCCCCCCGCCACTGGCTGGCGAGCACTCCATGGAGATCCTGCGGGACGACCTGGGGATCGCGGCTGAGGCCATCAAGGACCTGCAGCAAGACGGGGTCATTGCGGTTCAGGATCGACCGCGGAACTAGTCCGATCCTCCACGCCCGTGGTCCGGGCACCCAGAAAGGGACGGTGTGTGAGCAACCAAGTGAATCGACGGAGCCTGCTCCGAGGAGTCGCGCTCGGCTCCATCGGACTGGCTGGCGCTGCGCTGATCGGCTGTAGCGACGACGAGGGCGACGCATCGACTGACGCGACGGGCACCGCAGGAGCGACCGAGGCGGCCGGGACCGCTGACGCCACGCAGGTCTCGGACGTGCCTCGCGGCGGCACGCTCCGCATCGGCCAGGTCGGCGACATCAACCTCAGCGTGGGCGTGCCGTACACCTTCTCGCCCGTGAGCTACATGCTCATGACCACCATCTGGGAACCGCTGGTGCGGTACACCTCGTCGACGACGCCGGACATGGTGCTGGCCGACAGCTACGAGGTGAACAGCGACTTCACCAAGGTGAACATCCGGCTGAAGCCGGGCCTGACCTTCCACAACGGCGCCCCGGTCACCCCGGACGATGTGTTCTTCGGGATCCGCTTCCTGCAGGACTCGTCGGCATTCCCGACGGTCACCCTCAACTCCCAGCTCATCAACCTCGCGGGCTGGGTCACCGAGATGACCGCCGTCGATGACCTCACCATGGAGTTCACGCTCGACCGGTCTCGCCCCAACATCACGGACCTCTTCGCGAACCTGATGGTGAGCCACGCCGCATCCTACGAGGGTCTGCTGAACGGATCAGATCTGCAGGGCACCGGGCCGTTCAAGTGGAACGCGGACTGGCGTCCGGAGCAGTCCTACTCGATCTCCGCGAACCCGGACTGGCACCGGAGCAGCGAGGTCGGCGGTCCGTACCTCGATGGCATCGAGTTCACCGTGTTCGCGGACCAGCCAGCTGCGGCCCTGGCGTTCGAAGCCAACCAGATCGACGTCGTCCGCGAGATGTCGACGACGGAGGCCCGACGGTTCCGTGACGCCGGCCTGATCCGCATCCATCGGAAGGCGGGTGTGCGCGTCCTCGGACTGAACGTAGAGAACCCGATCCTCTCGGACCCGCGCATCCGCGAGGCGATCTTCTACTCGATCGACCGCGACCGGATGCACGAAGAGTTCGGCGAGGGCTTCGGCACGAAGACGAGCCAGCCATGGCCGCAGTCGTCGCCGGCCTTCGACCCTGAGCTCGAGGCTACGTTCTACGACCCGGACCGCTCGCGCGCCCTCCTGGCGGAGGCCGGATACGCCGGCGAGCCAATCCCGATCTCGCTGACCGCGAGCGGCGCGGGCGAAGGCCC
Organism: uncultured Dehalococcoidaceae bacterium; assembly: GCA_964414675.1. Classification (GTDB taxonomy): domain Bacteria; phylum Chloroflexota; class Dehalococcoidia; order UBA2979; family UBA2979; genus W-Chloroflexi-9. The sequence continues at coordinate 15,811 of CAYPYF010000024.1, forward strand.
GTACTGGCAGGAGATGCTCCAGAACGTGGGCATCAACGCTCCGCTGGTGCAACTCGAGGCCGCTGTCTACAACGCCAACCAGCGCGACCAGGCACACGAGGCGCTGTGGTTCCAGCGACACGGCTTCTCAGACTTCACGCCGCTCACGCTGTTCCAGATGGCGATCCCCTATCGCTACCCGAACAACACGAGCAACTTCGCAAGCGAGAAGTTCGCGAAGGTCGTGGAGACGCTCGAGAACGTCGACGCGACGAGCCCGGAGGCGATGGAGCAGTATCGGATCTTCAACCACGAGATCTGGATCAAGGAAGCCTTCCTCGTGCCGAGCGGCACCGAGCGCGTCATCCTTGATGCCGTGAGTAACCGGGTCATCAACTGGCCCGCCGACACTGAGGGATACCTGATCACCCCGCTGCAGGGCGTCGAGAGTTCGTTGCTCGGCCTGAAGGCGTAGACGGGCTACCGCGATGCTCCCCTACCTGTTGCGCCGACTGGCGCAGGCCGTACCGGTCCTGATCCTGGGGAGCATCGCGGTGTCCGGCCTCGTCCGGTTGATCCCGGGCGACCCCGCGGATGCCCTCCTCGGCGAGAACGCCAACGCAGAAGACTATGCGCGGATCCACGAGCAACTCGGGCTGGGCAAACCCTGGCCACAGCAGTACATCGAGTGGATCACGTCGGCGGTCCAGGGTGACTTTGGCACGTCATTCCGGACCGGCATCGAGGTCCGGGACATCCTGCTGGGTGCACTCCCCGCCAGCCTGGAACTCGCGGTCGCCGCGTATCTCGTCGCATTGTTGATCGGAGTTCCGCTCGGGATCATCGCCGGCGTCAAACCGCGCTCGCGATGGGACTGGGGACTCTCGGCCTACACGATCGGAACGTTCGGGATCCCCAACTTCGTCCTGGGCATCTACGTGCTGTGGTTCTTCTCCGTCTACCTCGGATGGCTCCCCGTCGCCGGGCAAGTCTCGTTCTTCGAGGATCCGGTCGAGTCGGTGAAACACCTGATCCTCCCGGCCATGACCCTCGGGACCGGTGTCGGTGCGGTGCTCGGGCGCTACACCCGCACCTCCGTCGTCGAGACGATGGGGCAGGACTACATCCGCACCGCGAGGGCGAAGGGGCTTGCGGAGCGGGTGGTCGTGATGCGGCACGGCTTCCGGAACGCGCTCATCCCGGTCATCACCATCGCGGCGCTGCAGATCGGGAACCTGATCACCGGCGTCGTCATCATCGAGACCGTGTTCACCAGGCCGGGGCTGGGGCGGGCGCTGGTCCAGGGGATCAACTTCCGTGACTACCCCGTGATCCAGGGGTTCTTCCTCTTCCTGGTGGTCGTCTTCGTCTCCGTCAACCTCGTGGCCGACCTCATGTACGGGGTGGCGGACCCACGGCTTCGCGCCGGGCGTTCATCAGCGCGCTGAAAGGCTTCGACATGCTCGCCAGAGTCCTTCCACGCGCACGCCCGGGGTCCGAGGGCAACTCCTGGTTGCTCGGCATCCTCTCCCGCGTGCTCCGAAATCCGCAGGGCATCGTCGCCCTGGTGGGCCTGGGCATCCTGATCGCCGCGTCGATCAGCGCGCCCCTCATCGCGGGCAACCCAAACGCGCAGTCGGCCGAAGGGCGTCTGCTCGGGCCGAGCATGACGCACCTCTTCGGCGTCGACGAATTCCGTCGAGACCTCTTCGCGCGGGTCGTGTTCGGCCTCCGGATCTCGTTGGTCGTATCCGTCGGAGCGGTCTCCGTGGGCGCGGTCATCGGATCCTCGCTCGGGTTCCTTTCCGGCTACTTCGGCGGTTGGATCGACGCGCTCGCGATGCGCCTCGTCGACACGATGCTCGCGTTCCCGGGCCTGCTGATCGCGCTGGGGATCATCACCGTCCTCGGCGCCAGCATCATCAACGTCGGCGTCGCGATCGTCATCTTCGTCATCCCGCAGTTCATGCGACTGGCGCGCGGACAGATGCTGAGCGAGAAGCACCAGGAGTACGTGACCGCCGCGCGCTCGTCGGGCGCCTCCACGCTCCGTGTCGTCTTCCGGCATGCCGCCCTCAACGCCTTCCCACCCCTGCTGACCAACGCCACCCTCGCGATGGCCGCCGCCGTGCTCCTCGAGGCATCGCTGAGTTTCCTGGGGCTCGGCCAGCAGCAGCCAGACCCGTCACTCGGAAACATCATCAGCGGCGCCCGCAGCTGGATGCGTGAGGCGTGGTGGTACATGCTCATCCCCGCCGGAACGCTGACATTCCTCCTCCTCTGCCTCACGCTGCTCTCAGATGCGATCAATGAAGCCACGAGCCCATGGGCACGTCGCCGCCTGTAGCGCCGACGCCCCCACAAGAAGGCAGGACTCATGCACAAGGTGTTTGGACTGGTCAAGGTCAACGTCCGTGTGACGGACCAGCGCGCTGCGCTCGACTTCCTCGAGCGGGCGTTCGGCGCGGAGCCTGCCAGGGACCGAGGCTCCGACACGATCGGCGAGTTCGACGGCGCGATGGCACGCATCGGCGATCTCACGTTCGACGTGATCACACCGAACGACCCGGACGGCGCCATCGCGAAGAGCATCGAGAAGCGCGGCCAGGGCTACGACTCGATCGCCCTCCTCGTCGAGAACCTTGATGACACCGTCGCCCACCTCGAGGCGATGGACGTCCGCGTCGTGAACCGGACCGAGTACCACGGCAGCCGGATCGCCTTCGTCCATCCCTCGTCGGCGCACGGCATGCTCATCGAACTCATCGAGCGCCCCGCGGGCGAGGATGCCCCATTCAGCGGAGCACCGCGCTAGGAGATGTCCTAGCGCGGTGCTGGCGGACTGTAGAGCGCTCGGAGCGCGCCGCGTTCGTCGTAGACGAAGCCAGCACCACACGCCCTCCCGGCGGCCATGGACCGTGCCGAGATTCGAGCGCCCGTCGGGCGCTATGAGCGGTGTGCTGAGGGGCCTGACGATGTCCGGAGGCTTCTCGGCGGAACTGAACCTCGGCTAGCCGAGGATGCCGGACGCAGCGATGTCGCTGATCTCGTTCGCTTCGAAACCAGCCTCCTGAAAGACCTGATAGGTGTCCTCCCCGAGGCGTGGGCCGCGTCCCCGTGGTCGGATGTCGGCCCCGTGGATCGTGAAGGGCGCGCTGAGAAGACCGACCGAGTGCCCCTCGTCGTCGATGTCCGAAACGCGCGTGAAGAACCCCTGCCGGTGGAGTTCCTCGTCCGCCGCGACCTCGTCGAGCGTGGCGGCAGGCGCCCACACACACTCAAAGGCATCGAGTCGCTCGGACCAGTACTCGAAGTCGTGGCTCCGGAAGATCTGGTCGATCTCGGGGATCAGCGAGGACTGGCTCTGAAGAGCGCCCTTCGCATCGATGTACCGCGGATCATCCGCCCACTCCTCGCGCTCGAGGGCAGCGCAGAACCGCCGCCAGTACACGGCGTTGTGCATCGAGAGCATCATCCATCGGTCGTCGGAGGTCTGGTAGGAGTTCCGCGTTGCCACGCTCGCAGCCATTCGGTTGAACCGCTGCGGACGGAACCCGGGGTTGTTCAGCACGAGCTCCATCTCACTCGCCAGCCCCCAGAGCCCGTTCCGCTGCAGCGTGACGTCCACGAACTGCGCGTCGCCGGTGAGGTCACGCAGGCGCAGCGCGGCGAGGATCGCCGCCATCAGGCCAACGCCGGTCGGGTAGTCCCCCTGCCCTCCCCGACTGACGACGGCGGGCGTGTTCGCCTCGCCCATCACGCTCATCAGGCCGGAGCCGGCCCAGTATGCCGTGGCGTCGAATCCCGGACGGTCCGCCCGAGGCCCAGAGCTGCCCCATCCGGTGAGCTGGGCGAACACGATGTCCGGCTTCGCCGCCTTGAACGCCTCGAAGCCGAGGCCGTACCGCTCGAGGCGCTCGGTCAGCAGGTTCGTGACCACCACGTCCGCACCGCTCGCCAGACGGCAGACCACCTCGCCGGCGCCGGGCTTAGTGAGGTCCACCGTGACCGAGCGCTTGCCACGGTTCAGCGTGTGGAAGTGGTAGTTCACAGTCGTCGGGAGGTCGCCTCGCGCACGCATCGCGCGGGTCGTGTCCCCGGACGGCGGCTCAACCTTGATGACGTCCGCGCCCATGTCCGCCATCAGCGCAGTCGCGATCGGGCCTGCGACGAAGTTCGCGAGCTCGATCACACGGATCCCCGTCAGCGGCGACAGGCGGTCCGACGAGGCCGATGAACTCCCGGAGGCCGGCTGTTCCTGCGTCATCGACCGATGAACTTCGGCTCGCGCTTCTCCCGCCAGGCGACGTGGCCCTCCTCGCGGTCGTATGTCGACTGGGCCGCCACCACCCGCAGGCGGTTCCGCTTCCGGTCGAAGTGCGACGCGTAGCTGTCCTGGAGCTCGGCCTTGATGAGCCGCGCGGAGAGCGGGGCGACGGCGGCGAGGCGACGCGCGTAGACCATCGCCTCCTCCATCAGCTGGTCTGGCTCCACGCACTTGTTCGCGAGCCCCCAGCGGTAGGCGTCCTCGCCGTCGATCGGGCGCGCGGTCAGGGCCATCTCGCCCGCCTTCGCCTTGCCCACGTACAGCGCAAGGGTCTGCACGCCCGGCCACGATGGGATGATGCCGAGGCGCGCCATCGGGAAGCAGAACCGCGCCTCCGTAGAAGCGATGATGATGTCCGCGCAGAGGACGATGTTGAACCCGGAGCCGTACGCTACCCCGTTTACGGCGGCGATCAGCGGCTTGGGGTAGTCCCACGGGAACCATCCCCAGGTGGTGGTCATCAGCGTGTGGCCCACATCCTTCACCTCGTGGGTGGCGGGATCCTTGACGAAGGCGCCGGAACAGAAGCCCCGGCCGGCGCCCGTCAAGATCGTCACCAATACCTCTGGGTCCTGCGCCATCTCCTCGAAGACCGCGATGACCTCGTCCCTGAGGTTCGGCGACATCGAGTTCAGGGCCTCGGGTCGGTTCAGCGTGACGGTCGCGATGCCGTCCTGCTTCGTGTAGATGAGGTCGGTGTAGGTCATTGCTCGTCCTCCGGTCCGGTCGCCGAGGCGTTCACCGGCTATTCCTCAAGCGTGGATCCAGCACATCCCGCAGGGCGTCGCCCACCATGTTGATCGCCAGGACGGTGATGAAGATCGCGAGTCCCGGGAAGAGCGTGAGGTACGGCGAAACGCGGATCAGGGAGAGGCCTTCCGAAAGCATCCCACCCCACGTCGCCGTCGGGAGGGCCACGCCAAGTCCGAGGAAGCTCAGACTCGCTTCCGAGAGGATCGCGAACCCAACGCCGAGGGATCCCTGCACGATCAGGGGCGAGACAATGTTCGGGAGGATGTGCCTCGCGGCGATCCTCACGTCCGTGCACCCCATCGACCGGGCGGCGAGGATGTACTCGTTCTCACGGACTGCGAGTACCTGCCCACGCGAGAGCCGCGCATAGAGCGGCACGGTGCCGATACCGATCGCCACCATCAACTGGGGGATCCCGCTGCCCACAGCGCTCATGAGCGCAAGCGCGAGGATGATCGTCGGGAACGCGATCAGGACATCCAGCAGCCGCATGACGACCGAGTCCACAGCGCCACCGATGTAGCCGGCGGCCAGCCCGAGCGGCGCGCCCACACTGATGCCGAAGCCAACCGCGATGATCCCAACCTGGATCGAGATCCGCGCACCGAACACCAGGCGACTGAAGATGTCCCGACCGAGCGAGTCCGTGCCCAGCCAGTGCTCCGCCCCGGGCGGCTTGTTCCCGTTGAACCCAGCAGTGGCGTTCGGGTCGAACGGTGCGATCGCAGGCGCGAAGATCGCCGCGAGGACGATCACCAGCAGGACACTGAGCGCCAGCGGAGCGCCGCGCTGGCGGAGGAGCCGGACAAGCAGATCCACCGCCCGGCTGCGAGAACGCTCCCTGCGGCCGATGGACTCAGCAGCGAAGGCTCGAGACGACGACATCACGCTGCCCCCACCCGCCGGCCGACCTGGATGCGGGGATCGGCCAGCCCGTATGCGAGGTCCGTCGCGAGGTTGGCGATCACCGTCATGAACGCAACGATGAGCACGAAGCCCATCGCCACCGGCAGGTCCTGCGAGAACACCGCCTGGATCACCCAGCGGCCCATCCCGGGGATAGCGAACACGGTCTCGATCACGACGGCGCCGCTCAGGATGCTGCCGATACGCAACCCGACGACCGTCAAGACCGGCAGCATCGCGTTCCGGAGCGCATGCCTCACGATGACCGTACGGCCGGCGAGTCCCTTCGCGCGGGCGGTGCGCACGTAGTCCTGCGTCAACACCTCGATCATGCTCGATCGCGTCTGCCGCATCAGGGAGGCGGTCTCCCCGACGCCGAGACAGAACGCCGGCATCGCGAGACGCTGGAACGCCCCCAACGGGTCATCCCAGAGCGGGCGATAGCCGGACGGCGGCAGCCAGTCCAGCACGACCGAGAACAGGAGGATCAGGAGGAGGCCCAGCCAGACAGCTGGCATCGCAACGCCGGCGAGCGCCCAGCCGGTCGCGAGGCGGTCGAACCAGGTGTTGCGGTGGATCGCGGCCATGATGCCGGCTGGAATAGAGATCGCCAGCGCGATGATCAGCGCGGCGACTGAGAGGGTCAGCGTGACCGGCAGGCGAAGTTTGATGGCTTGGAGCACCGGCTCCCCGGTGCGTGTCGAATCGCCCCAGTCTCCGGTGAGGACTCCGCCAGCCCAGTCCAGGTACTGGACGTAGATCGGACGGTTCAGGCCCATCTGCTCGCGGGCCGACTCGATCTGCTCGATCGATATCTCGGACTCACTCGACAGGCCGACCGTCACAGCATCACCCGGCAGGAACGTGAGCATCCAGAACGTGAGGATGGAGACCAGGACCATCACCACGACCGTCTGGCTCAGTCGACTGATCAGGTAGTGAAGCTGCATTGCCACGCCTTTCAAGAAGGTGCTGCCGGCAACAATACCGGCAGCACCCCCTACGGCCTTACCCCATCAGGAGAGCCAGAGCTCGCTGTATCGCGGCTTGCCGTCGCTGGTGAACTGCTCCATGAACCCGCCGACATTCTGCGACGCCATCTCGTAGGTCTCCCGGTACGAGGTGTAGATCTGCGGGTACTCGTCAGTCACCATCTTCGAGAGGTTCTTGTAGATCTCCCGGCGCTCTTCCTCGACGTAGGTCGAGCGTCCGGCGACGATCGCCGCGTCGATCTCGGCCCAGGGGCCGTCCGTGCGACCGCCGGCGTTGCTCGTCCCGGCGCTGTGCAGCGTCAGGTAGAGCAGGCCGTCCACGTCCGGGCGCAGCGAGAACCCGGCCGGGAGGGAGGCGTTCGCCTCCTTCTTGACCTGGAACACCTCGCTGGAGTCCGGCCGCAGCTGGAAGTCCATCGGCACGCCGATCCTCTGGAACATGTCGCCCCAGAGCGCAGCGCGCTGCACGCTGTCCGGGTCGTTGTTCACGGCGGTGAACGACGGAACCGCGCCAGTGCCGTAGATCGCGGTGATGAGCTTCACCGCCTCCGCCGGGTCGTACGTCGGAGCGTCCGGCACTTCGCCCGGGTAGCACCACGCGTAGCCTGGAGGGATCGGGCCCATGCGCGGCTCGACACGCTGCGAGCCGTAGAAGATCGCGGCGTTCTCAGCGTCGCGGTCAAGGGCGAAGCCCAGCGCGCGACGGAACCGCGAGTCATCAGTGGGGGCGAGCGCCGTGTTGAAGCGGCCGCCGTTCCAGCCGGTCGGACCGCTCGCGACCTGCCACTTGCCCTCCGACCGGATCGTCTGCAGGCGGCTGAACTGGGGCTGGGTGATGTGCAGGTCACCGGACTCCAGGCTCGCCTCGCGGACGTTGCCGTCCAGGATCGTGAGCAGGTCGATCCCGTCCAGGTACGGCAGCGCGTTCCCGGCGGCGTCCTTACGCCAGTAGTTCGGGTTCTTCACGAGCTTGACCACGGAGCCGCGGACCCACTCGCCGAACATGAAGGGGCCTGTGCCCACGGGGCCTTCCGGCTTCGCGGCGCCATCCACGAACGACTTCGGTGAGAGGATCTGTCCGGCACGGTCGCTCAGGTTCGCAAGGAACCCGGCGTTCGGGGCGTCCAGCGTCACGCGGAAGGTAAGGTCGTCCGTCGCCTCGAACCCGGTCACGGACCGCAGGACGGAGATGCCCTGCGAGTTGGTGTCCGGGTTGCTCACCCGGTCCCAGTTCGCCTTCACGGCCTCTGTGTTCAGCGGCTCGCCGTCGTGGAAGGTCACACCCTGGCGCAGGGTGAACACGAGGGTCGTGTCGTCGACAACTTCCCACTTCTCCGCCAGCGAGCGCGTCGGGTCCGGCGCGCCGCGGTTGTCGAGGGCGACGATGCCCTCGCTCATCGGGATCCAGTACTTGTACTCGAGGGCGAGGACGCCGAGGTGCGGGTCCAGCTCGTTGGGGTCGTCGGCAGAACCGGTCAGCAGCGTCCCGCCGTACTTGACGCCGGACGCCTCCCCGGTGGCGGTCGCGGCGGCGCTGCCCCCGCCAGCGATCGTCGTGGCTGTGGAGCTTCCCGCGGGCGTGTCCGCGTCGTCGCCGCTGCACCCCAGCAACGCCGCACCGGCGAGGCCCATCAGGCCAAGGCCCCCACCGCGGATCAGGCCCCGACGCGAGACATGTCTGCGAGCCCAGTAAATCGATTCATCCATCCCGTCCTCCTCCTCTGGTGCCCAGGTGTCCCTCTGAAATTGAATCGATTCCACGATTCGCACGTGATGGTAGAGGTTCCGGTCAGCGAATGTCAAAACCATGTTTCGTCTTCATTCGCAGACCGGGGAGGCAGAACTCCCCGGGGAGGGGACCGAGGAGTTCTGCCGGTGATGCACCGCCGCCGGGGGAGGCGGCAGATGCTCCTGTCGCGGCCCGGCGGCCGCTAAAAGCCCGTGCGCTTGTCGACCACGCCGATCAAGTCCTCCCCCACCCGGAGGCGCTGGAGGTTCTCGCAGAACCGGTCGATGTTCCGGCGCGCCCGAAGCTGGCTCGCGCCCGCCGTGTGCGGCGTGGTGACCACGTTCGGGAGCGACCACAGCGGGTGCCCCGGCGGCAGCGGCTCGTGGTCCAGCACGTCCAGCGCGGCGCCGGCGATCTGCCCGTCCTGCAGTGCAGCCACCAGCGCCTCGTTGTCCACGATCGCGCCCCGGGTGACGTTCACGAGGATCGCGGAGGGCTTCATCTGCGCGAAGACGGCGGCGTTGAAGAAGCCCCGGGTCTCCTCCGTCAGCGGACAGCACACCGCCACCACGTCCGACGCCGCCAGCAACTCGCCGATCGCGTCCATCCCCTGGATCAGCGGCACGTCTGGCGTCGGCGACAACGGCGCGACGTCCACCGCGCGGCAGGTCATCCCGAACGCGACCGCGCGCCGGGCCACCTCCCGACCGGTCCCACCGAGGCCGACGATGCCCATGACCTGCTCAGACAGCTCGATGTTCGAGCTGCGGAACTCCATCCGGTGGTCCCACGCTTGCTCACCGAGGCGGACGGCGCGGGCGACGCCGCGCGTGAGCGAGAGCAGCAGTGCGAACGCGTGGTCCGCGAGGTGCCCTCCCACGAGGCCCTTCTCCCCGGTGAGGATCACGTCGCTCTCGCACATCTCGCGGTAGAGGAACTCGTCCATGCCGGAGACGGCCGCATGCACCCACTTCAGCCTGGGCGCAGCCTGGAAGATCGGCAGCGACACCCGTCCCATGATGACGTCGATGTCCGCGGCGCCCTCGATCGCCTCGCCGACGCTGTCGACCACGACCACGTCCGATCCGGGGCCAGCAGCGTCACGGATCCGCTCGACATCCGCCTCGCTCACGGCAGGAAGGGTCATGCCGGTCATGACCATAATCCGCATCCCCATGCCTACCCTCTTTCTACGTGCACTCGAGAGTCATAAAATGAATCGATTCATTCTGGCAGGCGTGAGTATATGGATCGCCCGTCGCTGGGGTCAATTTGAGGGCTGCAACGCTGGCCTGAACTGCGGAAGCACGATTCCCGGCTTGAGCTCAACGAAGCAGGCCACGACGGGCATCCCGATGGTGACACTCGCCGGATCGCAGTCGATCACGTTCGTCGCGAGGCGCACCTTGCCCTCCCCTGCCTCTTCTGGCGTGATGAAGGCGACCACGTAGCGCCCGTCATGGCCGGGGACCTCGTTCCGGTGGTCCACGATGAACGAGAACACCGTCCCGCGCCCGCTGACCTCCACCCACGCGACCGCGGTAGATGTACAGGCCCGGCAAGCCTCCGCCGGCGGATGCTGGTACTCCAGGCAGGCGCTGCACCGCTGCAGCACCAGCCGGTGTTCGCGCGCGGCGTCCCAGTACGGCCGAGTCAGCGCGCATGCGATCGGGTACGGCACAATGCCCGCCCGCTTCATCGCTTCCTGCCCGGCGCGCGTGCCGGGGTCAGGCCGCGCGAGGTCCTCGTCCGCGTCCGTGCCCATCAGTCGAGTCCTATCACGCCGCACTCTCCACCATGCGGATACGGCATCCCGTTGGAGATGACGACGTGCTGCGCCCGCCGCGCCTGCCGCCCGCCGGCTTCGCCGCGAAGCTGCCTGACGGCTTCCAGGATCGCGCCGGCTCCCTGCGACCGGCCCTCGGAGAGGTTGCCGCCGTGCGTGTTGACGGGATGGTCCCCGTCGAAGCGGATGCGTGCGCCACCTTCCACGTACGCGCCGGCCTCACCGGGGCGCACGAGGCCGAGGTTCTCGAGCCACATCAGTGCGAGGAACGAGAACCCGTCGTAGGCGAACCAGAGGTCCATCTCCTCCGGCCCCAGGCCGGTGTCGCGGTACAGGGTGGCTGCGGACGGCGAGGTCCCATCCCACGGGTCGAACCCCCGGTCGACCCGGTCGCCCGCCCAGCCCTTCAGGTAGACGCCCGGACGACGCGTCCCGCGGGCGCGGTCCTCCGAGGTGATGATGTAGGCCAGCGCCCGGTTCACCGGGATGTCGCAGTCGAGGAGACGCACCGGCTCGGCGATATACCGGCTTGCGAGGTATTCCTCCATGCCGAGCGGCTGCTTCATGTACGCGAGCGGGTTGAGGATCGCGTGCTGCCGCTCCACGATCGGGATCCAGGCGAGCTGCTCTGGCCGGTATCCACGTTCGTGCATGAACCGGCGGCCCATCAGGCCGATCATCTGTCGGGCGTAGCCCAGCCCGTACGGCACGGTGAACTGCTCCGGGCCTTCCACGCCCCCGTCGCCGGGGGCGATCCGCGGCATTGAGCTGGGCGCGATGGTGTTCATGATCTTGCAGACGACCGTGACCTCGCAGTGCCCCGCGTCCATCGCCTGAGTGGCCTGCCCGGCCGCGACGATGCCGTTGCCGCCCTCCCGGCTCCAGCGTACGTCGGTCATGCCGAGGCCCTGCGCGATCGCCGGGATGTCCGGCGGCGGATAGTGGTGCACCTGGACGTTGATGCCATCGATCTCGGACGGCGCGAGCCCGGCGTCCTCGGCGGCGAGACGGCACGCCTCGACCGCGAGGTCGACCTCGGACCGATCGAGGACGCGTGTCGGCATCGTCCCGCCGACCCCGACGAAGCAGTATCGCGCCCGTGACGTGGGCATGCTGTCCCGCTTTCAACCGACGGCCGCGCGCCGGGCTTGCCTACACACTGACCCGCCGGAACGTATCGCTCACGGTCAGCGGCGCGCCCGTCAACGCCTGGATCTCCTCCACCGAGTATCCCGGCGCGTGTTCCTCGAGGATGAACTGGCCGTCCTGAATGACGACCACCGCCAGGTTCGTGACCACGAGCGTCGCCCCGGACGGAGCGGTCACCGGCAGCGTGCACCGCTCGACGAGGCGCGGTGCGCCGTCACGCGTCGTGTGCTCCATCGCGAGGAACACGCGCTTGCCGCACGTGGCGAGGTCCATCGCACCGCCGATCCCGCCACGGTCGATCCCGCCGTCGTTGGCGATCTTCCAGTTGGCGAAGGAGCCATCGCAAGCGACCTGGTACGCCCCCAGACAGGTAGCGTCGATCCGCCCGCTCCGGATCAGCGCGAACGAGTCTGCGTGATGGACGATCGCCGCGCCCGGATTCAGCGTCACGGACTGGTCCGAGGACGCATGCACGGTGTCCGGATCCGCCTCGTCCTCGCCGGCGACATGCCCGTAGCCGATCACGCCGTTCTCGGAGGTCAGCAGGATGTCCTGCTCCGGCAGCAGGAAGTTGGAGACGCCCGTCGGGATGCCGATCCCGAGGTTGACGATCCAGCCTGGTTCCAGGCGCTGCGCGAGGATCGCGGCGATCTGGTCACGGTTCAGCGGTTGACGATCTTCGTGCATCGCGTCCTACCCCAGCTGCGGCAATCGTGGCGCGGTCTCCGGGACGTCCGTCTGGAAGACGGCGGTCCCGGTCGGCCGATGGATCCGGAGCACCCCTCCCGGCGGGATATGGACCAGCCGGTGGACGTAGATGCCCGGTGTGTGGACCTGGTCTGGATCGATCTCCCCGGCCGGGACGATCGGCTGCTCCACTTCGACGATTGTCAGCGCGGCAGCCATCGCCATGATCGGGTTGTAGTTCCGGGCAGAGCGGCGATAGACGAGGTTTCCCGCAGTGTCCGCCTTGTACGCCCGGACGAGCGCCACATCGGCGGGCAGCGCGTGCTCCAGCAGGTAGGTGCGGTCTCCGAACTGGCGCTGCTCACGCCCCTCGGCAAGCGCGGTGCCAACGCCGGTCGGGGTGTAGAACGCGGGGATCCCGGCACCGGCGGCGCGCATACGCTCCGCGAGCGTCCCCTGCGGCAGCAGCTCTCCCTGGACGGCACCCGCCTTGATGAGGTCCCCGACAGCCCCCTCCACGGAGGGCCGGGTGGAGGCGGTGAAGGATGCGATCACCTTCCTCACCTGCCCGTCCACGATCAGGTCCGCGATCGCCTTCAGGTCCGGGTTCGGCGAAGGAAACCCCACGCTGTTCGCAATCAGCGTCAGGTCGGTGAGCTGCCGGTGCCAGAGGGCGTTGAGGAGGTTCAGAGGCGCACCTGCGCCGAAGCCGCCAATCATCACCGATATCCCGTCCGACAGGTCGGCAACCGCCTCCTCGATCGTAGACAAGATCTGGGGTCGGCCCACGTGCGCCTCCGTTGAATCGATTCTACGAGCCATGACGTAATATCCCGCGACACCCGTCCCGGTCAATCCACCGGCCCCTACGCGAGCGGAGACGGGGCTATCTACGGACGCGGGGGCCAGATCGGGACTGCGGCGGGGTGACGGCGCCCACGGATCCTCCCCGGTGGTACACGCCGATGAACGGCGCGCTCGGCGGAGGCGACTGCCCGGCAAGCATCGACAGCAAGGTGTCCGCCAGCGCGCCCGCGACGACGGCGTAGTTCACCTCGATCGCGTCGAGGGGCGGACTCAGGAGGCCTCGCCAGGGCGCGTGGCCGGAGATCGCGAGGGAGATGTCCTCCGGGAAGCGGACCTGCTCCTCGGACAGCCGCTGGAGGACGTCCGAGATCACCTCGGACCGCACCAGTAGCGCGGTAGCGTCGCCGGCGACCAGCGAGGCCACCGCGTCTTCTGCGGCCTCGTCGTAAGCCACGAGGCCGAGTTCGATCGCGCCGCTGGTGACGATCGGCAGGTTGGAAACGGCGAAGTAGGTATTTCCGGGCGGCTGGGGCGTGCTGACGTAGTTCACCCGCCGATGGCCAAGCGAATACAGATGGTCGAAGAGGCTTGCGGCCGGGGTGCTGTAGTCGAGCAGGAGCGTTGCGAACGGGTACTGCACGCCGCGATCAGTAAGCACCGCGACGACGTTCGAGCCCGCCTCGTGCGCCCGGTGGTAGGGCTCAAGCGAGTTCGGGTTGACCGCGACCACGGCGTCGTAACGCCGCTCCAGGAATTCGTCGACGGCCGCGGACTCCACGTCCTCCTGGACCAGCGTGCCGGCCACGACCACGTTGTAACCGTGGGGAGCCATCAGTTCTGAGAGGCGCTCCACCATCTCCGCCACCGCCTGGTTCCGCAGCGAACGGACGACGATCCCGATCGTCCTCGTTGAACCGGAACGCAAGGCGCGCGCGATCGGATGACGGCGGTACTGGAGCTTCTCGACGGCGGCCATCACCGCCTCTCGCCGGTGCTCCGCGACGCGCTCCGAACCGTTGAGCACTCGAGAGACGGTGCCCGTGGACACACCGGCCTCGCGCGCAACGTCACGGATGTGCGGGGTGCGGTCAGGACGCGGACTCGACTCGCTTGGCATGAATCGCTACCTATCGCCACATGCTCTAACTGGAGTGACCCGGTTGTACATCGTCGGGGTCTCCATGCGCGGGGATGAATCGATTACAGCGCGAGTGTATCTCCGCATCCCGTGAAGCGACCGCATGGGATTCGCATCCCGAGCGACCTCGCGTGATTTACCTTCCCCAGTCGCGCAGTGCGAGAGCACCCAGGACATGGGCGCCGAGCGGCGCGTAGATTCACTCGGTCACCCCCGACATGTCGATTGACTACGGTTGCCGTCCCAAAGACCCGGCGGGTGACCGCACCGTGAGGGTTCGACCTCCCTCCCCGGCACCAGCGGAAGTCACGTTAGGCGCGCTCCGTAACAGGCGATGTCCCGCCCATTCCGGCTGGAAGTGCGCGACAGCAGTTCACCCTGACCTGACGCGGTAACGCGTGGGTGACATGCCCCGCTATAGCGTCTCGATTGTGCCCGGGCGAGGAACGCCGAAGGCTCCCGTGGAACCCCCGCGTCCGCCCCTCGCCCGAGCACCTTAGTCACGCGAAGACGAATGTCCGCGTGACACCGCCTCTTATCGATCGTTGAGGTCACGGTGAAATCCATCCAGATCCAGGTAGGCCGCACGCACACTTCCCAACTCCTGCTGGGCTATTGCCCGATTTGCGGCCTCATTCACCCCACGCTTCGGACGGATGACGCATGTCGGAGGTTCGTCGCCGCGGTGTCACCTGCGGAAGAGTCGTATGCATGGCGAGCGCTCAAGGCCGCCGTGGTCGCCGCATCTTGAGAACAATCGAGGCCCGCTGACGCCTGTCGTGGCCGCGGCGCGACCGGGCTCCCGCACCCAACATCGCACTCCAACGGAGACATTGTGGTCCAGTGGATCGTCCTGCTCGTCATCATCACCTTCGCGACGGTCCTCCTCGGCGCTGTCGGCGCTCTCAAGGACGGACTGCGGTTCGTCCCCGCGCTCCCCATGGCGATGCTCGCGGCAGCGATCATCGCCAGTCGCACGATCGTGTACCGGGATTCCGGCGAGCGCGCATTCAAGGCGTTGGCGGAGGTCGGCCCAGAGCCAGACGAGCGACGTTAGCCGGCTGATTCCCACTGGCCAGGTCGCCGGGACGTAGACTCACGTCATGGCTCCACCCATCCACCGAACCATCCCGATCACGCCACCATCCGATGGCGACGGCTCCTTCCTCGTCTCCTTGCTGCGCGCGTTCGGACTTTCGTCCAATGCCATCCCGATACCGCTGAGCGGCGCGTCGCAACGCCTGATCGCCTTCATCGCACTCCAGGACCGGCCGACCTCACGGACTGCCGTGGCGACCACGCTCTGGCCAGAAGGTTCCAACGAGCACGCCCACGCGAGCCTTCGCTCGACGCTCTGGCGACTCGAGGAACACGCGCGGAACGCCATGGCCATCGATGCGCTAGACCTCGAGCTCGCATCGGGCGTCAGCGTCGACCTCAGGGACGCCCAGGCGCTTGCCCACCGCATTCTCCTGGTGGACACCGCGCCGTCTGACGCGGACATGTCCGCTGCCGCGATCGATGTCCTCTCGTCCGAGCTCCTACCGGACTGGTACGAAGACTGGGCGGTCCTCAAGGCCGAAGACTGGCGACAGCTACGGCTCCATGCGCTGGAAGCACTGGCATTGAAGTTGATGGACAGTCACCGGTTCGCCGATGGGATCCAGGCCGCTCGCGCGACGATCGAGGCAGACCCACTCCGCGAGAGTGCGCGCGCCGTGCTGATCCGAATTCACCTCGCCGAGGGAAACCAGTCCGAGGCGTTGGCCCAGTTCGCCGAGTTTCGCGCACTCCTGCGCGACGAACTCGGGGTCGAGCCGACACAGGCCCTCAGGGCGCTGTTGCCGACGCCACCCTGAGCGACGCCGATCGGGATTCGCGAAGGCCGGTTAGAGGGCCGCGTACGGACGGACGGCGGACCTCGTCGCCCGCGGACCGTGGGATGCAGGAGCGACGTTCCGCACCCCGGCCATCAACTCCCGGCAGGTGGCTCGGCGCGTTCGTCCGCCGCTTCCTCCGATAGGAGGCCCTCGAGGAACGCGCGCACAATGGCCACCGCGGCCTCCACGTCCGTCTCTGTGGATGAATGCTCGAAGCCCAGGGAAACGTCGCCCGTCTCGCGGATATAGGCGCGAAGCGGCAGGCTTGAGCCATGCTCGATCCAGGCACGAAGGACCAGTAATGCTGTCGGATTGCGAAGGACCGTCGGATCGTTGGACATTGGCCCACCCTCAGGGGTGAGCCGTCACGTCAGTGTGACTAGGCCAACACGGAAGTCCGGCGCGGATACGGCGCCTGCTGTGCAACCGTCGACGACTCGGCCTCTCGAGCCCGCTGAGCATCCCGTACGTCATCGAGCTGGGCGCGCCGGCCATCGACGCCGCCCTCAAGGGCGGCCAGTAGCCGCATTACACCTCGCCGGGCATCCTTCCCGGACGTCTGGCGAGCCCCGGGCTGCCCCGGAGCCCCGCGCATCACCCCAGCCGCCACGTCCTCCGGCGTTCGTACTCGTCCCCCACCAGCACGAGGTAGGCGATCTCCTCGACGAGCCACGGGGCCTCGATCTGCAACTCGCGCTCGGCGCCGGCGAGCACCTCCGGCGCTACTCCGTCCGTCCGCCGCAGGCACGTCACGTGCCACGTCCAGCCCTCGCGCCCCGGCAGGCCGAGGTGCGTCCCGTCCGTGAGGCGTCCGCGAGCCGCGTCGAGCGCGTCGTGGTCGCGCACTTCCACGTACATCGTGCGCCCCCGGTTCTCGAAGATGTGCGGCCCGCCGAGGCCCACCTCGACGGGCGCGGGGAAGGCACGCCGCACCTGCGCATCGAGCGCCTCGATGCCGCCGCGGACATCGAGGTCTTCCGGCACCCAGTAGCAGAGCGTCGCGTGCGGCGGATACCGCCGCGCCTGCTCCGGATCGTGCGCCTCGCGCCAGCGCTGGATGCGCTTGCCCACCTCGCCCGTCACGATCGCGAGGAGGATGCCCCGTCCCTGCTCCGACACACCGCACCTCGATCCCCGCACACGCACCGTCTCGCCGCGATGCTACTCACGAGGCGTCACGAGCATGTTTGGGCGACCGTAGACTCCTCCGACGACGAACAGTGACCTGGAGGACGGACATGACCACGGACACACGCAGGGTCGCACTCGTCACAGGCGCCGGGACCGGCATCGGTCGCGCCGTCTCGGTCGCCCTCGCCCGCGAGGGCTACGCGCTCGTCCTCGCCGGGCGACGGCGCGAACTCCTCGAGGAGACTGCCGGCCTCCTCGACGGCGCGGAGTCGCTCGTCGTCACCGCAGACGTCAGCGACGAGGCCGCCGTCGACGCGCTCTTCGAGGCAGCCCGCGCGCAGTTCGGACGCCTCGACCTGTTGTTCAACAACGCCGGCATGGGCGGTCCTCCGGTCGAATTCGAGGACCTCACGTTCGAGGACTGGCGGCGCGTGGTGGACGTGAACGTCAACGGCGCGTTCCTCTGCGCCCGCGCGGCGTTCCGGCTGATGAAGGCGCAGACGCCGGGCGGCGGCCGCATCATCAACAACGGCTCCATCTCCGCGCACGCCCCTCGGCCGAACTCGGCGCCGTACACCGCCACAAAGCACGCCATCACCGGCCTCACGAAGTCGCTCGCGCTGGACGGTCGCCGTCTCGGCATCACGTGCGGCCAGATCGACATCGGCAACGCCGCCACGCCGATGACGGCGCGCATGGCCGGCGGCGTCCGTCAGCCGGACGGCAGCACCCGCCCCGAGCCCACGATGGACGTCAACGATGTCGCGCGGGCCGTCGTCTACATGGCGAGCCTGCCCCCGGACGCCGTGGTGCTCTCCATGACCGTGATGGCCTCGAACATGCCGTTCGTCGGACGCGGCTAGATCGGGTCAACCTCGTCGCCCTGGTCGTCTGGAGCATCGTCAAACACGGAGAACCGCCCCGGAAGCAGGCGGTTCAGGTCCACGATCTCGACACCATGCCCGAACACCGTGTAGTACTCGCGGACGGTCGTGAACCGACTCTCGAACCGTGCCTGGAAGTCTCTCCCCAGCTTCCCGTTGCGGCTCATCACGCTCGCAAGTGCGCGCCCACCGTTGAAGAACCTCAGCGGATGCTCGTCACCCAGGACGAACACCTGCTTCCGCTTCGGCGTCTCATGGGCCTCGAGCAGGTAGAAGTCCTTGAACAGCTGGTTCTGGCGGATGGCTTCGGGACCGCCCCGCCAGTTGATGAACTTGAACTCGGCGACACGTCGGTCGGTCTCAAGGTCGAAGTTCCGTCCGGTGTTGCCGGCGCCCAGCGAGACGTACTCGATCACCTCGTCCGGCTCGAGTATCGCTGGCAAGGCAGCGAGGATCCCAAGTGTGTGCACCAGGACGTTCACCTGCCCGGCCGCTCGCTTCAGTTCGAGCGACGCCGCCAGCGTCGACCCGGTCACACCGAGGTCGTCCAGCCTCCCCGGCAGCACGTCGGCGCGCGTCGACTGAAGGATCTGCTCGATCGCGGCGATCCGGCGTCGAAGGTCACCCGACTGGAAGCGTTGGATTTCGTCGGCGGCTTCGATCAGGTCCACGGGCCGTCCTCTCGTCCGCCGCATCCTAGCGGCATACTCATTCGCGACCGGGCCGGATCGTGATATAGTTGCCCTCGCAACCAGTTGGCATGACGTAAGGCACATCCAATGACAGCCAACAACCTGGACCGCACGGACACCCAGACCACCGCCGGGATGCAGTTCGGCATCTTCACCGTCGGCGACGTCACCACCGACCCCACCACCGGGCGCGCGCCCTCCGAGGCGGAGCGCATCCAGGCGATGGTCGCGATCGCCCTCAAGGCCGAGGAGGTCGGCCTCGACGTGTTCGCGACCGGCGAGCACCACACCCCGCCGTTCGTGCCCTCCTCCCCGACCACGATGCTCGGGTACATCGCCGCGCGGACGGAGCGCATCCTGCTCTCGACGGCGACCACGCTGATCACCACCAACGACCCGGTGAAGATCGCGGAGGACTACGCGATGCTCCAGCACCTCGCTGGCGGTCGCGTGGACCTGATGAT
>CAYPYF010000024.1:35124-35410 GCA_964414675.1 uncultured Dehalococcoidaceae bacterium
GCGCCGTCTACCCGTGGTTCGGGCAGGACATCCGGTACGCCCTCCCGCTCGCGTTCGAGAACTACGACCTCCTCCACCGTCTCTGGCGCGAGGAAGACGTGACGTGGGACGGCATGTTCCGCGCCGCGCTCGCCGGGTTCACCTCGACGCCGCGGCCGCTCGATGGCGTCCCGCCGTTCGTCTGGCACGGGTCGATCCGCTCGACCGAGATCGCGGAGCAGGCCGGCCGCTACGGCGACGGCTTCTTCCACAACAACATCTTCTGGCCCATCGACCACGTGCAGCG
>CAYPYF010000025.1:0-22581 GCA_964414675.1 uncultured Dehalococcoidaceae bacterium
GCGAGGTCTCGACGATCGCGATGGTCGGCGACGTCATCAAGGACGAGACGCTCTGGGCCTGCCGCACGTGTGGCGCCTGTGTCCAGGAGTGCCCGGTGATGATCGAGCACGTCCCGACGATCGTGGACATGCGGCGCTTCCTCGTCATGAACGAGGCGCGGATCCCGGCGACGGCGCAGGGCGCGCTCGAAAACCTCGAGATGCGCGGACACCCGTGGCGCGGCACCGCGCTCGAGCGCACCACGTGGATGGAAGGCTTCCCGGACGTCCCGATGTTCGACGGCTCGCAGGAGTACCTCTACTGGGTGGGCTGTTCCGGCTCGCTCGTGGAGCGCAACCTGCCGATCACGCAGGCCGTGTTCCGGCTGCTGCGGGAGTCGGGCGCCTCGTTCGGCGTGATGGGGCAGGAGGAGACCTGCAACGGCGACCCGGCGCGCCGCCTCGGGAACGAGTACCTCTACCAGATCCTCGCGCAGCAACTGATCGAGACCTTCAAGGCGAAGAACGTCCAGAAGGTGATCACGAACTGCCCGCACTGCTTCAACACGTTCAAGAACGAGTACCCGCAGTTCGACGGCTACTTCGAGGTCTTCCACCACACCGAGTTCCTGAAGGACCGTCTGCAGGACGGATCGCTCAAGGCCACCCACCCGGTCAACGCCGAGGTGACGTACCACGACTCGTGCTACCTCGGCCGGTTGAATGGCGTCTACGATGCGCCGCGCCAGATCCTGGAGATGGTGCCCGGCGCCAGCCTCACGGAGATGCAGCGGAACCTCTCGAAGGGGCTCTGCTGCGGCGCCGGCGGTGGCAACATGTGGCAGGAAGAGGTGGGCGAGCGACGGGTCAACCAGGTGCGGTCCGAAGAGGCGATCGGCACCGGGGCGGACCAGGTCATCTCCAACTGCCCGTTCTGCATCCAGATGTTCGAGGACGGCGTACCCGGCGTTCAGCCCGAGGAGGAGGGGCGCATCCGCCCCTTCGACATCGCGGAACTGCTGGAGACCGCCGTGTTTGGGCCGAACGCTCGCAACGAGACGCCTGTTTCGGCAGGCGAACCGTCCGCGTAGAGTTCGGGTAGGCGGGGGCGCGCCGGCGACCTGTGGGCGTCGAGCGACACGCGCGCTCCAGTGGACAACGAGAATCAACCTGGCGGGAGCGCGTCCCGGCAGGGAACGTGCGGGGCGCAAGCCCTGACGAGAAGGAGCCAGAGCCATGCACATCGTGGTCTGCGCGAAGCAGATTCCGGACCCGGAGACGCCGCCGTCGGCGTTCAAGATCGACGCCGCGACCAACAAGGTCATCCCGGCGCAGGGCATCGCGCCCGTCCTCTCGCAGTTCGACGGCATCGCCGCTGAGGCTGCCCTGCGGATCAAGGAGGCCAGCGGCGACGCCAAGGTCACCGTGATCTCCCTGGGTGGTGAGAGCGCGCAGGCCGCCATCAAGCAGGTGCTCGCCATGGGCGCCGACGAAGGCGTGCTGCTGAGCGACCCGGCCTTCGACGACGGCGACTCGCACACGACCGCGAAGGTGCTGGCTGCGGCCATCAAGGACCTGGGGGACGTGGACGCCGTGTTCTGTGGCCGCCAGGCCGCGGACTGGGACATGGGCCAGGTGGGCCTGCTGGTCGCCGAGAACCTCGGTTGGCCGGTGACGATCATCGCGAAGGGCGTGGCCCTGGACGGCAGCTCCCTGAAGGTGGAGCGCGTCGTCGGCGACGGTTTCGAGAAGACCGAGGTCGCCCTCCCGGCCGTCGTGACCGTCTCGAACGAGTTCGGCGAGCCCCGCTACCCGAAGCTCCCGCAGATCATGGCGGCGGCCAAGAAGACCGTCACCAAGAAGACGGCGGCTGACCTGGGCCTGGACGCCGGCGAGGTCGGCAAGGCCGGCGCGCGGCTGCAGCTCCAGAAGCTGTTCATCCCCGCGAAGGGCGCGCAGGTCGAGCTCATCGAGGGCGACACGCCGCAGGAGCAGGCCGCGAACCTCGTCGCCAAGCTCAAGGCCGACAAGGTCATCTAGCGGACGGGATTCCTCGGGGAACCCGGACCGGACATCGGAGAACGCGAACATGCCTCACAACATCCTCGTCGTCGGCGAGCTCGACGGCGGCGCACCCAGCAGCACGACCCTGGAGCTCCTCGGGGGCGCCCAGGGCATCGCCGGCGGCGGCACCGTCTCGGTGGCGCTCCTCGGCACGGGCGCCTCGGGCGCTGCGGCCCAGGCCGCCGGCGCGGCGAAGGCGTACGTCAACGACGACGCTGCCTATGACACCTTCCGCGGTGAGCAGTGGCTCCCCGCGGTGCAGGCGGCTGCCGAGCAGTCGGGGGCGGACCTCGTCCTCCTCGGCCAGACGACCGCCGGCCGTGAGCTCGGCCCCCGGCTCGCCTTCCGTCTCAACAGCGCCGTGGCGATGGACTGCGTGAACGTCGCTGACAACGGCGGCACCATCGAGGCCACCCGACCGGCCTACGGCGGCAACGCCCAGGCGACCTACACCTTCGCCTCCAGCCCGGCCGTCGCAACGGTCCGTGCGAAGTCCTTCGACGCGGCCGGCAGCGGCGGCGCCGGTGAGACCGTCGCGCTGCCCGGCCCGGGCGAGAGCCGCGTGAACGTCACCGGCAAGGAAGTCACCGAGTCCGAGGGTCTCGCGATCACCGAGGCGCCGATCGTCGTCGGTGGCGGGCGCGGCCTCGGCGCTCCGGAGGCCTTCGAGGAGATGAAGAACCTCGCGGCGGCCATCGGCAAGGACAAGGCCGCCGTGGGCGCCTCGCGCGCCGCGGTCGACCTCGGCTGGTTCCCGCCGAGCGAGCAGATCGGCCTGACCGGCAAGGTCGTCACGCCGGACCTGTACATCGCGGTCGCAATCTCGGGCGCCAGCCAGCACATGGCGGGCTGCTCCGGCTCCAAGATGATCGTCGCCGTGAACCGCGACAAGGACGCGAATATCTTCGCGTTCGCCAAGTACGGCATCGTGGGCGACTGGAAGCAGGTCGTCCCGGCGCTGATCGAGGAGTTCAAGAAGGGCTAGTCGCCCGCTGGATGTCCGACTGAGGAATCGTCAGTCAGAGAGAGCGGGCCATCGCCCGCTCTCTCTGTATTTGCTGCGTCGTGCTCGCACATGCGCGCGAATTGGGAAGTGGTATCTGACGTTCACGGAAGTGTTTGCGCCCATATGTGAGCACAAATACAATTGTGGATGCGGACCCTTGCCTGGAGAACATAATGACCATCATCGGCCTCACCGGGGGGATTGCGGCGGGAAAGTCGACGGCCGCGGAGATGCTCCGCGAGGCGGGCGCCGTCATCATCGACGCCGACCGGCTGGGTCACCGCTCGTATGAACCAGGCACCCCCGGATTCCAGAAGGTGGTCAATGCCTTCGGCCATGACCTCGTCGCCAAGGACGGCACCATCGACCGCCGGATCCTCGGCGGCAAGGTGTTTGGTGCGCCCGGTCAGCTGGAGCGCCTGAACGCCATCGTCTGGCCCGAGATCCGCGCCCTCATCAAGGACGAGGTGAAGCAGATCCGCAGCCAGGACGCTGACGCGGTCATCGTCCTCGAAGCCGCCGTCCTCCTCGAGGCGGAGTGGCAGGACCTCTGCGACGAGGTCTGGGTGGTGATCACGCCCGTGAAGGTCGCGGTCGAGCGCCTCAAGGAGCGCAACAACCTCGCCGAGGATGCAGCGATGGCGCGCATCAACGCGCAGATGAGCAACAAGGACCGCGCCGCCCAGGCCGACGTGAAGATCGAGAACGCCTCCACGGAGGACGAGCTCCGCTCTCGCGTGGACCGCGCCTGGAAGTCGTTCCTCACCCGCCACCGGCCGCGGGCGAAGGGCGAGAAGGCCACCAAGACCGGCAGCGTGAAGGCGGCGGCGATGTCCGTGGCTAAGCCTACGCCGAAGGCGTCCGTATCGAAGGCGGCTGTTTCGAAGGCGACCCCGAAGCCGGCTGCCTCGAAGCCCGCGCCGAAGACGGCGAATGCGGCCGCGAAGGTCGCTCCGAAGTCGACGAAGACCGCCGCCGCGAAGGCGCCGGCGAAGCCTGCGGCCGCTCCGAAGGCGACCACCCGCGCCGCGGCGAAGCCGGCTGCGAAGGCGGCGCCGAAGTCGACCACGACTCGCGCGTCTGCCGCGAAGACGACCACCAGCACCACGCCGAAGGCTGCTGCCAAGGCCGCCCCGAAGGCAACCTCGAAGGCTGTGGCAGCGAAGCGGGCGACGAAGCCGGCCTCGAAGGCCTCTGGGACGCGCAGCAAGTAGTATTCACGTCCGCACCGGTCACCGGGCGGAACATCATCACGACTGGCACGGCCCCCGGCCGGCGAGTCCGCGAGTCAGGATGGCGCTTTGACGACCACGAACGTTGGCTACAAGCAGATCGCGGTTGAAGACTTCAAGATCACCGAGGAGCCGTTCTACCTTCCCATCAAGGACGAGGTAGAGCTCTTCGAGACCGCGTACGAGCGCCGCATCCCGGTCCTCCTGAAGGGCCCGACGGGCGCCGGGAAGACCCGGTTCGTCGAGTACATGTCCTGGAAGCTCCACAACAAGAACGCGCAGTCCCACGAGGACGGCGTCCCGCTGATCACCGTCGCCTGTCACGAGGACCTCACCGCGTCCGACCTCGTCGGCCGGTACCTCCTTGAGGGCGACGAGACGGTGTGGATCGACGGGCCGATCGCCCGCGCCACCAAGGTCGGCGCGGTCTGCTACCTCGACGAGATCGTCGAGGCCCGCAAGGACACCACGGTCCTCATCCACCCGCTGACGGACTACCGCCGCCTGCTGCCGATCGAGAAGCGCGGCGAGCTGCTGGAGGCCGCCGATGGCTTCCTCCTCGTGATGTCCTACAACCCGGGCTACCAGTCCGCGCTGAAGGACCTGAAGCACTCCACCCGCCAGCGGTTCATCGCGATCGAGTTCGATTACCCGCCGCGTGACGCGGAGGCGGAGATCATCGTCAACGAGTCCGGCGTCTCCGCGGATGTCGCGCAGGACCTCGCCAAGCTCGGCGAGAAGGTGCGCAACCTCAAGGAGCACGGCCTGGGCGAGGGCGTCTCCACCCGCCTGCTCATCTACGCAGGCAAGTTGATCGCGGGCGGCATCTCGCCGCGCCGGGCCTGCCAGGTGGCCATCGTCTGGGCCCTCACCGACGACGGTGAAGTCCAGCGGTCCATCGAAGAGGTCGTCACGTCCATCTTCGACGAATAGCACCCGCCCGCGCCGGGGAGGCCCGTCCGTCCTCTGGACGTACGCCCCGGGCGCGAGGGCGACGGAGGGGCGCATGACGCTCTCATCCGATCTTGTCACCCGCTTTGCTCCGGAGCTCCGTGGCTTCGGCGCCTCGCTTCCGGACGACTTCGCCGCGGCCCTGACCGCGCTGGAGGCGTCGCTGGACGTCGAGGAGCTCGAGCGCTGGGCGCAGGACGGCATCGCGCTCGCGAACGCCTCGCTGCGCTCGTGGGAGGCCGCGGCCGAGTACTTCCGCGCGACGCCGAAGGTGATCGACCGCCTCGGCGCAGAGGGCATCCACGCCTGGGTCGGCATCGCCCAGCGTCTCGCCGAGTCGTCCTCGCTGATGGCCGCCGCATTCCTCAAGTCGACGCCGGACGCGCTCACCATCCTGTCGGTCGGCGACCTCGACGCCTGGGCCGGGCAGGGCGAGCGGCTCTGCCGTGGTAACTGGAAGTCGATCGCGCTCTCCGCGCTGTACTTCCAGGTGAGCCCGAGCCTGTTCCGCAGCCTGCCCCTGAACGCCGTCGGCCGGCTCGTCGACATCATCGACCAGCTCACCGAGCGCTCGTATGAGCTCGCGAACACCTGCCTCGAGTCGTCGCCCACGATCTTCGCCGGCCTTGCCGAGGACGACCGGGACTCGTTCCTGCGGTTCGCCCGCGCGGTGACACGCGCATCGTGGGCAGACACCCGTCTCTACTTCGACCGCGGCCCGCGCCTGCTGGAGCACATCGCTCCGAACCAGCGCGCCGCGTTCCTCGACCTTTCCGCGCGCGTGACCACCGAGGTGGGACGCCAGGGCTTCCCGCTGTTCGCCGACGCGGCCGAGGCGCTCGCGCTCGTCGCGCAGGATGAGCAGGGCGATGTCCTGAGCTTCTCCGCACAGCTCGCGCCCGGTTCGCCGACCGCAGCGATGGAGTACATCAAGAGCACGCCGTTCGTGAGCACCCGGCTCACCGACGAGCAGCGTGAGCAGTGGCGCGAGATCGGCCTCGCCGTCCTCGTCACCGAGCACAACCCGGAGGGCGCCGAGGCGTACTTCCGGCTGGAGTCGACGCGCGCCGAAGAGATGATGCGTGCGCTCTCCTCGCGGGTGGAGCTGGCCTCGATCAACACGATGCTGCGGATGTACGCGAAGGCGCTGTCCGGCGAGCCCGTGTCCGTGATGTCGGCTGAGGACCTCGCCGGCGCCAACATCGGCTGGGTGAACGAGAGCGCTGCGACCACCGAGGGCTCGGCGATCTACCTCCCGCCGTTCGTCGCGACCTTCGAGGAGCAGGAAGCCAACTTCCAGGTCTACAAGGTCTTCACGACGCACCAGACCGCGCGCATGGAGTTCGGCTCGTTCAAGTACCGCTGGGACCGCGCGGGCGAGTTCGTGCCCGCGAGCATGACCGGCCGCGAGGCCGCCGCGAAGGAACGCCGGACAGCCGCGCAGCAGAAGGAGCGCAGCGAGGCGATCACCTCGATCCAGCGCTACTTCAACGCGTTCGACGACCGCACGATGATCTCCGGCCTCTTCACGATCGTGGAAGACACCCGCGTCGACACCCTCGTGGCGCGCGAGTACGGCGGGATCCGGCGCTGCTGCACCGCCTCCAGGAGTGGGAGGCGGAACGCCGCCCGCGCGTGGAGGAGATGGGCCTGCGCACCGGCTTCGTGGAGAACGTGCTCCGCGCCTCCCTCGGACGGCCCGACACGATCCGCTGGCCTGTCGCCTTCCGCGAGTACCTCCAGCAGGGCATGGCCGCACTGAAGATCGTGGAGCAAGCGGGCGCGACGGTGCAGGACTCCGCCGAGGTCGCCGCGATGCTCTACGACATCGCGCAGGCGATCCCGAACGTCATCGCCTCACCCGGCGACGGCAAGTACGAGTGGGACGGCCCCACCGAGGAGATGCTCTCGATCCAGCCCGGCACGCCGGGCGGCGATCAGGGCGCGGACATGCAGCCCTCCGACCAGGAGATGCAGTTCGAGAACCCGCCTCAGCCGGACTTCCGCGGCGACTTCAAGCCGGAGCTCGTCCAGCTCCTCGCGCGGCTCAAGAACAAGGTCGATGGCGACCAGGACGGGTCGATGGCGCCGCTCACCAAGGAGCAGCTCAAGGAGATGCTCGAGAACTCCGTGGAGCTTTCGATCGCCGAGTGGGCCGAGGGCGACATCGACCAGAGCCTCGGCATGTTCCTCGAGAACATGGAGTCGGCGGCGCAGCAGGCGCCCGGCGACAAGAAGGGCGACGACGACGCCAAGGGCGACGCGTCCGACCAGCCGGGCGGCGGCGACGAGGGCTCCGAGAGCGAGCTCCCGATCGAGATCGAGTGGTCGTACTACGACGAGTGGGACTTCCGCGCCGGCGACTACAAGCCGCGCTGGAACCGCGTCGGCGAGCGCTTCTCGAAGGAAGACGACAACGAGTTCTACGACGACACGCTGCGGCATCATCACGGCCTCGTCATGGAGACCCGCAAGCAGTTCGAGATGATGCGGCCCGAGGCGTTCAAGAAGATCAAGCGACTCGAGGATGGCGAGGAGCTCGACCTCGACCACGCGATCGAGTTCATGATCGACAAGAAGGCCGGCACCGGCCCGCAGGCGCGCATCTACAACCGCCGCAACAAGCTTGAGCGCGACGTCGCCGTCGCGTTCCTCCTCGACATGTCCGCGTCCACGGATGAGGAGATCGAGAAGCAGCGCCAGAAGCACGAGCCCGGCGACGACGATGACGACAACTTCGATGGCGACCCGCGGCGCTACTTCCAGTGGCTCGCCGCCCGCCGCGCGAAGGCGATGGTGGAGCCGCCGAAGCGGATCATCGACCTCGAGAAGGAGTCCGCCGTCCTGATCGTCGAGGCCCTCGAGGCGATCGGCGACTCGTACGGGATCTACGGCTTCTCCGGCTACGGCCGCGATAACGTGGAGTACCACGTCATCAAGGAGCTCGGCGACGAGATGGACGAGCACGCGCGCAAGCGCATCGGCGCCATCGAGCCGATCCGCTCGACGCGCATGGGCCCGGCGATCCGGCACACGATCCACAAGCTCCAGGAGTTCGACGCGAAGGTGAAGATCCTCATCCTCGTCTCGGACGGCCGTCCGCAGGATCACGGCTACGGCCGTGACCGGACGGAGAAAGAGTACGCGGTCCACGACACGAAGCAGGCCCTGAACGAGGCGAAGCGGCTGGGGATCACCCCCTTCCTCATCACCGTCGACAAGGAAGGCCACGACTACCTGAAGCAGATGTGCGACGACATCGGCTACGAGGTCGTCGACGACATCGAGTCGCTCCCGCGCCGTCTGCCCACGCTGTACCGACACCTCGCGGCGGACTAGGGGCCTCAATGCTTCGTGTGCAACGGGCCGCCGAGGGTGAGACGCGCGAGCGGACGGGCG
The DNA here is from genome assembly GCA_964414675.1 of uncultured Dehalococcoidaceae bacterium. GTDB lineage: Bacteria > Chloroflexota > Dehalococcoidia > UBA2979 > UBA2979 > W-Chloroflexi-9. The sequence goes on from CAYPYF010000025.1 coordinate 8,632, forward strand.
AGCCGATCTTCGACGGGACTGTCCACGCGCGACCGCTGACTGATGCTCAGGAGAGCAAGGACCTGCAGGCTGCCGTCGTCCACTTCGCACCCGGCGCCCGGACGCGGATGCACCGTCACACCAGCGACCAACTCCTGGTCGTCACCAGCGGCATCGGCAAGGTGGGTGACGCGGACGGCGAGCACGTCGTCGCGGCCGGTGACTCGGTGCTGATCCCCGCAGGCCACGACCACTGGCATGGCGCCGGCGACACCGGCTCGCCGATGAGTCACCTCACGGTGCAGGTCGCAGGCAGCGAGACCACCGTCCTCTAGCGTTACGCCTCGATCGGGTCGGCGGTGGGCACGTCGCTGATCGCGGCGAGCTCCACCTCGGGGGCGCGGTCGTGGAGGTAGCCCGGGTCGCGGTGCGACCGGAAGAGCACGGCCTCGCCGCCGTCGCGGTCGACGAGGCGCATCGCGTCCGAGGGCCAGCGGAGGTCCGCCGGCGCGCTCTTCACCAGCCGCAGCGTGGTGTGCGCGAGGTGGTCGATGATCGTCTCGACGCCGTACTCGTCGGCGAGACGGCGGATGGCGACCTCGAACTGGAGCTCGCCGACCGCGCCGAGGATCGGCGCGTTGCGCGAGCCGTCCCGGTCCCAGAGCACCTGCACCGCGCCCTCGCGCTCGATCTGTTCGAGGCCCTTCTGGAACTGCTTGGTGCGCAGCACGTCCGCGCAGCGCAGGCGGGCGAACCGCTCCGGCTCGAACCGCGGGATCGCGTCGAACTCGATCGAGGGGTCCGCGCTTAGCGTGTCGCCGATCCCGAGCAGGCCGGTGTTCGAGATGCCGATGATGTCGCCCGGGTACGCCTCGTCGACGGTCTCGCGCTCCTGGCCGAACACGCGCTGAGAGCGCGCGATGCGGATGCGCTTCCCGCTGGCGGAGTGGTGCGCGGACATGTCGCGCTCGAAGCGGCCGGAGCACACCCGGACGAACGCCATGCAGTCCCGGTGCTTCGGGTCCATGTTCGCCTGCATCTTGAAGACGAACCCGGAGAACGACTCGTTCTCCAGCGCCACCACGCCCGTGCGCGTCTCGCGCGCCTGCGGCGGCGGCGCGAACTCGGCGACCGCGCGCAGCAGCGACTCGACGCCGAAGTTGTTGATCGCGCTCCCGAAGAACACCGGCGTGAGCGACCCGTCGAGGAACGCCGCGAGGTCGAACTGGTGCCCGGCCTCGACGGCGATCGAGGTCGACTCCCGGAGGTGGTCGAGGGCGTCCTGGCCGATGGCAGCGACGATCGCGCCGTCGGGGTCGTCCAGGGTGCCCTGCACCTCGGGCGCGCGGTGCCGCCCGCCGACGGTGCGCTCGAAGCGGCGGACGAGCTGGGCGCGCAGGTCGTAGACGCCCTGGAACATCGGGCCGTCGCCGATCGGCCACGTCAGCGGCGCGGGCGCGATCCCGAGCGTCGACTCGACGTGGTCGAGCAGCTCGAGCGGATCGAGGGCGTCATGGTCCATCTTGTTCACGAAGGTGATGATCGGGATGCGGCGGGCGCGGCAGACCTCGTACAGCTTCCGGGTCTGCGGCTCGATGCCCTTCGCCGCGTCCAGCACCATGATCGCGCTGTCGGCGGCGATCAGCGTGCGGTAGGTGTCCTCGGAGAAGTCGGCGTGGCCCGGCGTGTCGAGGAGGTTGAAGCGGTGCCCTTCGTACTCGAACTCGAGCACGGTCGAGGAGACGGAGATGCCGCGCTCGCGCTCCATCGCCATCCAGTCGGAGGTCGTCTGGCGGGCGTCCTTCTTCGCGCGGACGGACCCGGCCTCCTCCACGGCGCCTGCGTACAGCAGGAACTTCTCCGTGAGGGTGGTCTTGCCGGCGTCCGGGTGGGAGATGATGGCGAAGGTGCGCCTGCGGGCGACCTCTTCGGCGAATGTGCCCATGTGACCTCGTGGACTGCGGAACCTCTGTGGCTGCAACGTCTGATCGGCACGACTGTGCGCGACGGAGCGAGGGTCAGCTACACGGGTCTTCCTCTCGTACGGAACGCATTCAGGTTATCACGGAGGTCGGAGCGCCCCGGTGGCGCGCCCCCTCAGGGAGCGGCGTGACGGACGGCCTCGTCGACGCGGCGGTAGTGGGCCTGGCGCGCCTTCGAGTAGCGCCACGAGTCCACGATCGACCAGGTGAGCCCGCCGACGGAGATCACCGTGAACGCGCCGAGGGTGAACCAGTCCGGGGTCGGGAGCGCCGTCAGCAACAGCCCCCCGAGGACGGTCACCCAGCCGACCTTCGTGAACCTCGGGCCGGTGTGGACGTGGGTGTCCCGCCAGACGCGCTCGTCCGCCAGCGTCTGCGGGAACCGCACGCCGGCGAGGCGGTTCCGCGGCAACGAGGGCATCACATACCCGATCGCCACGAACAGCAGGCCGGTCAGGCTGAGGATCGTCACGAGGATCTGGATCTCGCTCACGCGGTGCCTTCCGTGAGTATCCAGCGTACCGGTTCCCCATCCGCACATGTCGCCTGTCCCGACTCCGCGAGCAGGTCGAGATGCCCGATGACCTCGGTCAGCGCCTGGCCGAGGCGCTCGTCCGGCAGCCGCCGGAACACGGCCCTGACCAGCTCGTACGCAGTCGCTTGGCCGGCCTCGGCCAGCGCCGCCCGCACCTTCGCCGCGCGGCGTGCGTGGTGCCCCTCGAAACGGTCGATGTAGACCGACGGGTCGTCGATCACCGCCCCGTGCCCGGGGTAGACGCGCGTGAGGCCGAGGGCGCGCAACGCGGCAACCGAGCGCAGGAACGACGGCAGCGACGGCCAGCGCGCCGCGCTCTCGGTGGTGTCGCCCTCGACGAGGCCAGGGAAGTGTAGGCCTGGCGTCGGGATCGTCGTGGGGATCAGTGTGTCGCCTGAGAACAGCTCGTGCGTCTCCTCGACCAGTGCGACGAGGTTCCCCGGTGTGTGTCCCGGCGCGGCGATCAGCCGAAGCGTGCGGCCGTCGGCGAGGCGGTACGTCTCGCGGTCCTCGGCGGCGTCGAGGGCGTCCGCGGGGCAGGGGTCCCAGCGCAGGGCGCGCGTCGGTTGGACGGGCCGCAGCGCCGCGAGGACCTCCTCAGGCGTGCCGTGCCGCCGGTACTCCGCGAGACGCGCCTCGCGCGTCCGCTCGTTCGCCTGCCGCCCCAGGGCGACCGTCCGCAGTCCCGCACGCCCGACCACGATCCGCGCGCCGAGGGCGGCCCAGCGTGCCGCCAGCCCGGCGTGGTCGATGTGCTCATGGGTCACGACGACGACGCGGACATCCTCGGGCGTCACGCCGGCGGAGAGGGCCTGCTCGGCGAGCACCTCCCACGAGGACATCTCGCCGACTGGCACGTCGAACCCCGCGTCGATGAGGAGCCACCCGCCGCCCTCGGACGTGTCGAGGCGGAGCGGCCACACGTTGTTGTCGCCGAGGACGAGTTGGGGCGGGGCGGTCACAGTCCGAAGCCGATCGAGATCAGCAGGTGTGACCCCTCGGCGTTCCACTCGACCGGGGTGACGTTGATGCCCCACCGTCTGAACTCGGGATCGTCGTGCGACGCGACCTCGGTCGGTACGCCGTCGACGATGCGGTAGATGTGCACGGAGACGCCCTCGGTGACCGCGATGTGCTCACCGTCCGGTGAGGGGAGCGTCCATCCTCGAACCTCGAATGGTTCTTTCAGGGCGGGGTGATGGAGGACGACCGAGTTGGGGTCGGTCCGTTGTTCAAACGCGATGCCGCCCCTGACGACCGTCGCGCGTACGTCGCCCGTCCACTCGTCGATCTGCGCGCCGGTCTCGATGTCGTACACACGCGTGAGCCTCGAACTGACATCCTGCTCCGGGACGGCAACGGTGTGCCCAGCGATCCAGTAGGAGCCCCGCGGATCCATGGGCGCGATCCGGCGCTCGGCCTCGCCGGTCTCGACGTCGAGGACGCTCAGCCACCCGTCGCGCTCGCCGAGGTAGCGACGCTCATCGAGCCACTCGCCCACGCGCCACTCGTTCCCCGCGAGACGGATGCGTTCGCCCGAGACCGTGTCGAGGGCGTACGTCCCGGCCTCCGGGTCGTCTTCGCCGAGCGGTGAGCGCACATCGGCGAAGGTGAGGTAGTGCCCGGTAGGCGACCAGCCGAAGCCGGCGCCGCCGTCGCACTGACAGAGCCCGACACGACCGGCGTGGGCGAGCACGTTCCCGGTATCCACGTCCGCCACCTCGACGGCGACAGTCCCGGCCCCTTCATCGATCCAGTACGCGACCTTCGACCCGTCCGGTGAGAGATCGATGCGCCCCCTCGGCGGGATCTCGTCGCGATCCGTGGCCTCATCGTCTCGAAGGACGGTCAGCGCCCATCCCTCGGGCGTCTGGCGGAGGTACGCGAGGATCCCGGGAGCGCTCTCGTCGAGCAGCCACCCCGGCACCTCGTCGTCCACGGAACCGTCGAGGGCGTACCGGCGCGACTCGAACCCCGAGCGCTCGGACACCCAGACGTGACCGCCATCGGGCGTGAAGGCGGGGAAGAACGAGGGCGCGAAGTAGAACGCATCCTCCTCGTCAGGGAGCGGTGGCAGGAGGGACGTGAACGCCCCGGTCGCGACATCGAACACAAGGACCTGCTGGTGCTTCAGGAGCTCGTCCTGCGGCCGCGTGACCTCGACCGTCGGGGTGGTGGGAGTCGGCTCCCGCGTCGAGGTCGCCGTCGGCGTCGAGGTGCTCTCTGCCGTTGGTGCGCCCGCCTCGTCCCCGTCGCACGCCATGAGGAGTCCCGTAGCCAGGGCAATGAGTACCCCGAGCGAGCGGGCTAGACCTGCGAGCCCCACACCCAGACCAGGTACCGGCTGTCCTCGCTCCATTCGGGAACGGTACCGCGCGGGCCGACGTGGGGGACGTCGATCGTCTCACCGGTCGTGACATCGAGGATCTGGACGGGGGCGCTCTGGTCCTGCGGGATCAGCGCGAGGTACCGGCCGTCCGGCGACCAGCGGAGGTCCTCCGCGGTGCAGTCGAGGCGCTCCTCGAAGTCCGGGTGGCTCACCTCGACACCGGTGCAGGTGAGGTCGTTGCGCGAGATCACCGCGGTCGCGATGCCGTCCGGGGTGAGCACGGCGTCCGAGACACCGCGCAGTTCGCGCACGCGCTGCCCGCTCACGGGGTCGACGATCGCCATCGTCTGCGCGGGGCCGTCGCCGTCGAACACCGCCACGAGATCGGCGAGCGTGGCCGCCGAGGAGCCGCGGTCCTCGAGGACGATCGCGTCACCGTCGCCGGCCGGCGTCAGGGTGGGCGTCCGCCCGTCCAGCGTGAGCAGGTACTCGCCGTCGTTCGCCTCGACCCAGCCGTCGACCACCCACTGGTCACCCTGCGCCCGCCGGGGCTCGTCGCTGCCGCCGACCTCGAGGAGGTAGATGCCTCGTGCCGAGGTGTCCTCCTCGGACGGGTCGTAGTAGGCGAGGTAGCGACTGGACGGCGACCACTCGAGGTAATTGAAGCCATCGCAGGCGCACGGTGAGACCGTCGCTGCGACCTCGATGGCGCCGCTCTCGAGGTCGGCGACGGTGATGAGGTGGCGGTCCTCGTCCGTCCAGTCGAGCCAGGCGAGCCAGCGGCCGTCCGGGCTGAACGTGCGAGCCCCGATGCGCGCGCCCTCCACCGTGAGGAGCTCTCGGCCGTCGTCCTCGACCAGCATCGGCGAAGCCGCCGTGCCGACCTCTGTGAAGTAGGACCGGACGCGTTCCCGTGGCGCTTCGATCACTCCCCAGCCGGCGACGCGGTCGTCCGGCGTTCCGTCCAGCGTGTACCGGATCGCCTCGCCGTCCTCGGTGTCGAGCCAGACCCCACCGTTGCGCGCCTCCGGCAGGAGGATCGCCTCGGCGCCCTCGTAGAGCGAGACCACATCGCCGGTCGCGACCTCGACGGTCGCGACGCCCCAGCCGATGTCCCCCTCGCTCGCGGCGGTCGTCGCGGGCGTCTCCGTGGCGGAGGCCGTCGGTCCGATCGTCGGCGTCGTCCCGACGACGGTCCGGGTGGGCGTCGGCGTGCCGGCCCCGTTCTGCACGACCTCGGCGGTGCCACCGTCGCATGCCACGAGGGCGGCACCGAGGACGACGACGCACAGGCGGAGGGCGAGCAGACGGCGGTTCTTCATAAGGAAAACGTACCCTGCGATCCGTTCCGCAAGCCAATCGCCAGATGTGACGCGCTTGCAAACCGATATCAGCCGGAGCGTCACGACGGCGAAACGCCGCAGGCGTACGTTCCAGCCTCGACGAGTTCTCGCGATGGGAAGAGGGACGCGTGGCAGAGCACACCCTGGGGTCGGACGCGCCGCACTATTCATGGGACAACTCCCTCACGCCGAAACTGACCATCGATCCGGGCGACACCGTCACCATCCACTCGCGTGATGCCGGCGACGGCTGGATCACGCCGGCGACGACGATGGAGGACCTGCAGGAGCCGCGCGAGTTCAAGGGACACGCGCTCACCGGCCCGATCGCGGTCCGCGGCGCCGAGCCCGGCGACACGCTCGCGATCGACGTGCTGGCGCTGACCCCCGGCGACTTCGGATACACCTCGTTCATGCCGGGGCGCGGCCTGCTGCCGGACGACTTCACCGGCCGCTACCTCCAGAAGTGGGACCTTACGCGTGACCCCACCCCGTTCCGGCCGGGGATTGCGATCCCGCTGGAGCCCTTCCTCGGCGTGATGGGCACCGCCCTCGACGAAGCCGGCCAGCACTCGACCGGCCCGCCGAGGCGCAACGGTGGCAACGCCGACGTGAAGCAGCTGGTGGTCGGGAGCACCGTCTACCTCCCCGTGCTGGTGGAGGGCGCCCTGTTCTCGTGCGGGGACGGCCATGCCGCCCAGGGCGACGGCGAGGTCTGCATCACGGCGATCGAGACGTCGATGACCTCGACGCTGCGGTTTAACCTCATCAAGGGCTGGCAGGTGCCGGAACTGCAGTACCGGACGCCCTCGCTTACCGCGAAGACGAACACCGGCTCCTGGTACGCGACGACCGGGCACAGCCCCGACCTGCTCGAGGCGTGCCGCATCGCCGTGCGTCACATGATCGACTACCTCGGGCGGGTGCACGGCCTCAGTCGGGAGGACGCGTACATCCTCTGCTCCGTTGCGGTGGACCTGAAGGTCAGCGAGGTCGTCGACGCGCCGAACTGGGTGATCTCGGCGCTGCTCCCGGACGCGATCTTCGTCGCGTAGCCCTCAGAACGTCGAGGGATCGGGCGGCGTCGATCGGGAGTCCTGATCGCGGGGGCTCATGAATGCGACCGCGACACCGGAGGGGTCGAGGACAATCGCGTACCGAGCGCCCCAGAACGCATCGAACGGCGTCTTGATGCCACGGTACCCTGCCGCCGTCACCCGCTCGTAATAGGCATCCACATCGGCGCGCGAGTCGACGCGGAACGTCAGCGCCACGCCGTTCGGAAGGTCTTCGGAGGCCCAGTACGCCGAGGCGAATGCGCGGCTGTCGATGTCGACATCGATACCGTCGCTGGCCTCGACGGTGCGGTGGTGCGAATCCCACGCATCCCCAGCCTCGTCGACCGTTAGGCCGAGGAGCCGATAGAACTCGACGCTCCCCGGCACGTCGTCCGCTACGAGGTTCACCTGCCCGAGACGAATAGCCATGGTGATACCTACCTCAGCTCCGCGCCGGCGCGCTCCATCAGGTAGTCACGCAGGAGCGTGAGGGCCGAGAGCACGGCGCGTTTCTTCGCCGCCTCACGGCCCTGGTAGTAGCGGCTGTACGCGTATCGGGTCTCGGTGCCGTCGAAGAGCGCGATGTGCATCGTGCCGGGGGGCTGGCCCTCGACCTCAGTCCCGCCGGCGATCCCCGTGATGCCGAGGCCCAGGTCCGCCTTCAGTCGCTCCCGTGCCGCCTGCGCCATCGCCTCGGCGGTCTCGCGGGAGATCACGCCGTGCATCGTCGTCACCTCGGGAGGGACGCCGTTCAGGTGCTTCACCTCGGTCTGGTACGTGACGAGCGAACCCCGGAAGTAGTCGGACGATCCGTCCACGTCGGTCATCGTGCTGGCGATGAGGCCAGCGGTGGCGCTCTCCATGAGGCCCAGCGTGAGGTTCTGGCCGCGCAGCATGTTGCCGACGGACGCGGCGAGCGTCTCGTCGTCGATCCCCCAGACGTAGACGCCGAGGATCTTGCGCGCTTCGGCCTCGACGGGCTCGATGAGGAAGTGCGCCTCGTCGAACGTCTTCGCCTTGGCGGCGATGCGCGCGTGGACGCCGTCCGCGCGGTGATAGATGCCGATGGACGGGTTCGTGCCGGAGAGGAGCGGAGAGAGCATCTCGTCGACCGTGCTCTCGCCGAGGCCGGTGGTCTTGAGGGTGCGCGAGACGAGGATCGAGTCGGAGCGGCGCTCGAGTTGTGGGTGCACCTCGTGCTCCCACATCCGCGACATCTCGGCAGGCGGGCCGGGCATCATCACGACGATCTTGCCCTCGCGCTCTACCCACCAGCCGGGCGCCGTGCCGCGCGGGTTCGCGAGCGGGCGGGCCGAGGGGATGACCATCGCCTGCTTCATGTTGCGCTCCGGCATCTTGCGTCCGCCGCGCTCCATCCGCTCGCGCAGGATCGCCTCCTGCTCCGCATCGATCATCAGCGTCTCGCCGAGGATCCCGGCGATGGTCTCGCGGGTGATGTCGTCCTCGGTCGGTCCGAGGCCACCCGTGGTGAAGACCAGGTCGCTGCGCTCCCACGCGCGCTGCACCACCTCGCGGAGCCGCTGCGGGTTGTCGCCCACCTGGGTGACATACAGGAGGTCGAATCCGTACTGCGGGAGGTGACTGGCGATGAACGCCGCGTTCGTGTCGGTGATCTCGCCCAGCAGGATCTCGGTCCCGATCGACACCACTTCCGCGCGCATCGTGTCCCCCTCGCACCGGCCAGTTGCACTCGTGCTGCGCGAGTCTAGCGCAGGGGGATTGGCCCGCCGCGTCCGATTCCGTGACAATCACCGCCAGCCGGGGGCATCCCCTCGGCCGGGAGGGGGCTGCGATGGTGTCCGAGATCTTCGACGAGAGCGTCTGGGAGGCCGTCCCGGGCTTCGACTTCACCGATATCACCTATCACCGCACCCCGGACCGCCGGGTCGTGCGCGTCGCGTTCGACCGGCCCGAGGTGCGCAACGCCTTCCGTCCGCACACGGTCGACGAGCTCTACTCCGCCCTCGACCACGCCCGGCAGACTTCGACGGTGGGGTGCGTGCTCCTCACGGGGAACGGGCCGTCCCCGAAGGACGGGGGGTGGGCGTTCTGCTCCGGCGGCGACCAGCGCATCCGCGGCAAGGACGGCTACCAGTACCAGAACGACGACTCCGGCCAGATCGACCCGGCGAAGACCGGCCGTCTCCACATCCTCGAGGTGCAGCGCCTGATCCGGCACATGCCGAAGGTCGTCATCGCCGTCGTCCCCGGCTGGGCCGCGGGGGGCGGGCACTCCCTGCACGTCGTCTGTGACCTGACGATCGCGTCGAGGGAGCATGCGATCTTCCGGCAGACGGACGCAAACGTAGCCTCGTTCGACGCCGGGTATGGCTCCGCGCTCCTCGCGCGGCAAGTGGGGCAGAAGCGCGCGCGGGAGATCTTCTTCCTCGCCCCCGAGTACTCCGCCGACGAGGCCGAGCGGTGGGGTGCCATCAACCTCGCCGTGCCGCACGCGGAACTGGAGCGCAAGGCGCTGGAGTGGGCCGCGATCATCAACAGCAAGAGCCCCACCGCGATCCGGATGCTGAAGTACGCCTTCAACCTCCCGGACGAGGGCATCGTGGGCCAGCAGCTGTTCGCCGGTGAGGCGACCCGCCTCGGCTACGGCACGGACGAGGCGCAGGAGGGCCGCGACGCCTTCCTCGAGAAGCGCGATCCCGACTACTCCGACTTCCCCTGGCACTTCTGAGGTAGCCGCCTCGCTCCCTCCCCACTCCCCCCTCCCCTCCGGCTCCGGCCCCCTCTCCCCACACGGGGAGAGGGGGCCGGGGTGAGGGCCAACGGCTCCGCTGCTGCAGACCAGCGTCCCGATGGCAAGCCCCGCACGACGCACGCGCGCCCAACCACCACACCCCCACCCGAGTTCCAACGCGCTCCGCTACACTCACGTCCCGTAAGTAACCGTCCGTCCGAGGAGATTCCGATGACCGACATCACCTCTATCCCCCTCACCACGATCGAGGGCGCTCCGGCGACCCTCGGCGACTACCAGGGCAACGTCCTGCTCGTCGTGAACGTCGCCTCCAAGTGCGGACACACCCCGCAGTACGAAGGCCTCGAGAAGGTCTACGAGCAATACAAGGACCGCGGCCTCCAGGTCCTCGGGTTCCCCGCCAACAATTTCGGCGGCCAGGAGCCGGGCACCGAGGAGGAGATCGCGGAGTTCTGCACGCTGACCTACGGCGTCACGTTCCCGATGTTCTCGAAGATCTCCGTCACCGGTGAGGACCGCCACCCGCTCTACGACGCGCTCGTCGCCGCCCAGCCGAAGCACACGGAGCACGAGGGCGGCTCGCCGATGATGCAGCGCTGGGCCGAGCGCGGCCGCGAGATCGAGGACCCGACCGCCGTCCGCTGGAATTTCGAGAAGTTCCTTGTCGACCGCAACGGTCAGGTGGTCAACCGCTTCATCACGGACCTCACCCCCGAGGACCCCATCGTCATCGGCGCGATCGAGCAGGCCCTCGGATGATCGTCTGGCCGTGAGCGCCGCCCGCTGACTGACCAAGAAGCCCGCCGATCGGCGGGCTTCTTGCTGGTGTCGGGGTCGCCCTCGGGCGCTACGGCTTCGGCTGGGGCTCCACCTGGAGCAGGTACTGGTGGAGCCAGGTGGAGGCGCGCTTGCCGTCTGCGATGGCGGTGACGACGAGGTCGGCGCCGTTCACCACGTCGCCGCCGGCGAAGATGTACGGGACGTTGGTCTGGCCGGTGCGCTCGTCGACGGAGATGAGGCCCCAGCGGTTGGCGGTGACGGGAGCAGTCTCCGCGAACTCCGCGTCGGCGTTGTAGCCGACGGCGATGACGACCGCCGAGGCCGGGATCGTGTACTCCGAGCCCTCGACCGGGACGGGGCGGCGCCGGCCGCTCTCGTCCGGCTCGGTGAGCTCCATCTTCACCATCTCGGCGCCCGCGACGTTGCCCTCGGCGTCGCCGACGAAGCGCAGCGGGGTGGTGAGGTAGGCGAAGGTGACGCCCTCCTCCTTCGCGTGGTTGCGCTCCTCGGCGCGACCGAGCATCTCCTTCTCCGTGCGGCGGTAGACGCAGGTCACATTCTGCGCGCCGAGGCGGATCGCCGTGCGCACGCAGTCCATTGAGGTGTCCCCACCGCCGACGACCACGACGTCCGTGCCGATGTACGGCTTCTCGCGCTGGCCCTCGGGCAGCTCGTCCGGACGCAGGTTGCCGCGTACGAGGAAGTCCGTGGCCTGGTAGACGTGCGTCAGCTCTTCGCCCTCGAGGCGGAGGGCGTTCCCGACGCCGGCGCCGGTGCCGATGAAGATCGCATCGAAGCCGTCACGGTCATGCAGCTCCGCGAGCGAGACGTCCTTGCCGATGCGCGTGTTGTTGACGAACTTCACGCCCATGTCGCGGAGTGCCTGGAGCTTCCCTTCGAGGATCTCCTTGCTCATCTTGAAGTTCGGGATGCCGTAGCGCAGGACGCCGCCCGGCTCGGGCCACATGTCGAAGACGGTGCACTGGTGGCCGCGTGCCTGGAGCTCCTCGGCGACGGTGATCCCCGCCGGCCCGGACCCCACGATGGCCATCGACCGGCCCGTGTCGGGCGCGGCGAAGCGGACGGGGAAGCGCCCGATCGTCTGGCGCTCCGTGTCTGTGATGTACGACTCGAGCCGTCCGATGGCGACCGGGGGCTGCTTCGACCCGTCCGGCCGGATCGCAAACCCGACGACACAGTCGCCCTCGCAGAGTGACTCCTGCGGGCAAAGGCGGCCGCACATCTCGGGGAGCGTGCTGGTCTGGCGGAAGATGCTCGCCGCACCCATCACGTCGCCGTCCTCGAGCATCTTGAGCGCGCCCGGGATGTCGTTGTGGACGGGGCACGCCTGCGTGCAGGGCGCGGAGGGGCAGTCGATGCAGCGGGATGCCTCGACGATCGCCGCGCTCATGTCCATGCGCAGGTACGTCTCGTCGAAGTTGTTGATGCGGTCGCCCGGGTTCTGCTTCGGGACGGGCTGGCGCGGGATGCTCAGGCGGTCGCGGATGGCTTCAGTCTGAGTGTTTGGGGTCTGAGTATTGGGGGTCTGAGCGTTGGTCTGGTCGTTCGTCGTCATGGCGTCTGGATCGCCGGTGGTAGACAGCGCGGCGGTCTTCCCTCCCAGGGCGCGAAGGTTATCAGAACGCTGGTGGCGTCATCGGTCGGCGGTGTCGGGGGGGCTTCGTGGGGGCTAGCCGAGGTGCTCGCGGAATAGCGTGATGCTCGCGCGGGCCCGGTCGAGGCGCTGCCGGACGATCTCGCCCACCGATGCGCCTTCCGCCTCCGCGATCTTCACCGAGGCGCCGAGGGCCTCCCCGGCCTCCTCGATGGCGCTCGCGGTCGCTTCCCCCGCGGCGGCCAGGTGCTCACGCAGCCGTCCGAGGCGCATCTCCTGGGCGGCGTGCATCGCGCGTCCTCGGACGCGGCGTAGCCCGGGGCCGTTGTGGTCCGAGAGTCCGGAGCGGGCGGCGTCCAGGAAGTGCCGGAGCTCCTCGTCCAGGGAGGCGAGGTGCGCGAGCTCGTGCTTCAGCGTCCAGCCCGGACGGTCGGTGTTGCGGTAGGCGCGGGTCTCGGGCAGCTTCGCGGCCAGCTCGAGCAGGGCTTCCCGCGCTTCGCGCCACTCGCGCGCCAGTGCGCTGCCGTCGTCGTTGGTCATGTCCGCCTCCGTCAGCGCGTCCGAGCGTCGCTGCGGATGGAATTGTAGCCCGACCGTTGGATGGCGCCTCGCTACGCTGGAAGGCATGCACGGCCGCCCGCGCAGGGCACGCACATGGCGGTCCAGGGTGATCCGCCCGAGGTTCAGGAACGAATGACTGACAGCGACCCGGGAGACCTGCTGGACCGCCTCCGCTCCCGAGATGAGGGTGCACTGGCCGACCTGTTCGACCTCATGGGCGCGCGCGCGTACGGCCTGGCATTCCGGGTCCTGCGAGATGGTCCCGCTGCGGAGGATGTCGTGCAGCAGGCGTTCACGACGATCTGGGAGCAGGCCGGTCGCCTGGACGGCGCCCGTGGCAGCATCCAGGGGCTCCTGCTCACCGTCGTCCACCGCCGCGCGGTGGACGCGGCACGGGCGCGCCAGCGCCACCAGTCGCGCAGCGGCCCGATGGAGTTCGAACCGGCCGACGGTGCACCGACGCCGATGGACGCCCTCGTCGCCGACGACGAGACCCGCGAGCGCACCCGGGAGGTGCAGGCCGCCCTCCAGGTGCTGCCGGACACGCAGCGCCAGGTGGTCCAGCTGGCGTACTTCGACGGGCTCTCGCAGCAGGACATCGCTACGAGGCTGGACGTCCCGCTGGGGACTGTGAAGAGCCGGCTGCGGCTCGCGATGCAGCGACTGAGGCACGAGTTCACCGCGCCCGAGTCGGGGACGACGGGTGGTGCGGACCATGGTTGAGCACCGCGACTGCGCCGCGATCGACGAGATGCTGCCGGCCTACGCCGTCGACGGTCTCGACGAGGCCGACCGCGCGCTCGTCGAGGCGCATCTCTCGACGTGTGACCGCCACGAGGATGCCGTCGCGTGGGGCGATGTCGCGCTGCGCCTCGCCGACCTCGCCCCGGAGATGACACCCCCCGCCGGTCTGCGTGACCGCATCCTCGCCATCCCGTCGGCGCCGCCCGTGGCCGCAGAGCCGGTCGTCGTCGCCCCGGTGGGTGTCCCGGCCGCGCCCGTCGAGGACTCGGACCCCGCGAGCGAGCCGAAGC
>CAYPYF010000025.1:22591-33805 GCA_964414675.1 uncultured Dehalococcoidaceae bacterium
CCCCGCGTCTTCCGTACGCCATGGCGGCGGCGTTCGCGGCGCTCGCGGTGTTCTTCGGCGCCTGGACGGGCATCCTCCTGACCGGCGGCGACGCCGATGAGGACCCGCCGCGCCTGGCGGCGTCCGCGTCCGAGGGCGGTATCGAGGCCCGCGCGACGTTCATCGAGGACGAGCAGGTGGCGCTGGTGCGCATCTCCGGGCTGACCCCGCTGCCTGACGGGAGCGACTACCAGCTCTGGGCCATCGGCCCGGGCGAGTCGCCCGCGCCCGCGGGGGTCGTGAACGTGCAGGGTGGGAGCGTCGTGGCCTCGATCCCCGGTTCGTTCTCGGCGGGGTGGGCATTCGCGATCACGATCGAGCCCACCGGTGGCAGTGCCGAACCGACCACCGACCCGATTGTTGCCGTCAAGTTCTAGCTCTCCCTCGCGTGTGATCCGAGGCCGGGCGTCGTGTGAGTAACCGATAGTCGTCCCCGACAGGCAGGTCGGCACGCATCTCAGCCCAGCCGCCCTGCGGCACTGGGAAGCAGGGACTCTGCTATCGTTCGCCGACCGATTTCTGACCTTGCGGAGGACACATGCAGGAGCGACCGGGGACGGACGCCGCGCGGGCGATCCATGACGTGGCGGCCCGGATCCGGGAGAACGTGGGCCGCGTCATCATCGGCGCTGAACAGCCCGTGGACCTCGTCCTGGTCGCTGTCCTCGCCGGGGGCCACGTGCTCCTGGAGGACGTGCCCGGCACCGGCAAGACGATGATGGCGCGCGCGGTCGCACGGTCCATCGGGGGGGAGTTCCGGCGCATCCAGTTCACCCCGGACCTCATGCCCACGGATGTGCTGGGCCTGAACTTCTACTCCCAGCGCAGCGGCGAGTTCGAGTTCCGGCAGGGCCCGATCCACGCGAATGTGGTCCTCGCCGACGAGATCAACCGCGCCACGCCACGCACCCAGTCCGCGCTGCTGGAGGCGATGGAGGAGCGCACCGCCTCCGTCGACGGCGAGACGCGCGCCCTCCCGCGTCCGTTCATCGTCCTCGCCACACAGAACCCGATCGAGCTCGAGGGCACGTTCCCGCTGCCCGAGGCGCAACTGGACCGGTTCCTGCTCCGTCTCAAGGTGGGCTACCCCTCGGCGGAGCGTGAGGCTGAGATCGTGCGCCGGTTCGAGCGTGCGTCGCCGCTCGACACGCTGGAGTCGGTCGTGACGCCTGAGGAGCTGGTGGCCCTCGCGACGCGGATCGGCGAGATCCACGTCGAGGATGCGGTCGTCGAGTACGCGGTGGCCGTCGTCCAGGCGACGAGGCACCACGACGCGTTCGAGCTCGGCGCGTCTCCGCGCGCCACGCTGGCGCTGTTCCGCGCGGCGCGGGCGTACGCTGCCATCGATGGCCGCGACTACGTCCGGCCGGACGACGTGAAAGCCCTCGTGCATCCGGTCCTCGCCCACCGCCTGCAGCTGAACAGCGCCTCGCGCCTGCGCGGGCGGGACGCGGACGAACTGCTCGACGAGATCCTCGCGACCGTCGAGGTGCCGATCGCTGACCCCTCGTAGGCCGCGCTTCGCGCACCGATCGCGGGCGCGGGGCGGGAGGTAGTCGTTGAAGGCCATCGTCACCGAAGCGTGGATCGTCGCCGCGGTCATCCTCGGGTGGCTCGGCTTCGTCACGGGGTCCACCGCGCTCATCCTGATCGGCGCGATGGTCTTCGGCGCCGGCGCTCTCGCCCGGCTCTGGGCGCGGCTCTCCCTCGACCGTGTCACGTACCGACGCACGCTCTCCGAGCGCCGCGTGTTCGTCGGTGAGCAGGTCGACGTCGAGATCGACGTCGCCAACGACAAGGTCGTCCCGGTGCCCTGGCTCGAGGTACGCGAGACGCTCCCCCGAGGGATGCCCGCCGACGTGAAGACCAGCATCGGCGGAGCGGTCGGCACGCAGTACCTCACGCGTTCGACCTCGATGGCCGGGAACGACCACCTGCGCTGGCCGGTCCACCTGCGGGCGGTGAAGCGCGGCTACTACCGGGTGGGGCCGACGCGCCTGCGGTCCGGGGACCTCTTTGGCTTCTTCGACCGCGAGGAGCACACCGGCCGTCCCTCGGACGGCATCATGGTCTATCCACACACCTACGACCTCGCCGAACTCGGCTTCGACAGCACCCGCCCGTTCGGCGACCTCCGAGGCGGCAACCGCATCTACGAGGATCCCACGCGCGTGGTCGGCCTCCGCGACTATGCCCCCGGCGACACCCTCCGGCGCGTCGACTGGTACGCCACCGCCCGCCTCGGGCGGCTCCAGTCGCGGATCTACGACCCGAGCCGGTCGCAGGCGCTGATCGTCGCCCTCAACATCCCCACCGAGCCCGAGGTGTGGCGTGGCCCCGACCCCGTGCTCCTGGAGCGTGGGGTCTCGATCGCCGCGTCCGTCGCCCGCTGGGGGACGGAGCACCACTTCGCGACGGGGCTCGTCGCCACGGGGTCGTTCCCGGACGCGCCCCGCACGATCCGCATCGGCGCCGGAAACCGCCCGGACCAGCTCAACGCCATCCTCGAGGCGCTCGCGGTCGTCTCCTCGTTCACAACGATCGACATGGCGCAGGCGCTCGAGGATCCACAGCATCCCTTGCCCTCCGGTGCCACGATCGTGCTCATCACGGGGATCATCACGGAGAGCACGGAAGGCGCCCTGCGGCGTCTCCGGGCCTCAGGGCACGCGATCCACGTCTTGAAGACCGACACGCGCGAGTGGGCGCGAAACCTCGCGCCGATCCCGGTGCGGCACATGGCGGAGGTCATGGCGCCGCTGGAGGATGCCGCCATCGCCGCCGGCCTGACTGCCGATCCTCGGGAACCGATCCTGTGAACGTGCTCTCGTACCGCCGTCCTGCCCTCGAAGCGATCTTCATCTTCGCGGAGGCGCTGGCGTGGTTCATGGGGATCGCCCTGCTGGCGACGATCGTCGAGCGCTCCTTCATCTCGGCGCTCGCCGACCGGCTGTCGTTCACCCTCGGCCCGGCCGGCCTCCAGAACGCGGTAGTGACCGAGGCGGTGATCCGCGACCTGCGCGCGGCCGCCGGCAACGAGGTCGGCCCGCCGGCCATCGTGGTGATGGCCGCGGCTGCCGGTGGGTTCTTGCTGATGCGCTACGCGCCGCGGCTCCACCTGGGGGCCGGGCTCACCTCCGTCGTGATGATCGCGGCCACCCTGCTCGGGGTGAACCTCCTGCTGCACCTCACGATCGGCGACCTCCGCTTCTGGGACGCCTCCCGTCTCGTCGTCCTGCTGAACGACCCCGCGTCCCAGGTGGCCACGGGCGTCGACCTGGAGGCGTTCGTCCGGGAGCCGGAGATCGAAGGCCCCCACGCCGGGGCGCTGGGGATCACCTTCGTCGGGCTCATCGCCGTCTGGTTCCGCTTCATGCTTGCGGCCCGTTCGCCGATCCGTGCGGACCGGATGGCGCGCTCGTTCACCGTGTCCTTCATCGCGGTCCTCGTCGCCGTCCTCGTCGCCCGCGTCGCGGATGTCGACTCGGCCGGCCGCTGGGCGGTCCCGCAGTTCGTCGCGGGGCTCCTCGGCCTCGCGATCGGCAACCACGAGCGCGCCGTCACGGCCGCGGACGGCGAGGACCGTACGACGCCGTGGCTGACCTCCGTTGGCGGGACGCTCGGGCTCCTCGCCGCTGCCGCCGGGGTGATCGGGCTGCTCGCGTACCTGCAGTTCGGGACGGTGCTCTCCGCCGTCGGCGACGTGCTGCTCGTGGTGCTCGAGTTCGTCGCGATCCTGATCGTGACGCCGGTCTACTGGATCGTGGCGAACCTGCTGACCGCCGCGCTCAGTTTCCTCCGCTGGGCGTTCGGCGGTGAGGGACAGCTCCCCGACATCCTCCGCGAGCCGCTGCGGCCGGAGGACGTGGGGCTCAGCGAGGGGGAGCGGGGCGAGGGTGGCTTCCCCGGCTGGATCGTGGACAGCGTGAAGTTCTTCGCCCTCGTGGGGACGGCCTACCTGATGTACTGGGTGGGGAAGCGCCTCCTGGCCGGCCGCAGCATCGAGCAGGCGCCGGTGGAGGAACAGCGCGTCCGTCGTACCGGCGGGGCGGGCCTCAGCGCGTTGCTCGCCGACCTCGTGTCGTTCCGGCGGAAGCCCCCACCTGACCGCTGGATGAACGCCAACGAGGTGTATCGCCTGTTCGGACACGCCCTCGGCGTCTCGAGCGACCGAGGGCTCACGATGCTGCCGTCTGAGACCCCCGGCGAGTTTGCGGATACCGCGCTGGTCCACCTCAGCTCGCCCCCCGTGGCGGACGCCGCGCGGCTGTTCGAGCGAGTGCGCTTCGGACGCCACGAACCGAGCGACGAGGAGGTGCGAAACGCCTCGCGCGCCCTCGTGCAGTGGGAGGAGACGAACCCGCCCACCGAGGAGCTCCGCGAACGCATCCGCGGCCACCGGCCGATCGACGAGGTAGACGCGTTGAAGATGCGGCTGGCGCTCGCGAAGCGCGGCCTCCGCCCCACGGAGGAGGGTGTCCTGCGCGGGGAGTAGCCATCCGTCAGGCGCGGACGTAGCCTGATCAGGCGGACGACCCTCACTGGCAACATACTGAGGGCGGGGGTACCGCGGAGGCGCACCCATGGCTGCCCATGTGGGGATCTTCGACTCCGGCGTCGGAGGACTCTCTGTCGCTGCTGTCCTCCACCGCGACCAACCGTCCCTGGACATCACCTATCTCGCGGACACGGCGTTCTTCCCGTACGGCGGACGCGCCGCCGCCGAGGTGGCCGAGCGTGCTCGCTACCTCGCGCAGTTGCTTGTCGACCGGGATATCGACGCCCTGGTCGTCGCGTGCAACACGGCGTCCTCCGCCGCGCTTGAACGGCTCCGCGAGGAGTTCGACCTGCCGATCGTGGGCATGGAGCCGCCACTGAAACCTGCCGTGGAGGCGAGCAAGACCGGTGTCGTCGCGGTCCTCGCCACGCCCGGCACGGCGTCCGGCGAGCGCCTGGCGCGACTGCACGAGCGGTTCGGCGGCGACACACAGGTGTTCATCCTCCCGATGCCCGGCCTCGCCGACCTCGTCGAGGCCGGCGAGATCGAGGGCGGACGCGTGGAGGCGATGCTCCGCGAGGCGCTCGCGGAGCCGCTGGAGGCCGGGCTCGACGCGCTGGCCCTCGGGTGTACGCACTACGGCTTCCTGCGGCCCGTGCTGGACCGGATCCTGCCCGCGCGGGTGCAGGTGATCGACGCCGCCGGCCCGGTCGCGCGGCGCACGCGCGCGGTGCTCCGGGACCTGGGGTTCGAGGCCGACGCCGAGGAGGAGCCTCGCGAGGTGCTCTGTTACGCTACCGGTGATCCTGCCGGGCTGGAGGCCACCATCGCGGGCCTGCGCCGGGCGGGGGCACACCTCCCCGCGCTGAAGATCGGCCGGCCCGTCGCGTAGACGCGCCTGCCCGAGGGGGTCATGACCACCACCGACGCCACCTTCGCCCAGAAGTTCCACGATGCCGCCGTGCGCAACAACTCGTTGCTGTGTGTCGGCCTCGACCCCGACCCGACGAAGATCCCGCAGGGCGTCTCGACGCGTGACTTCCTCTTCGGGCTCGTCGACGCCACCCGCCACGCAGTCTGCTCCTACAAGCCGAATATCGCGTTCTTCGAGCCCGACCTGGGTGAGGGCATCAACCTCCTCCGCGACCTGATCGCCTACATCGGCGGGACAGACGTGCCCGTCCTGTTGGACGCGAAGCGCGGTGACATCGGCCACACCGCCGAGGCGTACGCGCGCGCGGTCTACGACTCGCTCGGGGCGGACGCGGTCACCCTCAACCCGTACCTCGGACGGGACAGCCTGGAGCCGTTCCTCCGCCGCCCGGACCGCACGGCGTTCCTCCTGTGCCGCACCTCAAACCCGGGCGCGGTCGACCTGCAGGACATGGAGGTCGGTGGCAACCCGCTGTACGAGCACGTCGCCTACCTCGCGAATCAGTGGAACGAGCACGGGAACGTCGGCCTCGTCGTCGGCGCGACGTACCCCGCGGAGGCCGCGCGCATTCGCGAGATCTGCCCGGACCTCCCCTTCCTCATGCCGGGCGTCGGCGCCCAGGCGGGCGACGTGGCCGCAGCGGTGCAGGCTGCCCTCGACTCGCACGGCGCGGGGATCCTCGTGAACGCCTCGCGCGGCGTCGCGTACCCGCCCGCCGAGGATGGCCGATGGGCAGACGCGTCGAAGCGCGCTGCCGAGGCATTGCGCGACCAGATCAACGCCGCGCGCGCGCGCTAGGCAGACCGCTTCGTGGTGCAGCCGTCCTCCGCCGATCCGATGGACCTGCGGATGGGGGACGTCGTGCGTCTCCGGAAGCCGCACCCGTGCGGCGGCACGGACTGGGAGGTCGTCCGCCTCGGCGGGGACATCGGACTGCGCTGTCTCGGCTGTGACCGTCGCGTCATCCTCGAACGTCCGGTACTGCGCCGGCGGATGAAGCAGTTCGTCGCTCGGGGCGAGGCGCTCACCCCGGAGATGGAGCAGGCGTTGTACGGTAGAAGGACGGACGCGGCAGAGCCCCGGGACGAAGATCAGCCGCAGGACTGACTTCATTGACTGGGCCTTCGTTGACTGGGCTTTCCGGCGATTCCTACACTCGAAGCACTGGTCCTCGCCGCGTGACTCGCACGGACGGCTGGAGGACGACGGGGGTTCTCCTTGCGCGAACTCATCATCGATTCGATCCGCGTCGGACTTCGGCACTACCGCCGCGTGGTGGTGCTGAAGGAGAAAGACGCGGATCGCTACATCACCATCTGGATCGGATCGGACGTGGCGGACGCCATCGCCGTGAAGCTCCAGGAGGTCACTGTGCCGCGCCCGCAGTCGCATGACCTCATGCTCACGCTGGTTAGCGACCTCGGCGGCCGGCTCACGCAGGTGAGCGTGAACGACCTCCGGGAGGACACCTTCTTCGCCACGCTGCACGTGGAGGTGGACGGCCGCGAGATCGAAGTCGACTCGCGCCCCTCGGACGCGATCGCACTCGCAGTCCGCGCGGGCGTCCCGATCTACGCGAGCGAAGAAGTCCTGGACCGTGCCGGGATCGTCCTCGACGAGGTCGAGGACGATGACGAGGCGACTGGGGGAGACCTCCCCGTGCCGCCGACGCAGGAAGAGCTGGAGAAGTTGGCGGTCTTCCGCGACTTCGTGGCTGGACTGGACCTCGACGACCTCGGGAAGCCCGAGTCGTAGGAGCAGACCGGGGCCGACGAGGCCCCGAACTCACCGAATCTCGACCCGGGCTTCGCCCGAGCCGACTTCTTTCGTGCGATTGCTCACAAATCAGTTGATCCACTGATCCCGGGGTGATAGCGTTCCGCTCGGTCTCAAGCCGGGCGGGCCTGGCGAGGTCGAGACCATGCTCAGATCACCTGCACTCAGTCTCGTGGGCATCGGATTCTCCCTCGCCTTCTGGCTCGTCGGGGGAGCGCTGCTCGGGGACTGGCTGGACAACAAGTACGACACCACGCCAGTGCTCACGCTGGTGCTGCTCATCCTCGGAATGCTCATCGGCTTCTACGATGCCTATCGCAGGCTTCGGGATGTCATGGAGCGAACGAAGCGGAAGGCTGGCTGATGAAGGCGCTGCTCATCGCTGCCGGAGTCATCGTCCTGATGGGCCTTGGCTTTGTCTTCCTGAAGCTGCCGCCCCCGGTCATCATCGTCGCCCCTGAGACCGTGTTTCACGCACCGGGTCTCGATATCACCAACACCATGTTCACGTCCTGGATCGTCGTCGCGCTCCTGATCGTGGTCGGCGTCGTCGCCGGTCGGAAGGCCAGCGTGGTCCCGAGCGGGTTCTATGGATATGTGGAGGGCGCCGTGATGGCGCTCTACGGCATCGTGGAGCAGGTGGCAGGCCCGGAGAACGGCCGCCGCTTCTTCCCGCTGGTCGGCACGATCTTCTTCTACATCCTGGTCTCCAACTACTTCGGGCTCCTCCCGATGAACGCCGTCATCGGCGTGCCGGAGCCGAACCACGGCGACACGCAGGTGGTGTTCCACCAGACGACCATCGCCGGGGTCGACCTGGCCTACTTCCCGCTCAAGGCGGAGTCCATCGATGTCGGCGCCGGTGAGCTCGCGCTCCTGCCGGAGGGCGTCGAACTCGATCACCACGGCGCGGAAGCCGAGCACGAGGGCGAAGGCGCCGCCGAGGGGACGCCTGCCGGCCACGGCGCGACGCTGACCGCCCACGGCGAGGCACAGGTCTCCGCCAACCCGGTCGGCACGGGCCTCGCGACGGTCGCCGGGGCCGAGGGTGCGGAGGTGGAGCGCACCACGGACGGCCGGTTCTCCGGCATCCTGGCGCCGTACTTCCGGTCCGTGATGACGGACATCACGGCGCCGCTGGCGATCGCGATCTTCTCGTTCATCTTCGTGGAGTTCTGGGGCCTGCAGTCGCTGGGCATCGGCTACCTGGGCAAGTTCTTCGCCTTCAGCGCCATCAAGAAGGGGCCGCTGGGCATCATCGATATCTTCGTGGGCATCCTGGAGTTCGTGTCTGAGTTGAGCCGGACGGTGTCCTTCACCTTCCGTCTCTTCGGCAACGTCTTCGCAGGAGAAGTGCTCCTGCTGATGATGACGTTCCTGGTGCCGTTCGTCCTCGTGGACGCGTTCTACGGCCTGGAGCTCTTCGTCGGCCTCATTCAGGCGTTCGTCTTCGCCATCCTCACCACGGTGTTCGCGGTCACAGCCGTGTCACACCACGGAGGGGATCACGACGAACACGGGGGAGACCCCAGTCAAGCAGGGCACGTACCCGCGCACTGACCACTCGGTAGGGCCGGGATTCGTTCAAGGTAGTGAGTCATCCGTGCGCCATCCCTCGTAAGAAAACGAGGGTGGCACCCAGGGAGGAAACGCAGAATGAAGATTGCACGCCGCGCGCTGGTTGCCGCTGGTCTGGGTGGGGCCCTGTTCCTGCTCCTGTCCGGAATTGCCAACGCCCAGGAGGCCTCGGCCAACGAGTTCACGGTTGAGGCTGCGTCCGCGCAGTGGAAGTACTTCGCTGCCGCCGTCGCGATGGGCCTCGGCTCCCTCGGGCCGGCCATCGGCATCGGCCTCATCGGCAGCAAGGCCATGGAGGCCATCGGCCGGAACCCGGAGGCTGCCGCCTCCATCCAGACGCCGATGATCCTGACCGTCGCGTTCGCAGAGGCCGTCGGCATCTACGCCCTGGTGGTCGCCATCCTCATCGGCTTCGTCTTCTAGGAGACGGGACCGAGATCACATCGCGGATGACTTGTCTGCTCGACGGTGGGGCTGGTGCCCCACCGTCGAGGCGAGAACCATCCCGGCGAGGAGCGAGCCAGTGAAGACGCTGATGTCTGTGAGCCCACGGTGGGTTGGCGCCCTGGTCCTTGGTGGACTGGCGGCGGTCATGCCCGCGTCCGCGCACGCGGCCGAAGAGGCCAGCGGCCTGGCCGCGCTGGGTGTGAACCTGCCGGGCCTCATCGCCCAGCTGGTCAACTTCACGATCCTCCTGGTCATCCTCCGGCTCTTCCTGTTCAAGCCCATCATGAAGGTGGTCGATGAGCGGAAGCGCCGCATCGAGGAAGGCCTGCAGGCTTCCGAGCAGGCGGCGCATGCCGCCGAGCAGAGCCAGGACGAGTCCCGCCGGGTCCTCGAAGAGGCTCGGGCCGAGGGACGCGAGCTGATCCAGCGCGCGCAGGAGACCTCCACCCGGTTCCGCGAGGAGCTGGAGACGCAGGCCCGACGCGACGCTGCCCAGATCGTGGAGCGTGCACGTGCGGAGATGGAGCTGGAGAGCCAGCGGGCGATCCAGGCGCTTCGCGCCGAGTTCGCCGACCTCACCGTCCGCGCTGCGGAGCGTGTCGTCGGCCAGTCCCTGGACCGTGACGCACACCAGCGCCTGATCGATGAGGTCCTCGTGAACTCGTCCTTCAGCCGGGATGGCAGTAACTAGATGGCCGCCACGCGTGACGTCGCCGGCCGCCGCTACGCACTGGCGATCATGGACATCGCCCGTGCGGACGGTGACCTGGACGGCTGGATCGAAGTCGCCGACGCCCTTGAGTCGCTGACCTCGGACGGACGGTTCGTGGCGGCGCTCCAGGCGGACGGGATGACGGACGAGAAGTTCGCCACCATCGTCCGGCGTGTCATGCCGAACGTGACGGAGAAGCAGCTGAACGTCTTCCGCCTCCTACGGCGGAAGTCTCGGCTCTCGCTCGGGCCGTCCATCGCCTCCTACATCCGCGAGCTTGCGGACGAGGAGCGAGGCGTCCTCCGCGCCGTGGTCACCACGGCCGTGGAGCTGGACGCGGACCGGCTGGAGTGGGTGCGGCAGCGGATCGTCGAGACGACGGGCCGCAACCGCGTGGAACTGGAAACCCGTGTGGACCCCGCCATCCTTGGTGGCATGGTCGTCCGCATCGGGGACCAGATGCTGGACGGATCGACCCGGGCGCGGCTCCAGGAGCTGCGTTCGAGTCTGGAGCGCGCGGCCTCCTAGGTTCGCCTGGGAGACCATCGACCGAACAACAGACGCCGTCCCGACCACCGAGGTCGGGCGACGGGAACGAGGGTGACCGATGGCCGTACGAGCAGAAGAGATCGCCTCGATCCTCCGCGAGCAGATCGAGAACTTCGAGACCACCGCGACCGCGACGAACGTCGGCACCGTCATCGAGACGGGTGACGGCATCGCCCGCATCCACGGCCTCGGCGAGTGTCTGACCTCGGAGCTCATCGAGTTCGCGGTGACGGACGCGCAGGGACGGCCCATCCGTGGCCTCGCCCTGAACCTCGAAGAGGAGACGGTCGGCGCCATCATCATGGGCGACCCGACGGCCATCAAGGAAGGTGTGGAAGTCCGCACCACCGGCCAGGTCGCCTCGGTCCCCGTCGGCAATGGCCTCCTCGGTCGCGTCGTCAACGCCCTCGGTGACCCCATCGACGGCAAGGGCCCGGTCGTCTCGGCGGAGACCTACCCGGTCGAGCGCATCGCTCCCGGCGTGGTCGACCGCGTCGAGGTGAACCAGCCGCTGCAGACCGGCATCAAGGCCATCGACGCCATGATCCCGCTCGGCCGCGGTCAGCGAGAGCTGATCATCGGCGACCGCTCGATCGGCAAGTCCGCCATCGGCGTAGACGCGATCATTAACCAGAAGGGGACGGGCGTCCTCTGCATCTACGTCGCGGTCGGCCAGAAGGA
>CAYPYF010000025.1:33815-34092 GCA_964414675.1 uncultured Dehalococcoidaceae bacterium
CAGACCGTCGGCATCCTCGAGCAGTTCGGCGCGATGGAGCACACGATCGTCGTCTCCGCCGCGGCATCCGAGTCCGCCGCGCTCCAGTACCTGGCCCCGTACGCCGGCGCCGCCATGTCCGAGTACTTCATGGCCAACGGCCGTGACGTACTCATCATCTACGACGACCTCACGAAGCACGCCTGGGCGTACCGCGAGGTCTCGCTGCTCCTCCGGCGCCCCCCGGGCCGCGAGGCGTACCCCGGCGACGTCTTCTACCTGCACTCCCGCCTGCTGG
>CAYPYF010000026.1:0-33388 GCA_964414675.1 uncultured Dehalococcoidaceae bacterium
GTCCGTGGAACGACGCGCCGTCTGACCAGTCGTGGCCGAACTCCTCGCGCAGCAGGCGGGTCATGTACGCGAGCACGGTCACGCCGGGCACGAGGCCACCGCGATAGCCCATCTCGCGGGCCTTCTCGTCGTCGTGGATGCTGCCGCGCGACTCGCTCGCGGAGTTGAACGCCTCCACCCGGATCGGGGTGAGGGGGCGCGGACCGGTGAGTGGACTGGTCATGGGGACCTCCAACGGTGCTGCTTGTTGCTACTCGGTAGGTCGCTTCGCGACCTCGTAGATGGTGGTGTGGCGCTGGCGGATCAGCTCACGGCCGTCTTCCGAGTACGTGGTGCAATCGTAGGCCCCGTAGTGGTGCCCCTTGCGCTCGTATGTCTCGCGGAACGTGGCGGTCGTGACCAGCGGCTCGCCGGCATGCACGGGGGCGAACATCTGCAGGTGGGTACGCACGTGGATCGCCGGGCCGTAGTCGAACGAGTGGTGGAGGGTGGCCGTCGGTCGGTTCACGATCCAGCCAGGATGAAGGCGAGGCCGCTCCCCGACGAACATCGGGTCGTCCGACCGCTGCTTCTCCGCGGCGTACTCCCGGACTTCCTCGATGTCCTCGGTCCGTCCGAGGACGGCGAGCTCACGCCCGACGGGCGCGACCTCGTGGGTCAGCCGTGGGTGCACGGCCATGTCCGGCTCGGGCGCGCGCATCGGTGTGCGCAGGAGCACCTCGTCGAGCCAGGGCGCGAGGCCCCGCCCGAGGTCACCGGCGATGCGGACGGCGCCGTCCTCGCCCGTGATCTGGATCGTGGCGGCGTCCGGTCCGCCCTCGACGGCGATCGTGATCTGCTCGCCGGGGTAGGTCGGACGGCGGAACGCGAGTTCGGCCCAGCCGAAGTCCAGCCACTCCTTGCCGAGCACCTCGAAGATCGCCGGGGTGGCCCGTCCGAACACCGTGGCGCCGCCGACCAGCGCCGCACGGTAGCCGTATTCCTTCGCGCCCTCCGTGGAGTGGATGGCGTTCAGGATCGTGGGGCTGTCCTCGTTCCCGAGGAACGCGGTCAGCGTGACCCGGGCGGCGGCTTCTGGCACACGAATCTCCTCTCCCTCGGCGCCCGCTATCGGCCCCGAAGTCTCGGGTCCAGGATGTCGCGCACGGCGTCACCGGCGAGGTTCAGACACAGGACGAACAGGAAGATCGCCAGTCCCGGGAAGAACGCGACCCACCACGCCCGCTCGAGGAGCGGAGCACCCTGGTTCAGGATGCTGCCCCACGTCGCCGTCGGTGGCTGCACGCCCACGCCGAGGAAGCTCAGGCTCGCCTCGGCGAGCACGGCGTAGCCGAGGCCGAGGGTGGCCTGCACGATGATCGGCGAGACCGCGTTGGGCAGGACATGCCGGTACATGACGCGGAGGTTCGAGACGCCCAGCGAGTGGGCCGCCTCGATGTACTGGTTCTCGCGGATCGCCAGGGCCTGGCTGCGCATGAGCCGGGCGTAGACCGGCATCGATCCGATCCCGACGGCGATCATCACGTTGACGATGCCGGGTGAGAGCACTGCGACGATCGCGAGCGCGAGGATCAGCCGCGGGAACGCGATCATCGCGTCCATGAACCGCATGATGACGTTGTCGAGCGCCCCGCCGACAAACCCCGAGAGGAGCCCGAGTGGGACGCCGATGACGATCGAGATCCCGACGGCCACGAGGCCGACGAGGACGGAGATCCGCGTGCCGTAGAGCACCCTGGTAAAGATGTCCCGGCCGACCAGGTCCGTCCCGAACGGATGCGCGAACGACGGGCTCTTGAGGAGCGCGTCATAGTCCTGCGCGAACGGGTCGTACGGCGCGATGATCGGCGCGGTCACGGCGATCAGGCACACGATGAGCACCCCGACGAAGGCGGCGGCGCCGATCCGGTGATTCTTCGCCATCGCGAGAAGCCGCTTCTGGCGACTCCTGGAGCCGAATGACAGGGCCGGCGCGGCCGGCAGCGTGATGTCCGTCATATCAACTCACCCTGATCCGCGGGTCGAAGATCGTGTACATGATGTCGGCCCAGAGGTTCCCCGCCAGGGTAGCGAGCGCTGCGAGCAGCACCGCGCCCTGGACCACTGGAAAGTCCTGTGCGAACACAGCGCCCAGCGCCAGACGGCCGACGCCGGGGATCGCGAAGACCTGCTCGATGATCACGGTGCCCCCGAGCAGGTTCGCGAACTGCAGGCCCAGGACGGTGACCACAGGAAGCATGGCGTTCCGCAGCGCGTGCTGCGTCAGCACGACCCGCTCGCGCAGGCCCTTCGCCCGCGCCGTCCGGATGTAGTCCTGGCCCAGGACCTCCAGCATCGCGGACCGCGTCTGGCGGGCCACGGTGCCGATGAGGTTCACGCCCAGCGTGATGCCGGGCAGGACGAGGTGCTTCGCACCGTCGATCGGGTCTTCCCACAGGTTGGTGAAGCCGGATGGCGGCAGCAGCCGGAACCAGACCGCAAACACCAGGATGAGCATCAGGCCCATCCAGAAACTCGGCGTGGCGACACCGGCGAGCGCGAGCGCCGTCGCTGCCTGGTCTTTCCACGTATTGCGGGAGATCGCCGCAAACATCCCGAGTGGGATCGCCAGGGCGATGGCGAACACCCAGGCCGCCATCCCCAGCTGGAACGTCACGGGGATGCGGTCGAGGAGCGCCTCGCTAACCGGCTGACCGCTCTGGATCGACGTACCCAGGTCGCCGCGAACCGCATCGGCCAGCCAGTTCAGGTACTGCACGGGCAAGGAGTGGTTGAGTCCCAGCTCCTCACGCATCAACGCTTCGGCTTCTGGCGCAAGGCGACCCTCCTCCTCGCCCATGAGGGCGAGGAGTGGGTCACCTCCGAGGACGTTCGTCAGCGAGAACGTCAACATCGAGACGATGATCAGAACCGGAAGCGTGCTCGCGAATCGGCGAACGATGAATCTGAGCACGTCACAATCGCTTTCGTCTCAGGCTGTTTAAGCCTTCAGGCTCAGCTCGTGGAAGCGGTACTTGCCGTCTCCGTACGGCTGGAAGCCCTCCACACGCTGCGACAACGCCACGGCGTTGGTGCGGTGCGTGAAGAGGATGCCGAAGGCCTGTTCCATGAGCTGGGTCTGGATGTCGTCGTACATCTCCTTGCGTTCCGCCTGGTCGTAGACCTGGCGGGCGGCCTCGATCTTCGCATCGAGTTCCACCTGCTCAGCACTCGGCGTGTACGCCTCGTTGAACTGGGCGCGGTTGAAGCCGCCCTTGCTGTGGAAGTTCTCGAAGATCGTCATGTCCGGGTCGGCGCGGCCGGAGAAGAAGGTCAGGAACATCGGGTACAGCTGGTTGCGGTACTCGGCGCCGGCTTCCTCCGCGCTCCGGGCGACGATCCTGCAGTCGACGCCGATGCGTGCCCACTGCGCCTTCATCATCTCGGACAGCGGCAGGCGGTCCTCGTCAGCGACGATGACCATCTCGAACGAGAGGCCGTCCGCGTAGCCCGCGGCGTCCAGGAACTGCTTCGCCTTCGTGAGGTCCTCGGGGATCGGGGCGAGGTCTGCGTTGTACGCCCACGTCGCCTTGGTCATCGGGCCGTTCGCGACTTCACCCTCGCCGAAGTAGATGCCGTCCAGGATCGCCTTGCGGTTGAGGGAATAGGTCAACGCCTGGCGGACGCGCATGTCGTTGATCGGCTCGACAGCAGTGTTGATGTTCACCTGCGTGTAGGCCGTGGAGATCCACTCGTTGAGCTGGATGCCATCCGTGGTCCGGGCGGTCTCGCGGTCCTTCGGGTCAACCGTGATGATGTCCGCGTCGCCGGTCCGCAGGTTGGCGAACTGCACCGACGAGTTCGGGACGACCTGCACGTCGATGGCGTCGAGGTACGGATAGTCCTCCGCGTAGCCCTCGTTGCGGACCATCTGGACGTTGGCGTCCACGGCCCACGACTTGAGCTTGAACGGCCCGGAACCGATCGGCTTGTTGGTGAAGTCCTTGCCGGCGGCCAGGGTCGCGGCCTTCGGCATGATCATGCCGTTGCGGTCGCCCAGGATCGCGAACAGCGAGGCCGTCACCGAGTTCAGGTGGAAGACCACGTTCGCGTCGTCGACGATCTCGACGCTCTCGACGCTCTGCACCTGGCCGGCGGAGTACGACTGCGTCGCCGGGTCCTTGTGGTGGTCGATCGTGAACTGCACGTCCTCAGCCGTGAGGTCCGCGCCGTCGTGGAACTTCAGACCTTCCTTGATCTTGAAGCGGATCGTGAGGTCGTCCAGGACCTCCCACTCCGTGGCGACGCCGGGACTCGTGCTGAAGTCCGGGCCGTTGTTCACGAGGTTCTCGAAGAGGCTGTAGAGATAGTGGTGGTCGCCGCCGCCTCGGGAGGTGGCCGGGTCCAGGCCGGTGGGGTCGCCACCCAGCGCGACCTTCAGCGTGCCGCCGCGCGTGCGTGCGCTCGCGTCCGGCGTGGCGACGGACGGCGCCGGGTTCGCACCGCCGGATGTGCCGGTGGGCGCGGCCGTTGCGCCCGTCTCGTCGCTGTCGCCGCAGCCGATGAGTGCCGCGCCGGACAGGCCGGCGAGGCCGATGCCGGCGCCGCGCAATGCCGTGCGACGACTGACGCGCCGCGACGGCCAACTCGTTCGTGACTCCATGGTGTGTCCCTCCTCAGGTCCCCTGCTGAACGGTCCGGGCCACGACGATCACTTGCCTGATCGCGCCTCCGCCCGTATACCTCCGGTAACCGATTACGTAACCGTTTACGCGGCAGGGTTGTACCACGAGCGCAATCGTCGCCGCAATCGGTTGTCCCGACCTCACACCCGCGCCCCCGACGAGAGGACGCGCCGAAAGGACCACCGGAATGCTGCCCGATGCGCTCAGCGGAGTCCTCAGCGGGGTCCGCATCCTTGCCCTGGAACAGGCCGTGGCGCTCCCCTTCGCCACGCACCACCTGGCGCAACTGGGCGCGGAGGTCATCCGCGTCCAGTCCTACGAACGCGCCCGGCCGGCCGAACTGTCTGCCATCGACCTGACCCGAGGGAAGAGCCAGGTCGGACTGAACCTCGCAGCGGAGGGCGCTCCGGAGGTCTTCCTGAGACTGGCGGCGAACTGCGACATCGTCGCCCACAACTTCACACCTCGTGTCGTCCGCAAGTTCGGGATCGACTACGACACGGTGCGCACCGTGAAGCCGGACATCATCTATGTCTCCCTCACCGGCTTCGGCACGACCGGACCGTGGGGTGAGCGTCCGTTGTTCGGACCGGGCGCCGAGGCGGTGGGCGGCCACAACGTCCTGGTGGGCGACCCGGAGGACTGGCCGGGGCGGCCGGGCACGGGTGTCTACGCGGACGACACCTGTGGCCTCTACGCCGCAATGGCGATGCTTGCGGCCCTGGACGAGCGCGAACGCACCGGTGAGGGCCAGCACATCGACATCTCGCTGTACGAGACGATGGTCGCCCACCTCGGCCCGGTCCTGGCGGAGCGCTCACGGGGCGCCGAGGCGGGACGCGTGCTGAACCGCGACGAACGCTTCGCCGTCCACGAGGTGTTCGACACGGCGGGCCTCGACCACCACATCGCGATCGCGGCCACCGCCGACCAGCTCAGCGCGCTGGGCGCATGCCTCGACATCGAGCCCGTGACCTCGGAGACCATCGCCGCCGCAGTCGCCGACCTCGATGGAGGCGAACTCGAGCAACGGCTCCAGGCGGCCGGCATCGCGGCCAGCATCACGGCGGACGCCCACGACAACCTGACTGACCCCCACCTCTGGGAGCGACGCTACTTCGATGTCCGCGAACTTCCGACCGATGGCGGGACGACGCCGTACCCGCACCCCAGCGCGACCTGGGGAGGCCTCACCCCGCACGAGGCGACCGAGCCACGATACGTGGGACAGGACAACGAGGACGTGCTTGCGCGCGTCGGCGGGCTCACGCCGGATGAGATCGGACGCCTCGAGGCGACCGGCGCGGTCGGCGGTACCGGCCCGGTCGTCGCGGCCGTCCGCCGGAAGGCCTCCGCGGATGACGCGGTGCGGATCGACCGGGGCGAGTTGAGCCGTGTCGACGATCCGATGGATTGGCGCGCCTTCACCGTCCGCTAGCCGTTCACCCGCAGTTCAGGAGTCCCCGATGACCAACACCCGCCGCGCGCTCGATGTCTCCACGGGAGTCGCACCGGCCTACGCGAGCCGCCTGCTCAGCGATGTGGGATGGGATGTCGTCAAGATCGAGCCGAGCGATGGCGACCCGACCCGCCGCCAGCCCTCGCGCTGGGGCGGCGCCGAGGGCGCGGCGTTCGAGGCGCTGAATGCCGGCAAGCGCAGCGCGACCGTGGACAGCGACCAACTGGGCAGCCTCGTCGCGGCCGCCGATATCGTCCTCGGCGACTTCCGGCCGCGCGCCCTCGCCGCGATGGGGGTGACGACGGACGCGTTCGCGGAGTGGCGGCCCCGACACTCGGTCGTGAGCGTCTCCCCGTTCGGGCTGACCGGCCCGAAGAGCACCTGGGCCGCCACCGAACTCACGATCCAGGCGGCCAGCGGGATGATGTTCCTCACGGGGGAGTCGGACGAGCCGCCGCAGCAGCTGGCCCCGTACCAGGCCGAGCTCACGGGTGGCGTCGCCGGCGCGGCGGCCGCACTCGCCACGCTCCGCGCTCCTGCGTCCGCCACCCCGCTCCGCATCGACGTGTCGTCCCACGAGGCGATGGTGTCGCACACCTTCCGCGAGGGCCTCGTGCCGTACGCGTACTACGGCGAGGTCGGGCGACGCGAGCAGCGCATCAAGGCGGGGCTGCGGATGGTCCCGACCAGCGACGGCTATGTCTATTGCGCCCCGGGCGCCGTCGCCTCCATGCGGATGGACGGCATCGCGCAGTTGCTCGACGAGCCCCGGCTCGCCGAGGAGCGCTTCCAGACCGCCGAGGGTCGCATGCAGAACTGGGACGAGTTCTTCGCGCTGTTCGTGCCGCCGTTCCGCGCGAAGCCGGCGCAGGAGTGGTTCGAGCGGGCCGAGGCGCTGCATATGACGTTCGCCCTCGTGCAGACGATCGACGACCTCTTCACCTGCCCGCAGCTGGAGTCGCGCGACTTCCTCCACGATGTCCCCTCGGCCCTGGGGACACCGCTCCGGATGCCGCTGGTCCCGTACCGGACCAACTCGCGAGAGGTGGCAGCCCCGCGTCCCGCGCCACGGGTCCCGGGTGAACATACTGACGAGGTCATGCGGGAGTGGCGCGGCGTCTAGCCCGTTCGGGCCACGCGAGGTACACCCACAGTGAGCCGCGCCGACGATCCACGTCGGAACACGCGTGTTCACGAGCATGGGTTATGTTCGCAACATGGGTGGCAACCTGAACAATTCGTCCTCCAGCCGCAACCGGAACGGCGCGGCACGCCGCCCGCTGCTCACCGATGTCGCGAAGGCGGCGGGCGTGTCGATCGCGACGGCGTCGCGGGCCCTCAGCGGCGCTGAGGGCGTCTCCGATCAGCAGCGCCAGCGCATCCGGACGATCGCCGACGAGCTCCACTACGAGCACGATCCGATCGGCCGCAGCCTCCGCTCCGGCAAGACCCACCTCATCGGGGTGTGGGTGGAGAGCATCCGGAACAACTCGTCGGCGCGCCTCGTGACGGCGCTGACCGACATGCTGCACAAGCACGGGTACGACATCCTGGTGACCGAATACAGCGACGACCCGGCGGAGGACGCCAGCCGGATCCGGTCGCTTGCCCGACGGCGGCCGGACTACATGGTGGTGCTCCACCCGACGCGCCCGGACGCCTTCCGTGGCCTCGTGGAACGCGGCATCGAGGTCATCATGATCGCCGGGGGAAGCTCCAGCGCATGGGATGGCCCGCTGGTCAGCGTCGACTCGGCGCCGTCGCGGCGCGAACTGGCCCACCACCTCTGCGAGCTCGGGCACCGCAAGGCGCTGGTCCTCCAGCCGGCGCGCCGCATCGGACGCCCCGGATCGGACATGCTGAAGCGCGTGGTGGAGCGCGAGAAACTGCCGCTGGAGGTCACGCTCACCCCCTTCTCCGCGAACGAAGCGGGCGCCGGACTGACGACCGCCGAGGTGATCGCGCTGATCCGCGCCAAGGATGGCCCGACGTTCCTGCACGTGAACGAGGCGCAGGCGCCCGCGCTGCTCAAGGGACTTGCCGACGCTGGCCTGCGCATTCCTCGTGACGTCTCGGTGATGTCGACCGGCGCGCCCTCATGGGCGGATGTGGTGACACCCCCGCTCAGCGCGACGGACGTCGACTACTACCTCTGCGGCGTGCGCGCCTCCGAGCTGATCCTGGAGTTGGCGCGCGGCGAGCAGCCGAAACGGCGCATCGTGCGAGGCGCGTACATTCGCCGCGAGTCGGTGGGGCCAAGCCCGCGGAGCAAGTCCAGCCGCGCGGCGGCCGCCACCGGCTCAGAGGCGCCGCGGACCACGCGCCGGCGCTGACGGTTCCACAGACGAAGAGAGCGAGGACGTTGCCATCCTCGCTCCCTGGCGTTCAACCGGCCTGACCGAAATCTAGATCACGTCCTCCGTTGCCTCGATCGCCGCGGCGAGGGCTTCGAGGTTCGTCGCGAAGTCGCGGTACGACGGGATCGGCGCCGCGTGCCACTCGGCGAGCTGGTCCGTCTGCGTCGCCGGGAGCGTGGCTGCCAGCGGGTATGCCTCGAAGGCGTCCCACGCGGGGCGCACACCGCCGGTACCGCGTGCATCGATGAAGAACACGTCCGCGGGGTAGTTGCCGATCTGCTCCGGTGACACGGTCGCCCACGTCCGGTCCGTGGTCTCCGGGACGACGAACTGCACCCCGAGCTCCACGAAGTAGGCGATGTCCGGGTGGTCGGCCGGCAGCGCGACGTAGAGGTTGTCCGGGCTCGGCGACATGCCGAGGAAGGTGACCTCCGGCTTCGCCGCCGCCGCGGTGCGGACGGCCTCGGAGGCCGCTTCGAAGCGCGCACGGTCAGCGACGACATCGGCTGCTGCCGGGTCGGCGCCGAGCGACTCCGCGAGCTCCGCGAACCGCGCCATGCCGTGCGTCGCGATCTTCAGCATGTCGATGGTGACGATCGGCGCCACCTGCTCGATCGTGGCCACGGCGCCCTCGGCGATACCCCACACGATCGGCGGGGTCGTGGACGGGTAGAGGCGGGTCACGATGAGGTCCGGCTCCAGCGACGCGAGCTTCTCGATGTCGACCTCGGCCCAGACCTCGCCGACCGACTCCACGTTGCCGAGGCCGCGGCTCGCCAGTTGCGGCGTGTCCGCTGGCAGCGCCTCACCGAACACGGCGATCACCTCGACCCCGAGGTCCGAGAGGGCCGCCGCTGAATCGGCCTGCGCGACGACACGCACCGGCGTGGCCGGAAGCGTCACGGTCACGCCTCGGTCGTCCGTGAACGTCCACCCCGTGCTCGCGTCGGTCGCGGACCCCGTTGCCTCCGCCGTGCCCGTGGCGGGCGACGACGAGATGGGCGTCGCTTCGTCATCCTCGCCTCCGCACGCGGCGAGGAAGGCAGCCGCGAATGCGGACGCGGCGATGCCTCCCAGCAGGCGGCGGCGGGTGATGACTTGAGTCAGGCGGGACTCGATGGGATCGGGTGTCAGATTGGTCATAGGAATCCTCTGTATGGACGTGCGAATTTCTGGCGTGGAGTCCGGGCCAGTAGCGGGTGGGGTTCAGGCCTTGGTGAAGGACTCCAGCCGGTACTCCGGCGCCCGATGCTGGTGGTCCTCGTTCTCCCAGTTGGGGCCGCAACCGCGCGCTTCGATCTCGCGCCCCACCACCACCGTGCCCTCGTACGTCCCGGTGTCCCCCGCCGGCGACGTGAACTGGAGGCGGACGCGCCAGCGCCCTGCCTCCGTGTCGCCCTCCAGCACCTCGCCAGCACGGGCGAAGCGGAGCCAGTCCCAGCCGTACTGATCGAGGCCCACGCGGTCGAGGAGTTGGACGTGGCTCGGGACGCCGCTCCAGCCTCGGACGTGCGGAAGCACTGAGGCCGTCGTGCCGGACCGGTGCAGGACCGCCTCCGTCGCCTGCTCGGCGAGGAAGCCCCACATGTAGCCGGACGGGAACTCCCACGCGGTGGGGGCGTACCGATGCCCGCCGAAGTGCGTCGTGCGCCAGGCGCGGACCTTCGGGTAGGCCTCGCGCGCGCGCTGGTAGAGCGGCACGCCGAGCATCGCGCAGCAGATGTCCACCTGCCCGTGGGTGCAGACGAAGAGCTCCCGGGTGCCGCCGTGCGGCACCCGGTACTCCTCGAAGCCCTCGAACTCCGCCGAGCCCGCGTAGTAGGCCTCGACAAGGTCGAGGACACGCAGGGACTCCCGGGGGAAGTCGTACTCGCAGATCTCGAACTCGCTCATCGGCCCGTCGGGGCGCGTGAAGACGAGGGCACGACGCCGCGCCGGGTCGGACCACTCCCTGTCAGGCGCGATGCCCTGGACGCCGGCCCAGCCGTTCGCGAACGCATGCTCGGCCGTGCCCGCCTCGCGAAGGGCCTCGTAGTACGCGCGGTTCGCCGCGACGATCCGCTGCTGGATGGTGCCGTTGGCGTCCGCGTCGTAGAACCGCTCGCCCCACGGGGTCGGCGTCTCGATCGTCAGCAGGCGGGAGATCGTGGACGCGCTCCCGATCGGATCCTGTGCGGCATCGGCCGCGATCAGCGCGCAGAGCCGGCCCTCGAGGGCGGTCACTCCTCGCCGCCGGCGACGGCGAGGACCGGGGCCGCCATCGCCACGGGCGGCGCCGTCCACCCGGGATCGGCGATCAGCACCATCGGCGCGCCGGACACGGGGTCCGGGAGGACATCCGCCTCCACGGCGAAGACCTCGCGGATCAGCGCGGGCGTCACGATGTCGACCGGGCGGCCGGCCGCCACCACCGCGCCGTCCTTCATCGCCACCAGGTAGTCCGCGTAGCGGGACGCCTGGACGAGGTCGTGGAGCACCATCACCACGGTGCGCCCCTGCTCGCGGTTGAGCATCCGCACCAGGTCCAGCACCTCCACCTGGTGCGCAATGTCGAGGAACGTCGTGGGCTCGTCGAGGAGCATGATCTCCGTCTGCTGCGCGAGCGCCATCGCGACCCACGCGCGCTGGCGCTGGCCGCCGGAGAGCGTGTCCACGCTCGCGTCGCGGAGGTCGGCCATGGCGGTCGCGGTGAGGGCGTCCTCCACCGCGTGCTCGTCCTCCTCCGCCCACTGGCGGTACCAGCGCTGGTAGGGGAAGCGTCCGGCCGCTACGAGTTCCTCGACGGTGACGTCAGGCGGCGCGACGGGCGCCTGCGTCAGCATCCCGATGCGTCGCGAAAGCGAGCGGCGACTGGAGCCGTGGATGGAAGCGCCGTCGAGCAGCGCGGCCCCCTCGCGAGGTGCGAGGAGACGCGCGAGGCAGCGGAGCAGCGTGGACTTGCCGCAGGCGTTCGGCCCGATGATCGCCGTGACCGCGCCGTCCGGGAACTCCAGGCTCAGGTCCTGCACGACGACGCGGGCGTCGTAGGCGAGTGAGAGCCCGGCCGCGGTCAGCCGTCGCCCATCCCCGATCGCCGAGGCGGGATCGGCGGAGAACCGGCCACGCGGCACGCAGACCGGCAGGCCAAAGCCGGCGTGGGTCACCACGTCCGTCTCCACTCCGAACACGGAACGCAGCAGGTCGGGTGAGATCACCTCGGACGGCAGGCCCTCCGCGACGATCTCGCCGCCCCGCATGGCGATGATGTGGTCGCTGGCGCGGGCTGCCTCATTCACGTCGTGCAGCACCATCACGATCGTCTTGCCGTCCCGGTTGAGCCGCCGGACGAGCTCGAGGATCTCCTGCTGGTGGGCGACGTCGAGGTAGGTCGTGGGCTCGTCCAGGAGCAGGAGCGGGGTCTCCTGCGCGAGCGCCATCGCGATCCAGACGCGCTGGCGCTGGCCGCCGGACAGCTCGTCCACCTGCCGGTCGCGCAGGTCGGCGACGTTCGCGCGGTGCAGCGCGTCCTCGATCGCGATCCTGTCGTCGTCGGTGGACGTGGCGAAGAGCGACTGGTGCGGGAAGCGCCCCCGCCGCACGAGGTCCTCGACCGTGATCGCCTCGGGCGCCGTCGCATTCTGCGGGAGCAGCCCCAGACGGCGGGCTACCTCCTTGGTGGACTGGGCGTGGATGGACTGGCCGTCCAGGACCACGGCGCCGCCCTTCGGCTTCATGAGGCGCGCCAGCGACCGCAGGAGCGTGGACTTGCCACAGCCGTTCGGCCCGATGATCGAGGTCACGCGGCCGTCCGGGACGCCCGTCGTGAGCGCATGTACGACGGGAGCGTCGCTGCCGTATGCCAGCGTGAGCGTCTGCGCCTCAAGTCTTGTCATCAGAGCCTCGCGTTCGCGCGATACAGGAGGAAGAGGAAGTACGGCGCGCCGACCACGGCGGTCACGACGCCAACCGGGAGGGCGACGGGCAGCATGTGCTGGCCCACGATGTCCGACCCGAGGAGCAGCAGCGAACCGAGGATGGCCGCGAGCACGAACACGCCGCCTGTGACTGGGCCGGCGAGCATCCTCGCCATGTGCGGGACCATGAGGGCCACGAAGCCGATGGGGCCGGCCACCGAGACCGCGAACGCCGAGAAGGCGCAGCCGACGAGGAGCAACGACAGCCTCGTCGGCTCCACGGACATCCCCAGCGTGGAAGCGGTGTCATCGCCCAGTTGCAGGACACGCAGCCGCCACATGAGCACCGCGCCCAGGGGCAGCAGCAGCGCGAGCCAGAAGGTGAGCATCCGGACGTCGCTCCAGGTGGAGGCGTAGACAGAGCCGGCCGCCCAGATCACGGCAGCGCTCACCTGCTCGATCGGGTAGCGCACCATGAGGAACGTCACGCCGCCACTGAGCACCGCGCTGATCCCGATGCCGACGAGGATCAGGCGGTTCGCCGACACGCCTCCACGCCACGAGAGGACGTAGATCGCGGCCGCCGTCGCCACGGCGCCGACGAACGCGACGAGCGGGAGGAACCGGGCGTCCTGGAGCGTCACGATCCAGAACACCGCCGCGAGCGAGGCTCCCTGGTTGATGCCGATGATGTCCGGCGAGACGAGCGGGTTGCGCACGAGGCCCTGGAAGATCGCGCCAGACGTCGCGAGGAACGCGCCGATCAGCACGGCGGCCAGGAGCCGCGGGAGACGCAACGTCTGCACGATGAACTCGTGCTGCTCGGTCCCCCGCCCGACGAGCGCGCGCACGACATCGACCACGGAGATGGGGTACGACCCCAGCGTGAGCGCCCAGCACGCCAGCGCGAACAGCGCGCCGAGGGCGATGGAGGAGATGGTGAGCGTACGCAGGTTCAGCCGGAACGAGATGCCTCGGAGCCTGACGACCCGCAGAGACGGCGACACGACGACGCGGGAGGACGCCACTAGAGGTTCGCGATCTTCCGGCGGCGTGCGATCAGGATGAGGAACGGAGCGCCGCAGACCGCGGTGATGATGCCCACCTGCAACTCGCTCGGCCGGACGATGAGGCGCCCGACGATGTCCGCGCCGATCAGCAGGATCGGGCCGACGACGAGGCAGTACGCGAGCGTCCAGCGGTAGTCCGGCCCGGTGACGACGCGGACGAGGTGTGGCACCGCCAGCCCGACGAACCCGATCGGCCCGGCTGCCGCCACGGCGGCGCCCGTCATCATCACCACGAGGACCGCGCTGAGCAGGCGGAGCCGTCCGGCGCGCAGCCCGAGCGCCTTCGCGGTGTCCTCGCCCAGGCTCATCACGTTCAACTGGCGCGCGAGGAGGAGTCCGCCGACGACACCGACGGCGAGGAACGGGAGCACCGTCCAGAACACGTGCAGCGGACGCCCGGCCAGCGACCCGGCGTTCCAGTAGCGGACCTGGTCCAGGGTCTCGCGGTCGAGGAGCAGCAGCGCCGAGGTCCAGGACGAGAGCAATGCGGACACGATCACGCCGGCCAGCGCGAGCTTGACGGGCGTCGCCCCACCTCGGCCGACCGAGGCCACCCCATACACGAGGAGCGAGGTCAGGAACGCGCCGCCGAAGGCGAACCAGACGTACTGCGTCGGCTCGCTGAGGCCGATGAAGTAGATCGCGGTCACGATGGCGAACGAGGCACCGCTGGAGACGCCGAGGATCGACGGGTCGGCGAGCGGGTTACGGGTCACCGCCTGCATGATCCCGCCAGCCACCGCGAGGGCCGCGCCGACGCCGAGGCCAATCAGCGTCCGGGGGAGCCGAAGCGAGCGCACGACCGTCTGGTCGTACGAGTCCGGGTTGTAGTTGAAGATCGCGTCGATGGCGTCGTGCGTGCTCAGGGAGAGCGAACCGAACCGGAGGCTCAGCAGACATGTCGCGGCCAGCACGCCGACCAGGATGAAGAACCCGGTCGTCTTCGCGACGCGCCCAACGAGGCGCGGACGCGCGATCGACGGAGCGACGGCGGCTACCACCGTCGCTCGGCCTCACCCATCAGGGTCACCACTCCTGCAATCACGCCGCCACTCCCACCCTGTGAGTTCTCCATGTCTCAGGAGACAGTCATACCTGATTCAATCATTCAGTCAAGGCAAACTCGAATTCGTTGCATCTACGAAGTCCCGCATGCACGGCGAACCTGCCCAAACTCCCGCGCCGGATCCGGACTCCCCGGGAACAACCACGGGGACGAGGGCGTTCAACTCCCAGGGACGGCTCCCGGAAGCCGGAAGGGGCACGAATGAATCACTCCCAACATCGAGTTCTGCGACCGCGAGGACTCCACGCCGCACTTGCCGCGCTCGGCGGCATGCTGCTGCTCGCCATGTGGGCCAATCCCGCAGGTGCGCAGACGACCGGTACCCCGCCCGCGTTCGACATCACCGTGACCGCCGAGGTCGTCGAGGCGGACGCGCCCGTGACGGTGGAGGCAACGGACGTGGTCGCGGATGCCGATGGCCGCTACTCGCACGGCGTCGTCGTGACGTGGAACGGCACGACCCAGGCGATCCTGGACGACGAGCGGTTCACACATCACGTGACGAACGAGGCGGGCGACGGCGACCTCGTCACCGCGGGCCGCGGCTGCGGCGCGGAGTGGAGCGAGCAGGACGAGGAAGTCATCCACCCCTGCACCCTCGACCTGCGCGTCCACCCGGTGGATCCCGGCGAGTCGCACGAATACCCGGTGGCGGTCTACCCGCAGGTCGGCCCGCTCACCCTCGAAGCCGGCACGTACGTGGTTGACCAGGTCGTCTCCTGGTGGCGTCCGGGGGCCGAGGAGACCCAGCAGCAGTTCACCGTCCGCCTCACCTACGAGGTGGCAGAGCACCGTGACCTGGACGTCGCCGTCGAGGCCGAGGTAGTCGAGGCCGGTTCGTCCGTGTCCGTGAGCGCCGCGGACCCGACGCTGAACGCCTCCGGGCAGTGGGAGCATGGCGTCCGCGTCACCTGGAATGGCACGGGGACGGTCCGCCTCGACGACGCTCGCTTCACCCACCACCTCTCCACGAGTGACGGTGACCTGGTGACCGCGGGCCGCAACTGCGCACCGAACGATGCGGGCAACGGCGAGGTCCTGCACGCCTGCACGGCCGACCTCCAGTTGATCGACCTAGCCGCAGGCGAGACGCACGAGTACCCCGTGCGCATCTACCCGGCATTCGCTTCGCTCGCCCTGGGCCCCGGCACGTACGTCGTCGACGAGACGATCGGCTGGGAGCCCGTCGCGGGTGGAACCCGCGAGGAGGTCACGGTCCGCCTCACCTACACGGTGACCGAGGGCGCGTCCGCGCCGACCGGCGTGCTCACGCCGGAGCCCGCGGCGAGCGGCGTCTCGCTTGCGACCTGGAGCGGCGGCCCTGTCGAGGCGTTGCCAGCGGCCAAGTCGTACTGGGTGACCGTCAACGGCTCGTACCGCTCGTACACCCCGGGGGCGCCGGACTTCGTGAACGCGCGGTTCCTCGCGCTGTACCCGGACGGGTTGCCGGCCGGCACGATCCTCCTCGTCGTGCGGTAGCAACCACAGCCGGACGGTCAGACGTGGCCCGGGCGATTCTCGCCCGGGCTACGTCATTCCAGTCGCCGTCATCGGCGAGACGTGACAGATTCGATCCAGTGCGCCCCACCCCCACTCGCAGGGCGTCCCCACCGTTCGAGGTTGTGCGATGAAGCCCTGGGAATCCCTCGACAAGACGCGCACGCCGGACGGCAGCCGTCTTGAGCTGCTCTGCCACGATGGCGACTACCTGATCCGCGCCGACGGCTACGAGTTGATGACCTCCCGGGCGCACGCCTCCGAGGAGGCGATGATGCGACTCGCCTGCCCCGAACCGACGGAGGGCGCACGCGTCCTCGTCGGCGGGCTGGGCATGGGGTACACGGCCGACGCCGCGCTCCAGATGCTGCCGCCGCAGTCCTCGCTCGTCATCGCGGAGCTCGTGCCCGCCGTCGTGGAGTGGAACCGCGGCCCGCTCGGCCCGCTCGCGAACCATCCCCTCGATGATCCCCGGACCGAGCTCGTCGTCGGCGACGTGGTCCGCGTCATCCAGGACGCACACGAGGAGTTCGACGCGATGCTCCTCGACGTCGACAACGGCCCGACGGCGCTCACTGACCGCGGCAACTCGTGGCTGTACACGAAGGCCGGGCTCAAGGCGATCCGCCGTGCACTCCGCCCGGGCGGCGGGGCTGCGATCTGGTCCGTGGGCGACGAGCCCTCATTCGAGCGCCGGCTCCGCGAGGCCGGCCTCACCCCCTCGACGCACCGTATCCGCGCGCACGGACGCCGCGGCACGCAGCACCTCGTGTTCGTCGGGATCAAGGGCGCCGGGGGCGGCGAGTAGGCCGCCCGCCCGGGATACTGGTCACATGGCGAACCTCTCGATGGCGGAACTGCTCCAGCAGGCGCCTGCACGCCTCGCCCCGATGGCGGGCCTCACGAACGTGCCGTTCCGCCAGATCGCCGTGCGCTGTGGCAGCGGCTTCACGACCAACGAAGAGATCGATGCGGACGCCCTCCATCGGGGCAACCTGACCGCGATGGGCATGGCGCGCTCGGATGCGTCGCTCGGCGTCGTCGCGATGCAGCTCCTCGGCTGCACCACGGAGACCCTCGTGCCGGCCGCACGCCACCTGGTGGAGGCAGGCGCGGACATCGTGGACCTCAACATGGGCTGCCCCGTGACAAAGATCGTGAGGCAGGGCAAAGGCGCGGCGCTGATGCGCGACCTGCCCTCGACCGCCCGAGTCCTGACCGCGCTCCGCCGCGAGCTGGGTGCCGTGCCGTTCACGATCAAGATCCGCGGCGGATGGGACGACGGGGCGACGAACGCCGTCGAGGTGGCGCGGATGGCCGAGGACGTCGGCGTGGACGCGATCACGGTGCACCCGCGCTCGCGCAGCCAGCAGTTCGGCGGCCAGGCGCCGTGGGAGATCATTCGCGACGTGGTCCAGGCGGTCAGCATCCCGGTCACCGGCAACGGCGATGTCCTCTCACTGGATGACGCCACGCGGATGCGCGCTGAGACCGGCTGCGCGGACGTCATGATCGGGCGGGGCGCCCTCGGACGGCCGTGGGTGTTCGACCCGGCGTATGAGCACATCGACGAGGACCGCCAGCGCGAGTACCGCGTGCGCGTGGTGATGGAGCATATCGACGCGATCGAGGCGTTCTTCCCGCCGAGGGAGGCGCTGCTCCAGACGAAGAAGCACCTCATCCGGTACACCTCGGGCGGCCCGGAGGCGAAGGCGCGCCGCGCGGCGATCTTCGCGACGACCACGATCGAGGCGCTCCGCGAGATCTACCTCGTGCGCAGCATGCGCGAGGCGGCCGTCGGCGCCGGGTAGCCACGACGGACGGCCGAAGCACTACCATCCGCCCGCTCGAGGGGGTGCGAGATGGTCGACTGGAACCAGATCTATCGCGAGAAGCTGCGGACTGCCGATGAGGCCGTCGCGCTCATCCCGGACGGCTCTCGCGCCGTCCAGGGCATGGCGATCGGCGAGCCCCCCGCACTCCTCGAGGCCGTCGCGGACCGTGCCCGGGCGGGCGGCCTGACGGACATCACGCTCACCACGCTGCTCCCGCTGGGTGCAAGCGCTCGCACGATCTTCGCGCCGGACATCGCACACGCGGTGCACTGGGAGTCGCTGTTCGCCGGTGGCGCGGACCGCGCGCTGATCGAGTCGGGACAGGCCGCCCTCAACCCGGTGTTCTTCCACCAGGTGCCGCGCCTCGTGCGTGAGTACATGAACATCAACGTCGCGCTCGTCTGCGTCTCGCGGATGGACCGCCACGGCTACATGAGCCTCGGCGTGAGCGTGGACCTGAACAAGGCCGCGATCGAGGCGGCCGACGTCGTGATCGCGGAGGTGAACCCGCAGATGCCGAGGGTGCACGGCAACTCATGGGTGCACATCAGCGACGTCGCCGCTGTCGTCGAGCACGACACGCCACTGTTCGAGCTGCCGATGCCACCACCCCGCCCGGAGGACGAGGCGATGGGGCGCACGATCGCCGAGATGATCCCGGACGGCGCGACGATCCAGCTCGGCATCGGCGGTGTGCCGAACGCCGTCGCGAGGAGCCTCGGCGGACACCGCGACCTCGGGATCCACACCGAGATGTTCGTGGACTCCATGGTCGACCTCATCGAGAGTGGCGTCGCCAACGGCGTCCGGAAGACCTTCAACCCGCGCAAGGCGATCTACTCATTCGCAGCGGGGTCTCAGCGGATGTACGACTTCCTGGACGACAACCCATACATCGAGGCGCACCCGGTCTCGTACACGAACTTCCCGCCGAACATCGCCCTGAACGACAACATGATCTCCGTCAACTCGACGATCGAGGTAGACCTCACCGGCCAGTGCTGCTCGGAGTCGATGGGGTCGAGGCAGTTCAGCGGCACCGGTGGGCAGCACGACTACGCCCGCGGCGCGTTCGACTCGAAGGGCGGCAAGTCGATCATCGCGTTCTACTCGACCGCCCGAGGCGGAGCGGTCTCGCGGGTCGTGCCTACGCTGACGCCCGGCGCGGTGGTCACGACGCCACGCAACGAGGTGCACTGGCTGGTGTCCGAATACGGCGCGGCGAACCTCAAGGGACGCACGACGCACGAGCGCGCGAAGGCGATCATCGGCCTGGCGCACCCGAAGTTCCGCGACGAACTGACCGAGGCCGCGCGGGCGCTGCACTACATCCGCGACTAGCGCGTTAGACAGAGGGCTAACGCGCGGGCGCCTGCTTCGCCCGTTCGATGGCGTCCATCTGCATCTGGCGGACGACCTTCGAGTTCACCGAGACGTCGCGCTGT
Organism: uncultured Dehalococcoidaceae bacterium; assembly: GCA_964414675.1. Lineage (GTDB taxonomy): Bacteria > Chloroflexota > Dehalococcoidia > UBA2979 > UBA2979 > W-Chloroflexi-9. The sequence continues at coordinate 19,287 of CAYPYF010000026.1, forward strand.
GACGCCTCGAGTCCCACGAGCGAGCCCTGGAACCGCGGCATGACGTACCGCGCGAGGAGCTCGTAACTCTTGCGGACGGCGGCCTGGTCCGCCCACTCCACGGCCTGGATCATCAGGCCACCGAACCCGCCGCTGCGCTCCTGCAGCTTCTCGATGAACGCGATGAGGTCGTCCGGCGACCCCACGCACCACGAGCCGCGCTCGACGAGCTCGGGGAGGATGTCCTCCTGCGCGAGGTCGGGCGCAGGGTCGTCGTGGGAGAGGGTCTCGGCGAAGTAGCCGCGCTGGTACTCGCCCGCCTTCACGCGCGTCTGCGCAATCGCCTCCTCGCGCGTCTCGGCGAGATGGCAGTGGATCACGATGCGCCACTCGCTGCGGTCCATCGTCTTCCCATGCTGCGCGGCGGACTCCTCGGCGACGGCCCAGTACTCCTTCAGCGCCGAGTCGCGCTTCTCGCCTCGTGGCAGCGCGAGCGTGAGGACGCCCGCGCCGTGCTTACCCGCGAGCCGCATCCCGGCTGGCGACTGCACCGCCGCCGCTGCGATGAGCGGATGCGGCGCGGTGTACGGGCGCAGTTGCAGCCGCGCGTCCCTGAGCGTGAACCAGTCCGTCTCGACCGTGATCGGGTCGACCTCGGTGAAGAGCCGCACGATCGCGTCCAGCGCCTCCTCCATCCGCGGGCGCTGGGTCGCGGGCTCGATGCCCATCATGAGCGCGTCCGAGGAGAGCGCCCCGGGGCCGACGCCGAACATCACACGGCCGCGCGTGAGGTGGTCCAGCAGCACGATCCGGTCCGCGATCATCAGCGGGTGGTGGTACGGCAGCGACGAGACGCCCGTGCCGAGGCGGATGTGCTTCGTACGCTCGGCGGCCGCGGCGATGAACACCTCGGGAGACGCGATCATCTCCCAGCCCCCGCTGTGATGCTCGCCGATCCAGGCCTCGTCGTAGCCAAGGCGGTCCAGCCACTCGACGAGTTCGAGGTCGCGATGGATGGCGAGCGTCGGGTTCTCGCCCAGGGCGTGGAACGGCGCGAGGAAGATGCCGAACTTCATGCGGGCCGGGACGGTCATGCTGCCTCCGGGGTCTCGGTCTGGACGCGAGCGCGCGACGCGCTCGCTAGCGTTCGGCCGCCTCGGCGCTGCGCGCCATGCGTGCCTCGAACTGCCGTGCCTGCTGCTCGAGCCGGTCGAGGTGCTCGCGCAGGCGTTCGCGCGCCTGCTCCGCCTCGGCGGTGAGGCCGCTCAGCTCGAAGATGCGCCAGTGCTTCAGGATCGGCATCAGGACTTCGTCGCGGTGGACGCGGATGTTGTAGATCCCGGCCTTCGCGATGGCGGCAGCCTTGCGGCTGAACCCGGCGATCCCGGCCCCCGGCATCTCGAAGTCGAGCACCTCGTCGACGATCGCGCAGACGGCGGGAGACGGGTCGATCTGCAGCGCAGCGCCGAGGATGTCGCGGTAGAACACCATGTGCAGGTTCTCGTCGGCCGCGACGCGGGCCATGATCTTGTCCGCGACCGGGTCGTTCGAGTACTTGCCGGTGTTCTGGTGGGAGATGCGCGTCGCCAGCTCCTGGAACGCGACGTACGCGAGCCCGTGGAGCGTGTCCGGGGAGTCGTGGTCGTACCCCTTCTGGAGCTGGGACATCCGGCCGCGCTCCAGCAACGTGGGGTCGAGGTTCCGCGTCACCATCAGGTAGTCGCGGATCACGATGGCGTGACGCCCTTCCTCGGCAGTCCAGCGGCCGATCCAGTTGATCCACGCGCCGTCGCCACCGGAGAACATCCCGTGGATGAGCCGGTGGTAGGACGGCAGGTTGTCCTCGGTCAGCAGTCCCACCTCGAAGGCGGTCTGCGCGACGCCGGTCAGGCGGGGCTGGTCGGGCGTCCACGGCTCCTTGTCGAAGTCGCGACCGAGGCGGTACGGGATGTAGTCGTGCGGGAACCACTCCTGCGCCACGCGTGCGTGGCGGTCGTAGAGCCGCCCGGCTTCGGGCTCGAGTTCGAGGAGCAGAGCGCGTTCGTCGAGTGCCATAACACCTCGTGAATCAGGGATAACGCGGTGCCCGGGCGGGCCGGTGCGTCGATGTGCTCCTCACAGGCTACAGCGACCGGCGGTTCGACGCGTCAACCCTCGTGGAGGATTACCGGGCGGCAGGTTCGATCACGCGGACCGGCGCGCCGGCGAGGAACCCGAGGATGTCCTCCACGGCGTCGCCGTAGAACACCCGGTAGTTCTCCTTCGACACGTAGCCGACATGCGGACTGAGCACCACGTTGTCGAGGTCGCGGAACGGGTGCCCGGCGGGCAGAGGCTCGACATCGAACACGTCGAGTGCGGCCCCGGCGATCGTCCGGGCGCGCAGCGCCGCCACCAGTGCGGCCTCATCCACGATCGGGCCGCGCGAGGTGTTCACGAGATAGGCCGTGGGCTTCATCTGGCGGAGGTCGTCCGCACCGAGCAGTCCGCGGCTGCGCCCGGAGAGCACGAGGTGGATGGTGACGATGTCCGATCGGCGGAGGAGGTCCTCCTTGCTCGCGGCCAGCTCGACGCCGAGCTCGTCCGTGCGCTCACGCGTGAGGTTCTGGCTCCACGCGAGCACCGGCATCCCGAACGCCTGCCCGACGGCGGCGACACGGCTCCCCAGCCGTCCGAGGCCGAGCACACCGAGGGTCTTGCCCTGCGCGTCCTCACCCAGGTCGACCTGCCACCGCCCCGCGAGGATGCCCTGCTCCTCCTTCGGGATGCGCCGCAGCATCGCGAGGATGAGCGCCCACGTGAGTTCGGCGGTCGGGTGGGCGAGACCTCCCGTGCCGCAGACCGTGACGCCGGCGTCTGCCGCCGCCTGGACGTCGATCGAGGCGTTCCGCGCGCCCGTGGTGACCAGCAGCTTGAGGTTCGGCAGCCGCTCGATCAGCGAGCGCTGAAACGGCGTCCGCTCCCGCATCGCCACGATAACCTCGGCGTCCGCGAGCCGCGCGACAAGCGCGTCCTCGTCGTCGAGGTGGTCCGGGTACGCCGTCACCTCGGCCTGTGCGCTCACGGCGCTCCAGTCCGCCGACGCCAGCGCGGCGCCCTGGTAGTCATCGAGGATCGCGACCTTCATCGAGCCGTCCAATCGAGCACTAGTCGGGCCAGTTGAGCGCCTGAGCGAGCGCCTTGCCCATGATCCATTCGCGGTCCTCGGACGAGAGGAAGTCGAGTTCTTCCTCGAAGAGCCGGCGGCAGTCAGCGTAGGTGCCGACGAGGCGCGTGACGTCCGAGCCCCAGAACAGCCGCTGCGGGCCGAACGCCTCGACCATGCGCTGGAGGTGCGGGTGGATGTCCCGATGCGGGTACCCCTCGGCGGAGAAGTTCGGCGCGGAGCTGACCTTCACGTGCACCCTCGGAAAGCGCGCGAGGTCCACCAGTCGCGGCAGGCTCTCCCACGTCTGGCCGGGCTCCGCGCGGAGGTTGAGGGCCATGTGGTCGAGGACGATCGTGAGGTTGGGATGGCGCTCCGCGATGGGCGCGACCTTCTCGGGCGCGCCCTGCATCAGCATCATCAGCGGGATCTGTTGGCGTTCGCAGGCGGCCCAGAACCAGTCCAGCGAGCCGTCCTCCAGTTGCTCCGCGCGCGGGATTGCGTTGAACGTCAGACGGATGCCGAGCATCCCCGGCTGATCGAGCCACGTCGCGAGTTGGTCCTCCGCGTCAGCGGCGTCCGAATTGAACCGGCCCATGATCGCGAAGCGGTCGGGGTGCTGCTGGACCGCCTCCAGGGCGGTCTCATTGCCCTCGCCCACCCACGTCGGCGGGACGATCACCGCGCGGTCAACGCCTGCCGCGTCCATCTCGACGAGGGCCTCGGCGGCGGTGAAGCCGCCCTCGCGCTGCGGTTCGTTGCGAGGCGGCTGGGGCCACGGGCGGCCTGGCCGGTCGACCTCCCACACGTGGATCTGGGCATCGGTGACAGTCACGCCTGCGCCGCCGGGACGAGGATCTTGTTCTCCTGCCGGAGATACGGCTCCGTCACCGACGCCGGCCACTTCCCGGTCGCGGACGCCTGCGCTCGGACGGTGCTCCGGTCCTCGATGCTCGCGTACGGCCAGAGGTGGATGAAGCTGTTGGCCGTGGGGCCGAACTCGATGTTGCCGAGCATCGCGATGGGCGAGAACAGGAGGCGTCCCGGGAGGGCAGCCTCCCACTTCGCCTGGATGTCCGGCAGCGTCCCCGGGCGGTACGTGTACTGGCGCAGTTCGTAGACCGCCTGCATCGGGCCGGGCTTCCACTCCGGAGCGAACGGGAACGGGTTGAGGATCTCCACCTTCTGGTTCTCGATGAACTCCGCGATCGGCGGCGGCCACGCCGCCTCCTTCGAGGCTTCCGCACGGATCCGGTAGCGCTCCTCGATGTTCTCGTAGGCCCAGATCTGGATGAACTCGTTCAGTGGCCCGAACTCCGTCTTCAGCACCGCGGAGACCGGCGAATACGGCTCACGGGCCGGGTATGCATCGATCCAGCGCTTCTCGACCTCGGCCATCGAGCGGGGCTTGAGGGTGTAGGTCCGGATCTCGTAGATCATCGCGTGCTGCTCCTTCGTCCGCCGCCCCGGGGGCGCGCCGCGAATCGTACGAGGTCTGGCGAGCCGCCGGGGCACGACGAGGCCGCGGGCTGTCTCGGACTCACGCGGCTGAGTAACCTCCGAGGTAGACGCAGACGCCGCCGACGTACCGAGACGCACCGAGGAGTTCCGATGGCTACCACGCCGATCCAAATCCGAGACGGCCTCCGCGCGCAGTACCCGGACGTGCTCTCCGATGCTGCCATCGCCGCGCTCGAGGCGCTCGCCCCACTGGACGACGACCGTCGCGCCCTGATGACGACCCGCCTCGAACGGCGTGCGACGCGCATCCGCGAGGGGCGCGGGCCGGGGTTCCTCGACGCCGACAGCATGATCCCGCGGACGCGGCTAACGGTCGCCGACGCGCGCGCAGGGCGGTTCATGGGATCGGCGATCCCGCAGGACCTCCAGCGCCAGTGGATCCAGGGCACCGGCCCGGCCACCCGCCCGTCCGCGCCCACCGAGGTCAGCATCCGCAACGTCGCGTATGCACTGCTCTCCGGCGCGGACGGCTGGATGTTCGACGGTGAGGACGCCCTCGGGCAGACCGGGACGATGTCGCTGGACAACCAGCGCAACCTGAAGCTCGCGTTCGACCGCGACCCGGTCTTCCTGCGCGCTGCGGAGCGGGTCGCCGGCGAGATGAACGAGTGGGCCCGCGGGTTCCTCGGACACGCGACGATCGAGGACTGGCAGGCCCAGCTCAGCCACACCACCCGGATCTTCCGCCCGCGGGGACTGCACCTGGACGACCGCCACGTCCAGCGCGCGGACGGCGCAGGACTGGGTGCCTCGCTCGTGGACGCGACGCTCTATGTCGCCGGGAACCACGAGCGGCTCCGCGCCGATGATTCCTCGATCGTGCTGTACCTCCCGAAGATCCAGACCGCCGAGGAGGCTGCCCTGTGGCACGACATCCTCGGCGCGCTGGAGGAGCACCTCGCCCTCGAGCACGGCGCGATCAAGACCTACGTGCTCGTCGAGCAGCTCGAGGCCGCGTTCCAGTTGATGGAGATCCGGGCCGCCCTCGGCGAGCGGTTCGTCGGGTTCAACACGGGACGCTGGGACTACATCAACAGCGTCTCGGACGCGCTGACCGGCGTCCCCGGCTTCACGAACCCGAACATCGGATCGATCGCGATGACCTACGGGTACATGCGGCACTACGAGGACCGCGTGCGCCGCGCCGTGAACACGCCGGACGCGAACGGCCAGTTCGCCCTCTGGCAGGGCGGGATGGAGCCGAACATCCCGGTCGGCTCCGAAGAAGGCGTCGAGGCCAGCATGAAGCGCGCCGTGGCCGGCGCCGAGCGCGAGCAGGGCGCGGGGGCCAGCGGCAAGTGGGTGGCGCACTGGAAGATGGTCCACATCGTGCGCCCCGTCTGGGAACGCGCCGAGGCGGACAACCAGCTGGGACGCGCCTTCCCGGCGCTCACCCATACGCCCGAGGATGCCGCCGGGCTGATCGCCCTCGAGCCCGCGCCGCGCACGATCGCGGGCGCGCGCGACCTCCTCAGCGTCGCCCTCCAGTACGGCAACGCGTTCGAGCAGGGGATGCAGGCCGCGGCGCTGAAGCCCGCCGACTTCTTCGGCGACGACGATGTCCTCTACCTCATGGAGGACATGGCCACCGGCGAGATCCGCGCGAGCATCCTGCACGAGTGGCTGCACAAGCGCGCACCGTTCTCCGAGGCTGACGCCGCGACCGGCATCGCCGAGGGCGACCCGCTCACCGAGACCGTCTTCGACCAGCTCCTCGCCGAGGAGTACGAGAAGCTGCTCCACGCCGACGACCGCGACGTGTACGACGACTCGAAGCAGACCACGCTGCCGATCGCGCGGGCCGCACTCGAGCGGTACGTCCGAAGTCCGCAGAAGCTCCCGTGGTTCATCGACCTCCTGAACGTCAACCTCGACAACACCGACCTGTCCGAGGCCGAACGGCGCCTCCAGCAGTTCACCGACACGTTCGCGGCGAGCGGGGAGCGCATCACAGGGTGACCCGCCCCGTCGGCGCTTGCGCCGGTCCATCCCCTCGGGCGGCGCGTACGCTGAGACGCACGTTCGACCGCCAGCGCGCGAGGTAGGAGGCGCCCGTGTCGGCCACCGCGGAGTCCAGCCGTCGCAGACGATGGGGCTGGCTCGAGGCGCGCTCCGCGCGGACTCGGTGGACGGCCGCGACCCTCCTCGCCCTGCTCGCGACCAGCACGATCGCCCTCGCGACGCTGTCCGCCTGGGCGGACCGGGTGCTCCTGAACGAGGACCGGTTCAGCGCACGCATCGCCTCCACGCTCCGCCAGGACGAGATGAACCGCTACCTCGCGGACGAGCTCACGGAGCAGGTACTGGCCCGCGCGCCCGAACTCGTCGGGGTGCGCCCCGCGATCGAGGCGGTCCTCAGCGAGGCGCTGCGGACACGGACGGCTGTGGTGGGTGCTCGCGCCGCGCTGCGCGAGGCACATCGCGCCGTGCGCGCCGGGCTCGCCGAAGAGGCGATCGTCATCGACCTGCAGGCCGTGATCACGCTCGCGACCGCCCTCATGCAGCGCGGCGCGCCCGACATCGCCGAGCGCTTCGAGGCAGGACTCGACACGACACGCATCGACGCCGCCGCAGTCGGCCTGCGGACGGGACTCTTCGAGCGCCTCGACCAGCTGACGGCCCTGACCTGGCCGCTGGTCGCCACCGGTGACGTCGTACTGCTGAGCCTGATTGTTGTGACGCCCTCGCGGCGCGGGGGCGTGCTGCTCGCCTCGGCGGCGATCGCGCTTGCCGGTGCGACCGGCCTCATCGGCCAGCGCGCCGGCGAGGTCTGGTTCGTCGAGTTCCTTCCCGCGCGCGAGGATGCGCGCACCGCCGTGACGCTCGCGTGGCGGACGGTGCTCCAGGAATACCGAGGATGGAACGCCGGGCTGCTCGCGGTCGGCATCGCCGGGATCGTGGGGGCAACCGCTTCCGCGAAGCTCCCCGACCGCACGGCGCTACGCGCCTTCGTGGTCGACTCGACGTGGGGACGCACGCTCGCGGGCGTGAGCCTCGCGATCGCCGGGCTCGCCGTGGCACGCTGGCCGCTCGATGCAGTGCGCGTCCTCGTGGTCGCGGCGGGCATCGGGCTCGCCGGGGGCGGACTCGTGCTGCTGCTGCGGGGCGCGGTGACGACGCTCGAGGGCGTGCGGCCTGCGCAGTACCTCGTGCGTCTGAGGGACAACGGCGCGCTGCAGTTCATCTTCACGATCGCGGTGGTCTTCGGCGTCGGTGCGGTCATCGCGACGTGGATCGGCGGCACGATGCGCGTCGAGCCGAGTCCTGTGGAACCCGCGCCGATCTCCGTCTGCAACGGCCACGAGCTGCTCTGCGATCGGCCGCTCAACGAGGTGACGTTCCCCGGCACCCACAACTCGATGGCCGCGGCCTCGGAGCGTGGGTGGTACTTCCCCTCGCAGCGGTACGGGATCGCCCAGCAACTACGCGACGGCGTCCGCGCGCTGCTCATCGACACCTACTACGGCATCCCCTCGCCGCAGGGCGTCCTCACCGTGATCGACCCGGGCGTACGCCGGCCTCAGTTGGTGGCGCAGCACGGCGAGGAGGTCGTCGCCGCCGCCGAGCGGATCGCGGGCACCCTGGGCGCCGAGGGCCAAGCGGGGCTGTTCCTCTGCCACTCGTTCTGTGAGCTCGGCGCCACCCCGATGGGTGCAGCCCTCATCGACCTCCGCGACTTCCTGGACGCGTACCCGGGGGAGTTCGTCATCGTGATCGTGCAGGACGCGACGACCCCCGAGGACACGACGCGCGAGTTCGAGCTCGCCGACCTCGCAGAGCGCGCGTACGTGCATACGCCGGGCGAGCCGTGGCCCACGCTCGGCGAGGTCCTCGCGCAGGGAAAGCAGCTGCTCGTGCTCGCGGAGCACGAGGCAGGCGTGACGCCGTGGTACCAGCCCGCGTTCGAGCTGTTCCAGGAGACCGCCCTGGTCACCGCGACCCCGGGCACGCTCACGTGCGAGCCGGGGCGAGGCTCGGACGCCTCGCCGTTGTTCCTCCTGAACCACTGGGTACGGCAGCGTCCGCCACAGATCGCCCGCGCCCTGGAGGTCAACCGCTTCGACGCGATCACGGAGCGCAGCCGCGCGTGCGCCGACGAACGAGACATGCTCGCGAATGTCGTCGCGGTCGACTTCTACGACGTCGGCGACCTGTTCGAGGCGGTGGACAGCCTCAACGGGTTCCCGGCGCCGGAGCCGAGTCCCACGCCGGGTGGCTGAGCGCGTCCGACGCTAACCGACGTTCGCGCCGCCCTCGGACTGCCAGCGCTCCTCCGCGACGCCCTTCGGCGGTTCGGGGCGACGGATGCGCACCATGAACAGCGGGCAGGGTGCCGAGATGAGCACCGTCGAGGCGACGCTGCCGAGGCCTTCGTCGGACTTGGCACTCAGTCCCTGCGTGCTCATCGCGATCAGGTCGACGCCGAGTTCGCGGGCCGCTTCAGCGATCGACGCAGCGACGACCCCGGCGCGGACCTGGACCTCCACCTGCGCGATACCCGCGCTCCGGAGTGCGCCCGCGTGCTCATCGAGGTACGCATTGCAGCGCAACACCTCGGCCTCGTCGCTGGTCGAGCCGTCCGAGGGGATCACGGTCAGCAGTGTGACCCGCCCCGCTCCAAGTTGCGCGAGGTCGGCCGCGTAGGCGAGCACACGTTCGCCGTAAGCCGAACCGTCCAGGGGGATGAGGATGTGACTGAACATGGTGCCTCCTCCTCGCCGATGAGGATTCCTCCGTCCAGACTATCAACGCTGGCGGGGTACGTCGCCGCCCGAGATGTCGTCTCGCAGGACCCTCGCGGATGCCTACGCGAGGAGGAGGCGGACCTCACGGCCGATCGCGAGGCTCGCCGTGAGCCCGGGCGACTCGATCCCGCCGAGGTGGACGTAGCCGCGGTCGGCCATGATCACGAAGTCCGCGAACCCCTGCACGGCGCGCTTCGGGCGGTACCCGACCTGGCCGGGCACGAGGTCCTCGGCGGTGACCTTCTCACCGAGGAGGCGACGGGCGGCCTCGACCCAGGGCGCACGGTCGACGTCGACGGACCGGTAGTCGAGCGAGGCCTCATCCGGCATCCAGGTCGTGTCGGGCCCGAGGTGTGCGACGCCGTCCACATCGATGCTGAGGTGCACGCCGAGGCCGCCGCCGTGCTCCTGCTGCGTGGCGACCGTGTGGCCCGGCGGGACGGGGTACACCGGCCGCGACACCGTCCGTCCGAGGTCCGGGTCGGCGAAGTCGTAGTAGATGCCCCGGTTCTTCCGCTGAGCAAGCACCGGTAGCCCGCCGCTCCCATCGAGGGGGTACCCGAGCGCACGTGCCACCTCGGGCGCACCATGGCCCGCGGCCGTGACGAGTGCGCCGACCCGCAGCGTCGCCTCGTTCCCGTCGGCGTCGGTGGCGGCGACGACGAAGTCGTCTCCGGCCCGCTCCACTGACATCACGCGGTGCTGGTACGCGAACAGGACGCCCGCCTCGAGGCACGCCGACTCGAGGGAGCGCGCGTACGCCGCCTGGTCGACGACGGACGATGTGCCAGACCAGATCGCCTCGTGGATCCGCACGCGCGGCTCGAGGGCGCGCGCCTCCGCGGCCGGCAGGCGTCGCACGTCGGGGACGCCGTTCGCGACGCACTGCTCCCAGACGCGGTCGAGGCCGTCCGTGTCCTCCGGCTCGACGGCGATGATCAGCTTCCCGCAGCGCCGGAGCGGCACCGCGAAACGGTCGGCCCACTCGTGCAGGAGTGCGTTGCCCTCCAGGCACAGCCGGTGCTTGAGGCTGCCCGTGGGGTAGAACATCCCGGCGTGCACGATCCCGGTGTTGTGAGCGCTCGTCTCCCGGGCGGGTGCCGCGTTCGCTTCGAGGACGACGACGCTCGCATGTGCGGCGAGTTCGTGCGCCACCGCGAGCCCGACGACCCCGGCGCCGACCACCGCAATATCCGCGTCGCGGACGGCCTGCGTCACACCGAGGTCCGCGTGCGCGCCACAGCCTCGCGCCAGCCCTCGTACAGCTCGGCGCGCTTCCCCTCGGTCATTGCCGGCTCGAAGACCTGGAGGTCAGCGGAGGTGGCCGCAGCAAACGCGGCGGCGTCCGACCACACCCCGGCGCCAATACCCGCGAGGCCAGCCGCGCCGAGCGCAGTGACTTCGAGGTCCTTCGGGCGGTGGACGGGGATGCCGAGGATGTCGGCCTGGAACTGCATCAGGAAGTCGTTACGGCACGCCCCGCCGTCCACCCGGAGCGCGGCGAGGTCGTGTCCGAGGTCGGCCTGCACGCACTCGACGAGGTCGCGCGACTGGTACGCGATCGCCTCGAGCGTTGCACGCACGACGTGCGCGCGCTCGGTGCCGCGCGTCAGTCCGACGAGCGCGCCGCGCGCCCCCTCGTCCCAGTACGGCGCGCCGAGCCCGGCGAACGCCGGGACGAGGTACGCGCCGCCCGTGTCCGGCACCGAGCGCGCAACGGCCTCGGTCTCCTCCGCGGTGGCGACAAAGCCGAGGCCGTCCCGAAGCCACTGCACGGCGGCGCCCGCGACGAACACCGCGCCTTCGAGGGCGTAGGCGGGGCCATCCGTCGACGCGGCGACCGTCCCGAGGAGGCCTCGCTGCGACCTCGGCGGAGCACCGCCCGCATTCGCGAGGAGGAAGCAACCGGTCCCGTAGGTGTTCTTGATGTCACCGGGGCGGACGCAGCCCTGGCCGAAGAGCGCAGCCTGCTGGTCGCCGGCCACGCCTCGGATCGGCACGGACGCGCCGAAGATGTCCGCGCGCGTCGATCCGAAGTCCGCGGAGGACGGCAGCACCTCCGGCAGCAGCGCCGCGGGTACCTCGAAGGCGTCGAGGAGTGCCTTGGACCATTGCCGGGCGCGGATGTCGTAGAGCATCGTGCGCGAGGCGTTCGTCTCGTCCGCGAGGTGCGCGCCACCGGTGAGTTGCCAGATCAGCCACGAGTCGACCGTGCCGAAGGCGAGCTCGCCGCGCTCGGCGCGGGCCTGCGCCCCCGGCACCGTGTCGAGCAGCCAGCGCACCTTCGAGGCCGAGAAGTACGCGTCGATCACCAGGCCGGTGGTCTCGGCCACCAGGTCGGTCAGCCCTCGGGCGCGCCATGCCTCGCAGATCGCGGCGGTCTGGCGGGACTGCCAGACGATCGCCGGGTGGATCGGCTCGCCGGTCGCGCGGTCCCAGATGAGCGCCGTCTCGCGCTGGTTCGTGATCCCGATCGCCGCGAGGTCAGCAGCCCTGATGCCGGATACCTCGAGCGCCTCGCGCGCGGCGAGGACCTGCGATTCCCAGAGGTCGCGCGGGGCATGCTCCACCCAGCCGGGCTGCGGGAAGTGCTGAGGGAACTCGTGCTGCGCGAGGGCCAGCGTCGCGCCACGTTCGTCAAACACGATGGCGCGCGAGGAGGTGGTGCCCTGGTCCAGTGCCAGGATGTGACGCGGCATGCCGTGGCCTACTCTCGTCCCTTGGACGCCGCGCATCGATCACCGGCGGCCCGGTCAGAGATATCAGCCTCGGCCGGTTGTTACCACCACCATCAGCAGCAGCCCATCAGCAGCGAAGGTCTCCGGGCGTGGAGCGCTAGTCGCCCTCGAACGTGCAGAGCACGTGGACCGCGTACCCGAGCGCGCGTAGCCGCTCCGACCCGCCGAGGTCGGGCAGGTCCACGATCACGGCGACGCCGACGACCACGCCGCCGAGCCCCTCAATCAGTTCGACCGCGGCGAGGGCGGTCCCGCCGGTCGCGATGAGGTCGTCCACCACCAGGACGCGGTCGCCCGGGAGGACGGCGTCCGCGTGCACCTCCAGCCGGTCGACGCCGTACTCCAGCGTGTAGTCGACCCCCACCGTGGTGTGCGGCAACTTGCCGCGCTTCCGCACGGGCACGAACCCCGCGCCGATGCGGTCGGCCAGCGCACCGCCGAGGATGAAGCCGCGCGCCTCGATCGCCACGATGCGGTCGATACGCTCCGCCCCCGTCCCGACGTACGGCGCCGCGAGTGCCTCGACGGTTGCGCGGAAGCCCTCAGCATCTGCGAGGAGCGTGGTCACGTCGCGGAAGAGGATGCCGGGCTTCGGGTAGTCCGGGATCGTGCGGATCAGCGCTCGCAGCGACGCGTGCTCGGCGGAGGTCACGAGGCATCACCGCGCAGCACCCGTGCCGCGACGGCGTCGAGGCGGCCGACGACGGCGGGGTCGCGGACCTCGGGCGCGGTCATGATCGCGGTCTCCAGCGCACGGTCGCAGCCTGCCTCGCACGCGTGGCGTCGGCCGGCGGCGATCAGCGGCACCACGTCGCGGACGAGGGCTCTCGCACTCGCGGCGTTCGCCTGCAGGACTCGGACGATCGTCGCGACATCGACGTTCTCGTGGTCGTCGTGCCAGGTGTCGTAGTCGGTCACCATCGCGACGGTGGCGTAACAGAGCTCCGCCTCGCGGGCGAGTTTCGCCTCGGGCATGTTCGTCATGCCGATGACGGAGCAGCCCCAGGAGCGGTACAGCTCCGACTCCGCGCGCGTCGAGAACTGCGGCCCCTCCATCACGAGGTACGTGCCGCCTCGGAACGCAGGGAGGCCCAGCGAGCGCGCGGACTGTTCGAGGGCGTCCCCCACGCGGCGGCAGACCGGATCCGCCATGCCGACGTGTGCCACCACCCCGGTGCCGAAAAAGCTCTTCTCCCGCGCGAACGTCCGGTCCACGAACTGGTCCACGAAGACGAACGAGCCGGGTGCGAGGTCCTCCCGGAGCGAGCCCACCGCCGAGAGCGAGATGACATCGGTCACGCCGGCACGCTTAAGCGCATCGATGTTGGCGCGGTAGTTGATCGACGTCGGGGAGAGACGGTGCCCGCGCCCGTGCCGGGGGAGGAAGACCACGCGCGCGCCCCCGATCGTCCCGGCGAGCAGCCGGTCCGAGGGCTCACCGAAGGGCGATGCCACATCGACCCAGTGCTGATCGGCGAGGCCCTCGATCTCGTAGAGGCCGGACCCACCGATGACACCGATGACCGGCACCGGATGCGGATCGCCACCCTCGACCACCGCGTCACCCCTCCCGCATCGCGAACGTTCGCCGAACGGTACCGCGAGGCGATGTCAGGTGTGCAACGCAGGAGGCCCCGCCATACGGCGGGGCCTTCGGTTGAACGACCGAGGCGGTTAGCCCTGCAGCAGCGAGAGCACCGACTGCGGAGCCGTGTTCGCCTGCGCGAGCACCGACACACCGGCCTGCTGCATGATCTGGTTCGTCATCATCTGCGACGACACCGCGGCGATGTCCGCGTCGCGGATGCGGGACTCAGACGCCGACAGGTTCTCAGCCGAGACGCCGAGCGAGTTGATCGCCGTCTCCAGCTGGTTCTGGCGGGCACCAAGGACAGCACGGAAGGTCGAGACCTGCCCGATCGCCGTGTCGATCGAGGCCAGCCGCGTGTCCGCGCCGGCCGTGGTCGCCCCCGC
>CAYPYF010000027.1:0-32801 GCA_964414675.1 uncultured Dehalococcoidaceae bacterium
CAACTGGTTGATGAAGACGAGGGAAGTGTTGGTGCGGGAGACGGCGGCGGTGAGCTTGCGCATCGCCTGGGACATCAGGCGGGCCTGCAGGCCGGGGAGCGAGTCCCCCATGTCGCCTTCGAGCTCGGCGCGCGGTACGAGGGCGGCGACGGAGTCCACGACGACGATGTCGATGGCGCCGGAGCGGACGAGGGCTTCGCAGATCTCGAGGGCCTGCTCGCCGGTGTCCGGCTGAGAGATCAGAAGCTCCTCGACGTTGATGCCGCACTGCGCGGCATACTCCGGGTCGAGCGCGTGCTCGACGTCGATGTAGGCAGCCGTGCCGCCGAGCTTCTGGGCCTCGGCGATGATGTGCTGTGCGAGGGTGGACTTACCGGCCGACTCCGGCCCATAGATCTCCGTGATGCGGCCGCGCGGTACGCCGCCGATGCCGAGCGCGATGTCCAGTGAGAGGGCGCCGGTGGGGATGCCGGAGACGTTCACGGAGGCGCCGGGGTCGCCGAGGCGCATGATCGCGCCCTTGCCGTGGTCCTTGGTGATCTGTTCCAGCGCCTTCGCCAGGAGGTCTGCGCGCTGCTTCTTCTCGTCGACGGCCATGGCTCGCGCCTCTCGTTCTCTCGGTGTGTCTGAGTCCGTTGGTGCAGGCCCCCGCCCGACTGTTCGGAACACTATAGAACGCGCGTTCTGATGTCAACGCCCGCTGGCATCTCCCGCGAAGATCCCCGCCGTCAGGCAAATGCTACCGGTTCGACGGCCGGGACGCAGCGTCCGAGGATGCGCGTATGAGCGACGCCGCGACCCGGATCACCGTCCGCATCACGCCTCGCGCGTCCCGGGACGAGGTGACCGGCGAACGCGACGGCGTGGTGCTGGTCCGTGTCACAGCACCGCCCGTCGACGGCGCCGCGAACGAGGCGCTCGTGCGGCTCCTGGCGAAGGCGCTCGGTGTCCCTCGAGGGGACGTCGCGATCGCGTCGGGCGCGACGTCACGGACGAAGATCGTGGGGGTCGCGGGCCTCGACCTCCACGAGGTCAGGCGGCGGTTGGGCCTCGACGGTGGGACGGCCTAGAAGCTGGACGCGGAGTTCAGGAGTGCCGACGCGACGAAGAAGAGCATCAGCATCGCCAGCATCGGGGTGATGTCGATCATCCCGATGGGCGGGATCACCTTCCTCAGCGGCTCGAGGACGGGATCGGTGACGGCGTTGAGGAACTGCACGATCGGGCCGTTCTTGTCGATCGGGAACCAGGACACGATCGCCCGGGCGAAGATGGCGAACGCGAGGAACTGCACCAGGTAGCCCACCGCGAGGATCAGCATGCCCATGGGTTACTCCCCCAGATCCCGCGCACGTTCGTACGCTGCTTCTACCGCCGAATCGATGGCCGTACGGAAGCCGGCAGCTTCCAGCTCGGCGAGCCCGGCAGCCGTCGTGCCGCCGGGCGAGGTGACCTGGTTCCGCAAGGCGGCCGGGTGCTGGCCGGTCTCGATGGCGTACTCGGCCGAGCCTCGGACGGTGGAGAGCACGAGCTTCAGCGCGTCCGGGCGCTTCATGCCCTGGCGCACGGCGGCGTCCACCATCGATTCGATGAACAAATAGACGTAGCCCGGGCCGGATCCGTGGACCGCGGTGGCGAGGTCCACCTCGTCGTCCGAGTGCACCTCGACGAACCCGGTTGCGACAGCACCGACGACGCGGTCGACCTGCTCGCGCTGGGCGGGGGTGACGTCGTTCGTGGCGTAGTAGACGGCAGCGCCCGCGCCGATCGCCGCGGGGAGGTTGGGCATGACGCGCACAACAGCCCGGTGCCCGGTGTGGCGACGCAGGTCGTCGAGGCGCACGCCTGCCGCAATCGAGATGATCACGGCCTCGCGGCCGAACTTCCCGCTGAGGCCCTCCGCGACGCCGGGCAGGTCCTGCGGCTTCACGGCGAGGATGACGACATCCGCACCGATGCAGGCGCTTTCCGCGTCATCCGTGATGCGGACGCCGTGCTCGCTGAGTTGCGTGCGGCGCGCGGGCATCACCTCGGCGACAGCGATGTCGCCCGGGGACGCCACGCCTGCGCGGAGGATCCCGCGCAGGAACGCCTCGCCCATGAACCCGCCGCCGATGATGCCGATGCGCATCGTGACCCCTCGGTGCTGCTGCGCCCGGGAGGGCGGCAACGTGAATGAGCAGCCTAAACGATTGGGGCGGCTACGGGCTGCTGGCGACGAGGGCGGCCGGTCAGCCGAGGCGGTCGCCGAAGATCGCCCGGCCGACTCGGACCAGCGTGGCGCCTTCCTCGATCGCGACCTCGAAGTCGTCGGTCATGCCCATCGAGAGCTCGGGCAGGCCAAGTTCGGCGGCCAGCTCGCGCAGGTGTGTGAAGACCGGACGGACCGCTTCCGGGTCGTCAGCGCGCGGCGCGACGGTCATCAGTCCGCGCACGTCGAGGACCTCGCTCGCTCGCGCGACCTCGAGGAGCGCGCCGACCGCCTCGGGCGGGACGCCCTCCTTCTGGTGCTCCCCCGCCACATTGACCTCGATGAAGCAGCGGATGCGGCGGTGTCCCGGGCGAGCCTCGGGAGCCCTCGCGACGATCTCGCGGACGAGACGCTCCGAGTCGAGCGAATGGAGGACATCGACGTACGGGAGGACCTCACGGACCTTGTTGCGCTGGAGGTGGCCGATGAAGTGCCACTCGGGTCTGAGGCCGGCCTCGCGGGCCGCGAGCACCTTCGGGACGAACTCCTGAGCGCGGTTCTCGCCCAGCGCGGTGATGCCGCTCGCGAAAGCGTCGGCGACGACCTCGGGCGGGTGGGTCTTCGAGACCGCGACGAGGGTGACTGTGCCCGGGTCGCGGCCGGCACGCGTGCACGCCGCCTCGATCCGGCCTCGGACTTCAGCGACGCGGGTTGCGATCGTGGTGGCTTGAGGCGGGGTGGTCACGCTGCTCGCGTCCTCAGGGACGCCGGCGGCCGAGGAGTTCCTCCTCGAGCGTGGCCTGAGCGCGCCTGTCCATCTCGGCGAAGCGCCAGATGCCCAGGCCAAGGACTCCGATGGGGATCAGTGCGAGCAGGATGTGGAACGAGAGCAACCAGACCGCCGCACCCAGGAGGAACAGCACTCCGAAGATCACCAGCATGGGCGGTGCCAGCAGTCCGAGCACGACCCAGGTGATCGTGAAGATCTCCCGCCACGAACCCTCGGGGTCCTGTTCCGGAGGTCGGTATCCGTGCATGTACCCAGTGTACGTGCTGACCTCGACCGCGTCGGGGCGGGTGTAGCATCCCCGCGCACGAGGGGGTGAGTGATGGGGGATTTCTTCAACCTGGATCCTGACGGAGCCGTCCAGATCGGGTACGTCGAGGAGTTGACCTTGCCGACCTCGGTCCGCTGGATGCTCGAAGGCGTCGAGCGCGAGGCCGCTGAGGCCTGCGCGGGGTGGATGCAGCCCCACTACCAGAACGCCGACGGCTATCTCCTCCAGAGCATCCACACCGTGGTCGTCCGGACGCCCGGACAACTGATCCTCGTCGATACCGGGGTTGGCAACGGGAAGGACCGGAAAGGCGGGATCCCCGCCTTCAACCAGTTGGACACGGACTTCCTCGGACGGTTGAGCGCGGCAGGCGTCGATCCCGCCGAGGTCGACACCGTCCTCTGCACTCACATGCACACCGATCACGTGGGCTGGGACACCCACATCGAGGACGGCCGCTGGGTGCCCACATTCCCGAACGCCCGCCATGTCTTTGTGGACACGGAGTGGGCGCACTGGCAGGAGGTGGCCCGTGACGTCGAGGCCACCGCCCGCCTGTTCGCGGACTCCATCACGCCGGTGGCGGAGGCGGGGCTCGTCGACCTCGTGCCGGCTGACTTCCAGGTGAACGAGTACGTGAGGCTGGTGCCGTCGCACGGACATAGTCCGGGGCATGTGACGGTGGAGGTGACCGCGGGCGGACGGACGGCGGCGCTGATCGGTGACGTGATGCATTCCCCGCTGCAAGCCGCGTTCCCGGACGTGAAGCCGCCCCTGGACCGTGAGCAGGCCGCGCCCGCACAGGCACGGCACGTCGTCCTCGAGCGGTACGCCGACACCGAGACGCTCGTGCTGGGGGCGCACTGGCCGTGGCCACCGGCGCGCGTCCGACTCGACGGGAACACGTACCGGGTGGAGGCGGCGGGGGACTTGTGATGCGGGATGCGTGATGCTAGCATCACGCATCATGAGCAAGCGAACCACGTTCACTACCGACGACGATGACTACCTCACTCTGGAACGCGAGGCGGATCGGCGTGGGGTACCCGTAGCCCACATGATTCGCGAGGCTGTCGCGGAGTACGTCGCGGAGATCCGCTCGGCTAGCCTTCCGCGTTTCGGATACGCATCGGGTGGGCCTGATCTCGCGGATGAGTCCGCGGAGGATGAAGACGCGCCCATCCTGGGGCGGACCCGTGCCGAACGTGAGCGGTAGCGCGTGACGCTCATCCTCGACTCGGGCGTCGTGCTCGCCCTCGCGAACCGCGCGGACCGGCACCACGCTGCCTGCGTGGATCTCGTCCGCTCCTCTCGAGAGTCGTTGCTCTTGCCCGCGCCGACCCTGGTGGAGATCGACTACTGGTTCCGGAAACGGCTCGGGATCGAGGCATGGCACCGGTTTGTCGCAGACATCGCGCGAGGCGCGTTCATCGTGGAGCCGACAGAGCCCGAGGACCTCGCGCGGGCCGCGGAGCTCGAGGAGCGGTACGACAATCTCGACCTGGGGTTCGTGGACGCCTCGGTCATCGCTGTGTGCGAGCGGCTCGGGGAGCGGAAGGTCGCGACGGTGGACCGGCGCCATTTCTCGATCGTGGCGCCCCGGCACGTCAAGCGGCTCGAACTGCTACCGGCCTAACCCGCGCCGTGACGTTTCACGTGCACTTCGAGTATCCGCACGCCTGACAGGTGATGCACCGTTCGAGGTACTCGAGCTGCTCGCCGCAGTCCGGGCACGTGAGCCCGGAGAGTGTGCGTTCACCCTCGACGCGGGGGAGCACGACGTTGAAGCGGAGCCGCAGCCAGCGGAAGACATAATCGAGGATGCTTGTTGCGAACGGGATGTCCGGGTTCGAGGTGATCCCGTATGGCTCGAACCGGGTCTGCTCCAGCTTCGCCGCGATCTTCTCGAGGCCGACGCCGTACTGGAGCGAGATCGACGTCATGAGGGCGACCGCGTCCGTCAGGCCGGAGACGGTGGAGCCCTCCTTGGCGATCTTGATGAAGACCTCGCCCGGCGTCCCGTCCTCGAACAGGCCGACGGTAACGTACCCCTCCTGCTCGCCGACGCGGAACTTGTGGGTGATCGACTGCCGCTCGTCCGGGAGGTGACGGCGGTAGGGGGCCGGTGTGGCCGTGCCCGTCGAGGAGGGCGCCTCGCGCGGTTCGTGTGCGAGCACCTGCACCGCGCGTGAGCCGTCCCGGTAGACCGTGACGCCCTTGCAGCCGAGGCGGTGCGCGAGGAGGTAGACCTCGCGGATGTCGGCCACGGTGGCCTCCCGCGGGAGGTTCACCGTCTTCGAGACGGCGAGGTCGGTGTGCTCCTGGAACGCGGCCTGCATCTGGACGTGCCACGCCGGGGCGATGTCGTGCGCGGTGGCGAACCAGGCGCGGACGTCACCGGGCACCTCATCGCGGCCGCCGAGGCGGTCCCCGTGTGCGAGGTCGTCCATGAGGGCTTCGCTCCAGAAGCCGCGCTCGCGGGCCACCTCCTGGAAGCGCGCGTTTGCCTCCGGCAGGACGGTGCCGTCGCCCATCCGGCGGTAGTGGGTGAGCGAGAAGTGCGGCTCGATGCCGGACGAGGCGCCCGCGATGATCGCGATCGTGCCGGTGGGGGCGATGCAGGTGCGGGTGGCGTTCCGGAACGTCCGGTCCGCGCCGCCCGGGCCGTAGATCGACTCCGGCCAGTTCGGGAACGCGCCGCGCTCGGCGCCGAGCGCCTCGGACGTCTCGTCAGCGGCCTCGGCGATGTGCGCCATCACGCGCCGTCCGAGGGCGAGCGCTTCCTCCGAGGCGTACGGGATGCGGGCTGCGATGAGCGCATCCGCCCAGCCCATCACCCCGAGGCCGATCTTGCGGTTGCCCCGCACCGCCTCCGTGATCTGAGGCACCGGGAACTCGTTGACCTCGACGACCCCGTCGAGGAACCGCGCGGCGATGCGGGCCGTGGATGCGAGGGCGTCCCAGTCGAAGTCGTTGGCGCCGGCGTCCCAGAACAGTCCGAGGTTCACCGAGCCGAGTGTGCACGCCTCCCACGGGAGGAGCGGGACCTCGCCGCAGGGGTTCGTCGCCTCGATCGGTCCGAGGGCAGGTGTGGGGTTGGTGGCGTTGATCGTGTCGAGGAAGACGAGGCCGGGGTCGCCGGTCTGCCACGCGGAGTCGACGATCTCCTCAAGCAGCGCGGCTGCGTCGATGTCGCCGCGGGGTGCGCCGTCGCGAGGGTCGCGGAGGGTGAACGGGCGGCCGTCGGCGGCCGCGTCCATGAACTCCCCGGTGACCGCGACGGAGATGTTGAACCTGATGGCGGAGACGCCGTCGTCCTTCGCGTGGATGAACTCGCGGATGTCCGGGTGGTCGACGCGCAGGATGCCCATGTTCGCGCCGTCGCGCTTGCCGCCCTGGGTGACCAGCCGTGAGACGTCGTCGTAGTGCCTGAGGACGCTCACGGGGCCGCAGGCGGCGCCGTGGGTGGTACGGATGGCCTCGCCTTTGCCTCGGAGGCGCGAGAAGGAGAAGCCGGTGCCGCCGCCGTACTTCTGCACCATCGCGGTCGCCTCGGCGGTCGCCATGATTGACTCGAGGGTGTCGTCCACCGGGAGGACGAAGCACGCGGCGAGGGTGCCCTGGCCGGTGCCGGCGTTCATCAGGGTGGGCGAGTTCGGCAGGAAGCGGAGCGCGGCCATCTCGTCGTAGTAGCGCTGTGCCCACTCGCGCCGCGCCGCCTCGGTGGCCTCCGCGGACGCGATGTGCAGCGCAACGCGCGCCAGCATCTCCTCCGGCGTCTCGCGCACGTTGCCCTCGGCGTCGCGCAGCAGATAGCGCCGCTCGAGGACGGTGCGGGCGTTCTCGGTCAGCGCGACCGGGGTGAGGCGCAGATCAGCGGCGGTGACCATGTATCAAGGATCGCACAGGCCGAGGCGATCATGGGCCTGAGGGTGGCATTCCGAATCTTCCGGCCGCCGGAATGGCGGAGGCCCCGCGGCGGGTGATGCGGGGCCTCCTGTGGTGGGAGCGAGCTATGTCGGTGGCGGGGGGGCGGGCGTTAGCGGACCGCTCGATGTGCATCGAGGAGGACGGGCTCGCGCTCCTCGGTGTCCGAGGGGGTCTCGGCGCGCGGGGCGGGCGTCTCGCCGCGGATGAGGGCGTCCATGTCGTCCTCGAAGAGTCGCGCCTGCTCCAGGGGCAGGGCAAAGGGGCTGGCGGTGGCCATGCGGTTCAGCTCGTCCAGCATCTCGTCCAGCGAGACGAACTGGTGGTAGACGGACGCGAAGCGGATGTAGGCGATCGGGTCGAGCCCCTTGAGGCGGGTGATCGCCATCTCACCGACGACGCGGCTGGGGATCTCGCGGCGGCCTGAGCCCAGGAGGCGTCCCTCAATGTCTTCGACGATCGCCTCGATCGAGCCGGTCGGCAGCGGGCGCTTCTGCGCGGAGATGCGGAGGCCGGTGAGGAGCTTCTCGCGGTTGAACTCCTCGCGGCGGCCGTCCTTCTTCACCACCATGACCACGGCGCGCTGGACCTGCTCCACCGTGGTGAAGCGCTCGTCGCAGCCCTCGCACTCGCGGCGACGGCGGATGCCGGCCTCGCTGGTGCGGGAGTCGATCACTTTGGACGTGTCATGGCCACAGAAGGGGCACTTCATGGAGGTGTCAGCGCTCTCGTTGGGGGAGGGGCGGTGTGTGTTGCGGGGTGCTGTTGCGGTGCGGGGTCGGGTTCCGGCGGGGTGTTTCCGGGAGAGTCGAAGTATTCGCCCTGCGGCCCCTCACCTCAACAGCAGGCATCCACACCCTTGTCGTCGAGTTGTCCCCATCGACCGTTGGTGGCGGGCACAACCCCGCGCGGTTCTGTTGAGCACAGCCGTGCGAGGGCGGATCGGCCGCGCGGGCTCTCGACAACGAGACGGGGCGGCCAATCGGCCGCCCCGTCCTGAGTCCGTCGCTGTCCGCACAGCCCTCGACGCTAGCGCGTCGGGAACGACCGTCGCAGGAACGTCGGCAGGTCGGCCTCGGTGAGGGCGTCCGGGGCCGTGGGGTCGGGCTTGATCTGCCCGAGCTTGATCGGCTCCGGGTCGTTCACCTGGTCCAGGACCTGCTTCATGTTCATCTTCTTCACGCCGCTGAAGCCAGTGGCGATGAGGGTGATGCGCACCTCGTCCTTGAGGTTGTCGTCCAGGCTCGTACCGAAAATGATCTCCGACTCCGGGTCCACCACGCTCGCGATGACCCGGGCGGCCGAGTCGAGTTCGCGGAGGCCGAGGTCCCGGGGGCCGGTGACGTTGAACAGCACGCCGGTGGCGCCGGTGATGTCCACCTCGAGCAGCGGGCTCGAGATCGCCTGGCGGGCGGCGTCCGTGGCGCGGTTCTCGCCGCGGCCGGAGCCGATGGCCATCAGGGCCGGGCCGGCGTCCGACATGATCTTGCGGACGTCTGCGAAGTCCAGGTTCACCAGGCCCGGCACCGTGATCAGTTCACTGATGCCCTGGATGCCCTGGCGTAGCACGTCGTCCGCCATCGAGAAGGCTTCCTCGATGGAGACCTTGTCGTCACCCAGCTGCAGGAGGCGGTCGTTGTGGATCACGATGAGCGTGTCCACCTTGTCCTGCAGGTCGCGGACGCCTTCCTCCGCCTGCTGGCGGCGCTTGGCGCCCTCGAAGGTGAAGGGCTTGGTGACGACGCCGATCGTGAGGGCGCCCATCTCGCGGGCGACCTCCGCGACGATCGGGGCGGCGCCGGTGCCGGTGCCGCCGCCGAGGCAGGCGGTCACGAACACCATCTCCGCGCCGGCCAGCGCTTCCGCGATCGCCTCGCGGGACTCCTCGGCGGAGCGTGCGCCGCGGAGCGGGTCCGCGCCGGCGCCGAGGCCGCGGGTGAGGCGGTCCCCGATGCGGACGCGGATCTCGGCCTTGCAGTGCTCCAGGGCCTGCATGTCCGTGTTCATGGCGACGTACTGCACGCCCGGGAGGCGGGCGCCCAGCATGCGGTTCACCGCATTGGTACCGCCACCACCAACGCCCACCACCTTGATCGGGGGCAGTCCTTCAAACTCGACCATCTGGGTACCTTCCGTTCGTCCGGGCTTCGCGGCCCTGGGGGGCGGGGGCGTCGCCGGCGCGCCACTGCGAGGAGCGTGCGCGCTGGGAGCCTCCGCCGTGGGGCTCGTGTGCTCCCCCGAAGGGGCAGGGGTGGTCACAGCCTTGGCGGGAGCCTTGGTCTGTGGCGCCGCAGACGCCGTCGTCCGGGCGGGGGTGGGGGCGTCGACCTGCGCGGCTTCGAGCTCCGCGAGGATCGACCGGTAGTCCGTCTCGTACTCCGATGCCAGCCCCGGCGGCGGTGGATCCGCTGCGAGGTCGAGCGCCACCAGCGGCGCCAGTGGCGACGAGGGTTCCGCCCGCATGGAGGTGATCACCGGGGCATGTGGCTCCGGTGTCGCTTCGCGTTCCGCGCGCGAGGTCTCCACGATGGGCGCCTGCTCGACGACCTCCGTGGCCTGGGACGCCTCGGTGGCCGCGGTGGGCTCGATGTCCTCGACCCGTGCGTCCGCCTCGTCACCCGGGTCCGGGACGACCGAGAGGTGGCGCTCCCGGACTTCCTCCCGGGCCGCGGCCAGGTAGTCGAAGAGGGTGCCACCGCCCATCGGTCCTCCGCCGTTACGTGGAGTCCGTTCTTGCTCGTTCATCGCACCTCACCTTCCCGCCTCGGGGGCTGTTGGGTGGTCATTGGGGAAGGATGACCCGCATCAGATGCGCCACCTTCTTGAAGATTCCGCCCAGCGCCGGCGCCGTCACCGGGGTGGAACGGAACATGATCTCCTGCTCCTTCAGGGCCCAGCGCAGGAGCCCTACGGACGTTGCGTACGAGGGGTCATGGAGCAGGTCCGACAACCCCGACAGGTGATGAGGGCGACCCACGCGGGCGGGCAGCCCCATCACCTCCTCGGCCAGTAGATCGATCCCGGGGACGCTGGCCGCGCCTCCCGACAGCACGATGCCCGCCGAGAGCACCTCGGGGTCGGCCCCGCGGCGAATCTCGGTGAGCACCAGTTCGAACAACTCCTCGGTCCGGGCCTGTAGCACCTGCGCCATCAGGCGACGGGGCAGCTGCTTCTGGCCCTCGGACCCGAACGCCTCCACCTCGACCTCTTCGTCCTCCGCCACCATGGAGGGGATGACGTGGCCGTACTTGCGCTTCGCCTGCTCCGCCGCCGGCTGCGGGACGCGAAGCGCCACCACGAGGTCTCTGGTCATGTGGACGCCGCCGATGGGGAGGACGGCCGTGTGTACGACCGCGCCGTCCACGAAGACGGCTACGTCCGTGGTGCCGCCGCCGATGTCCACGATCACGACGCCCTGCTGCATCTCCTCGCGGGAGAGGACGGCCTCGGCGGATGCCAGTGGCTCGAGGACGAGCGATTCCACGCGCACGCCGGCGCCCTCGATGCATTGCATCAGGTTGTGCATCGCGGACGAGGAGGACGTGACGACGTGCGTCTCCACATCCAGCCGCGACCCGAACATGCCGCCGGGGTCGATGACGTGATCCTGGCCGTCCACCACGTAGTAGCGCGGCACCACGTGGATGACCTCGCGGTTCGTGGGCACGTTCACGATGCGCGCGCTCTCCAGCGCGCGGTGCACGTCGTCGTCCGTGATGGGATGGCGGGGGTCGCCGATGGCGACGATGCCGCGCGAGTTCATCGAGGAGACGTGCGGACCGGCGATGCCGACATGCGCGGAGAGGATCCGCGTCCCGGAGGCACGCTCCGCCCGCTCCACCGAGGACGCAATCGCCTCGATGCCCGCCTGGATGTTGTCCACCATGCCGCGCGAGAGCCCGGCCGATGGCCCGACGCCCACGCCCAGGATCCTGAGGTCCTGGTGCTGGTCCACCTCGGCGACGATCGTGCAGATCTTCGTCGTCCCTACATCGATAGCGGCGATGCTCTGGGTAGCCATCAGCGCACGTCCTTCGTCATCGCAGCACCACGTTCCGACCGAAGCGGAGGTCAACCTCCGCGACCTGGGGAGAGCCGGTGGCTGCGCGCTCATTGAGCTCGCGAAGCACCTGCTCGAAGGCCTCAACCTTGAATTCGTAGTTCGAGGAGTCGCCGAACACCGCATCCGGGCCGTCGTGCGCGATGACCGTGAGGCCACGGTCACGCTGGAAGACCCATGACGTCGGCCGGAGTCCGGCTTCCTCGAACACCCTGTCCTGCAGCAGCCGCGCGACCAGGTGGACGGTGTCGGCGTCGGCGCCCCGGCCGGCCTCCAGGTCCCGCGGCGAAGCGAGGTCGATGATGGTGGGGGCGTCCTCCGGCGCCGGCCGCGAGGCGCGCAGGACGTTGCCGTCCGCGTCGATCACCTGCACGCGGCCGGCGGTCTGCCAGTAGCCCCACGCCTGGTGCTCCTCGATCGTGATGCGCACCGTGTTCGGCCACGCGCGTTCGGCGCTGACCGACTTCACGGCCGGGAGCAGCGCGATCGCCTCCTCGGCCTTCCCGAGGTCGAGCGTGAGCATGGAGTCGCCACCGAGGTCGGAGAGGGTGGCCACCTGCCGCGCCCCGACGACCTGTGCGCCGGTGATGTCGATGTTCATCACCCGCAACGAGTCACCGGTCACGACCCACGCCCCGGCGTACAAGACGCCCGAGAGCATCGCGAGGGCGGCTGCAGCGAACGCGATCGGCCGCCACGGCACGTGTACCTCGCGCGGCGGCTTCGGGCGCTCCGCGCGCGCGAGCGTGTACTGGCGCTGTGGGGCGCGGTTGCCGCTGCTGCGCGGCGCCATGCCTCGGCCGCCCTGGAGCCCTCGAGGCTGGTAGCGGCGCTGGCGGCGGCCGGGGATGCGGAAGTTCTCGAACGGGTTACGCATGCGTCACCCGCCGTTCCGCGTGTCGCTCCAGGGCGAAGTCGACCAGGCGCGAGATCAGCTCGGTGTAGGAGACGCCGGCCTCCTGCCAGAGGCGCGGGTACATCGAGATCGGCGTGAAGCCGGGCAGCGTGTTCACCTCGATGCACTTCACGCCGCCGTCGGGCTCCACGAAGAAGTCCACGCGCGAGAGGCCAGAGCAGTCCAGCGCCCGGAACGCACGGACGGCGTACTCCCGCACGAGGGCGCCGACACGCTCGTCCACGCGCGCGGGGACGATGAGCGCCGCCGTGTCGTCCAGGTACTTCGCGGCGTAGTCGTAGAACTCGGTGCTCGGCGCGATCTCGCCCAGCGGCGAGGGCTGCGGGTCGTGGTGCCCGAGGACGGCGCACTCGACCTCCTGGCCTTCGAGAGCCGCCTCGATCAGCACCTTGCGGTCGTACTGCCCTGCGGCAGCGATCGCTGAACCGACGTCCTCGCGGGATCGAGCCTTCGTGACGCCCACGGACGAGCCGCCGTTCGAGGGCTTCACGAAGCACGGGTACCCGACCGTCGCGCCGATGGCGTCGATCGTGTCTCGCGAGGGCGCGCGCACCTCGTCGTCGCGGAGGACGACGTACTCGGCCTGCGGGATCTGGTGCGCCGCGAAGACCGCGCGCATCAGTTCCTTGTCCATGCCGACGGCGCTCGCGGCGACACCCGGCCCTACGTAGGGGAGGTCGGCCATCTCCAGCAGGCCCTGCATCGTGCCGTCCTCCCCGAACGTGCCGTGCACGATCGGGAAGACCACATCGGCGGAGTGCAGCGTTGCAAGGACCTCCGGGTAGGCGAACGCGCCGCCACCCTGGTCGTCCCCCAGGTCGCGCCGCTCGCCGGCTTCGACGCGGGCGAGGCGTGCGCGCGTGTCGGCCTCGTTCAGCCACGCGCCGCCGCGGGTGATCCCCACCGGGACCACCTCGAAGCGCCTGGCGTCCGCCTCGCGCATGACGCCGCGTGCGGAGGTCACGGAGACCTCGTGCTCCGCGGAGCGCCCGCCGAAGATGACCGCGAGGCGCTGCTTTGCGCTCATGCGGCACCCCCGTCGTCCCGCGACAGGGCGGCGAGGACCATGGGCGCGAGTTCGGTGACGTCTCCGGCGCCGATGGTGAAGAACACGTCGCCGGCCCGCAGGTCGGCCGCGATGCGCTCCGTTGCCTCCTCGAAGGAGTCGACGTAGACGGGGGACGGCTTCGTGATCTCGTCGGCCAGCGTGCGGGCGTCCATCCCGCGGTCGGGATCCTCGCGCGCCTCGTAGGTGCGCAGGATGTAGAGCGCGTCGAGCGACTCGAAGCACGTGCGGAAGTCGTCCAGCAGGTACTGGCTGCGGGTGTAGGTGTGCGGCTGGAAGCAGGCGACGAGCCGCCGCCCCGGGAAGCGCGCCCGTGCCGCCGAGAGGACCGCGCGCACCTCGGTCGGGTGATGCGCATAGTCGTCGAGGATGGCGATGCTGCCGCCGGTCACCTCGACGGTGCCGACCTCCTCGAACCGGCGCTTCGCGCCGACGAAGTCCGAGGCCGCCTGCGAGGCCCGGTGGAAGTCCACCCCGGCCCGCATCGACGCCGCGAGGGCGCCGAGGGCGTTCAGGAGGTTGTGCCGCCCGGGCACGCCGAGCGACAGCCGGCCGAGCTCCTGGCCGGCGAGCAGGACGATACAGTCCAGCCCCCCGCGGTCGTTCCCGCGGACCTTCGTCGCACGCCAGTGTGCATCGGCCACGTCGATGCCGTAGCGCTCAACGTGCGCGCCCTCGGCCTCGCGGGTGCCGGCGATCGAGGCGGCCCACGGGTTGTCCGCGCAGGCGATGAGGATGCCGTCCGGCCGGATGCGGCGCGAGAACTGCAGGAACGCCTGTCCCAGGCGCTCGGGCGTCCCGTAATAGTCGAGGTGGTCCGTCTCGATGTTCGTGATGACACCGATGCGCGGCGAGTACTGGAGGAACGCCTCGGCGTATTCGTCCGCCTCCACCACCGCCACGCGGCCCGCGCCGTCGCGGGCGTTCGCGTCGCCGAGGTCGCGCATGTCGCCACCGACGAGCACCAGCGGATCGAGGTCGCCCCGAACGGTCATGAGCGCCGCGAGGGAGGAGGTGGTGGTCTTGCCGTGCGTCCCGGCGACGGCGATGACATCGCGGTCGGCCAGCAGCTTCTGCACCATCTCCGCGCGTGAGATGAGCGGGATGCCGCGGCGGGTCGCCTCGGTGACCTCCGGGTTGTTGCTCTTCGCCGCAGCGGTCGCGACGACGAGCTCGGCGTCGCGCACGTTCGAGGCGGCGTGGCCCTCGAACACGGTGCCGCCGAGTGCCTCGAGGCGGCGGGTGTGCTCGGACAGCGTGATGTCAGAGCCGGTCACCACGTGCCCGCGCTGCAGCAGGATCTGGCCGATGCCGGACATGTGGATGCCGCCCGCGCCCACCAGGTGGACGCGGTGCGGGATGCCGTCGCCGTTGCGGCGCTGCTGACGAGCACGCAGTCCGATCACGCGGCCGCCCTCCGTCCCGCGAGGTCGAGGACGAGCTCCGCGAGGTGGCGTGCGGCGTCCGGCCGGGCGAGGGCGCGCATCTGCCGGCGCATCTCCGCGCGGCGGTCGCCGTCCTCGATCAGCGCGAGAATGAGCGCGCCGAGGTCTGCGATGGCGGCCTGCGGGAGGTGGATCGCCGCGCCGCGCGTCGCGAGGTACTCGGCGTTCGCGGCCTGGTCTGAGAAGGCGCCCGGAATCGCGACGACCGGGAGGCCGGTCACGGCGAGTTCGCCGAGCGTAGACGCGCCGGCGCGCATGACCGCGATGTCCGCCGCGGCCATCGCGTACGCCATCTCCTCCGTGTAGTCGTAGAGGCGGTAGCGGGCGCGCTGGGCGTCTGGCAGGCCGGCAGTCGCCTCGCGGAGGCGCTCGATGTCGGCTCGCCCGGCGATGTGCACCACCTGCGCGACGCGCAGCCAGTCGCCGAGCGACGCGAGCACGGCGTCGTTGATCGCGCGTGCCCCGAGCGATCCGCCCGCGACGAGGATGGTCGGGAGGTCAGGGTCCAGCGCGAACCGCCACTGGCCTTCCTCGCGGGTGGCCTCGGCGAACTGGGCGCGCAGCGGGTAGCCGGTCACGACGGCGCGTCCGGCGGGGAACTCCTCGACGGACGCGTCTACGGCGCACGCGATCGTGGTCGCGTAGCGGGCGAGGAACTTCACGGCCCACCCGGGGTACGCATCCGGGAGGAAGACCACGAGCGGGATCCCGGCCTGCTTCGCTGCGCGGCCCACGGGGGCGGCGGCATACCCGCCGGTCGCGAAGACGGCGCTGGGCCGCTCCTGCTCCAGCAGCCGGCGCGCCGTGCGCGTGCCCTGCCACAGCCGGAGGAGTCCCTTCGCGAGGGCGACCGGGCGACGGACGCGCACGGGGGATGCCGGGATCGCACGGAACGGGATGCCCTCGCGCGTCGCGATGGTGTGCTCGGCGCCGTGCTCCGTGCCGTAGTACGAGAGTTCGAGGCCCGGCCCGCCGAGGACGCGCAGCTGCTCCGCGACCGCGATCGCGGGGTACACGTGTCCACCTGTCCCGCCGCCGGCAAGCGCGATCCTCATCGCGGCCCTCCTGACGACGATCGCGCGCGCTGCCCGGTAATGGCGGAGCGCACGTTGCCGAGCGGCGAGGCGCGCCGCGCCGGGGCCGGCCGGGCGGGCGGGGTGCTGCGGCGGACGCCGCGGACCTCGGCGGGCTGTTCGGCCTCGGCGGTCTCGGTGTAGCGGGAGACGCCCAGCAGCACGCCCATCGCGAGGAAGAGCGTGAGGAGGGCGGTGCCGCCGTAGGAGACGAAGGGGAGCGGGATGCCGGTGAGCGGCATCATTCGGAGGACGCCACCGACGTTGATCAGCATCTGGAACGCGATCCAGGCGAACGTGCCCATCGCGATGAGCGAGCCGAACTGCGTGTCCGAACGCCGGGCGATCGCGAGGATCCGCACCAGCATCACCACGAAGAGGAGCATCACGACGCTGACGCCGATGTACCCCAGCTCCTCGCCGATGATCGCGAGGACACCGTCCGTGTGGGAGCCCGGGACGTAGAAGAACTTCTGGCGCGACACGCCGAGTCCGAGGCCGGTGAACCCGCCGGACCCGAACGCCACCAGCAGCTGGATCGCGTGGAATCCCACTCCAGTCGGGTCAGACTCCGCGTCCAGGAACGCGGTGATGCGGTCCATGCGGTAGCCACCGGTGACAGTCAGCACCAGCGTGGCGAAGAGGCCCGTCGCCAGCAATACGAGCACGTGGAACATGCGCGCACCGGCGACGAAGAAGAGCGTGCCGGTGATCGCCGCGACCATCACGGCCGTGCCCAGGTCCGGCTGCGCCATGATCAACGCGCCGATGAGGCCCACCATCCCGACGAACGGCAGCACTCCCAGCGAGACGTCGTGGATGACCTCGCCCTTCGCTGAGAGCCACGCGGCCATGTAGATCAGCACCGCGAACTTCGCGAACTCCGAGGGCTGGAGCGGCGGGATGCCCGGCCCCAGCGAGACCCAGGACTTCGCGCCGTTCTGCTCGACACCGATCAGGAGCACGGCCATCAGGCCGACGAGGGCGACCAGCATCAGCAACGGGCTCAGGCCGCGCAGCAGGTGATACGGGAACCGCATCGCCACGAACATCATCAGGATGCCGGCGACCAGGAAGAGCCCCTGGCGCTTTACGAAGTAGTTCGCGTCGTCGAACTGCGCGCTGCCGAGGGCGTACGAGGACGAGTACACGGCGATCAGGCCGATGACCGCGAGCACGAGCACCGTGGTCAGCAGCAGGTAGTCCGGCGCGTGGGCGCGACGCTTCGCCGGCTCGGCGCGCTTCGCGGGGGTGGGCTGGCGGCTCATCGGAGCGCCTCCACCGCCGCGCGGAAGGCGGCGCCGCGGATCTCGAAGTTGCGGTACTGGTCGAACGAGGTCGCGGCCGGCGAGAACAGGACGACATCGCCCGCCCGCGCGAGGCGGTGAGCGGCGCCCACGGACTCCTCGACGGTCTCGACTTCCTCGACGCTGCCCAGGCCGGCCTCGCGGACGGCGCGGGCGTACATCGCGCCGGACTCGCCGAAGGTGACCACGGCGCGGCAGCGGGCCGCGGCTTCGCGGGCCATCTCCTCGACCGGCAGCTGCTTGTCGCGTCCGCCCAGGAGCAGGACGAGGGGCTCGGTGAAGGCGCGGAGGCCCGCCAGCGTGCGCTCGGGCGCCGTCGCGATCGAGTCGTTCACGTAGGCGACGCCCTCGATCGTCGCGACCGGCTCGAGGCGGTGCGGGACGCCGGCGAAGGACCGCGCGGTCGAGCGCGCGGAGTCGAGCGAGACGCCGATCTCGGAGGCGACGGCGACGGCCGCGAGGAAGTTCTCCACGTTGTGGTCGCCGCGCAGCGCGAGTTCGGTGCGGTCGAGGACGGCTGTGGCCTCGCTGCCGCGTCGCACGACCACCGTGTCGCTCTCGAGCGCGACGCCGTCGCCGGGCAGCGCCCCGCGCATCGAGGTGCCCACGATGCGGGCCGGGGTGGCGTCCACGAAGGAGCGGGCGACCTCGTTGTCGAGGTTCAGGACGGCCACGTCCTCGGCGCTCTGGAACTCGACGATCCGGCGCTTGAGCGCGACGTAGGCGTCCCAGTCGTACCGGTCGAGGTGGTTCGGGGTGACGTTCGTGACGCACGCGACGTGCGGGCTGACCTGCACACGCTCCAGCTGGGTGTGCGACATCTCCACGACGACGCGCGTGTCCGCCTCGATCTCCGGGAGCAGTGACAGCAGGCCGATGCCGATGTTGCCGCCCATCACGTGGGGAAGGCCCTCGTCGCGCAGCATCGAGGCGACCAGCGCGGTGGTGGTGGTCTTGCCGGCGGAGCCGGTGATGCCGGTGACGGGGGCCGGGCAGCGCTGCATGAAGAGCTCGAGCATGGTGGACATGAGGATGCCCGCCTCGGTCGCTGCTGCGACCGCAGGGTTGTCGGAGGGCACCCCTTGCGACACCAACACCACGTCCGCGCCTCTCGCGTCCTCCGGCCGGTTCGCGCCCAGCGAGAGCCGGGCGTCGCATTCCGCGATGGCGTCCAGCGCCTCGCGCAGTTCGTCCGCCGTCCGGCGGTCGGACACGGTGACGCGAGCGCCCTCGCTCGCCGCGAAGCGAACGAGGTCGATGCCCTCGATGCCGAGCCCGATCACCGTCACGTTTGCGCCCCGCAGGTTCTGCATAACTGTCATAGCGGGTAAGCCGAATTTATCAACACGGTATAGCACACGCGCGTGACCTCGGACAGCATTCGGGCCCGCGCGGGAGTGCCGTGCGCGCAAAAGTCTGGGTGAGCCTTGGTGAGGCGCGTCATACCGACAGGGCCAGTGCTACGCCGACCATCGCGACCGCGATGCCGACGAGGTAGAGGCGCATCACCACCTGCGGCTCGGACCAGCCGATGAGTTCCAGGTGGTTGTGCAGGGGAGCCTTACGGAACAGGCGGCGGCCGCCGGTGGACTTGAAGTAGGCGATCTGGATGATGTCCGACATGGCTTCCGCCACGAACACCGCACCGATGATCGGCAGCATCAGCCAGTGGCCGGTCATCAAAGCGACGGTGGCGAGGACGGCCCCGAGCGGGAGCGCGCCGGTGTCGCCCATGAAGACGGAGGCAGGGTGCGCGTTGAACCACAGGAACCCCAGGAGCGCCCCGACGACGGTGAAACAGAACACCGCGAGGAAGTCCTGCCCCTGTCCGAACGCGATCACGCCGTACGCTCCGAAGGCGAACGCAGCGAGCCCCCCCAGCAGGCCGTCCAGCCCGTCCGTGATGGCGACAGCGGTCGTGCCTGAGAACACGACCGCAAACGCGACGATCAAGTAGACATAACTGAGTTCGTACTGGCCCGCCCACGGGATGTTGATGCTCTGTGCATCAAGCACCCAGAACATGGTCGCGGCGACCGCGCCAGACATGACCGCGATGAGGGCGAACTTCACCCGCCACGACAACCCGCGGTACGGCCCACCGACCAGCGAGCCCAGGTCGTCCCAGAACCCGACGACGGTCATCGAGACCACCACGAGGACGGGCAGGAGCATCGAGCGGCGCTCGAAGACGAGTTCGCCTCCACGCCACTCGAAGACGTTGGTGAGGAGGGTGACCACCGCGACCGTTGCCCAGATGAAGACCCCGCCCATGGTGGGCGTGCCGGCCTTCACGAGGTGGGACGACGGCTGATCCTCCGAGATCGCCTTCCCCACCTTCTTCGCGCGGAGCCACGTCACGGTGGGTTTGCCCAGCGCGAGTGCGAGGAGGAACGCGACGCCGCCGGCCAGCAGTGCTTCGATCATGGCTTGCCCCCGTCCGGCGTGCCTCGACGCGACTCGTCCTCGAACGCGGCGACGACGGCCTCCAGGCCGAGCGCGTGTGAGCCCTTGATCAGCACCGCGTCGCCAGGCCGGACGAGCGCCTGCAGGAGCGCCGTGGCCTCTTCGCGAGATGAGGCGTGGTGGACCTCGCCGTGGCCGGTGTCCTGCGCGACCTCGCCCATGTGGCGGGCCCGCTCGCCGAGCGTGACGAGGGCGTCGAGGACCTCGCCGGCGCGTTCGCCCACGCGTTCGTGCTCGTAGCGTGTCGCCGAGCCGAGCTCGAGCATGTCGCCGAGCAGCGCGAGGTGACGGCCGGGCATCTCGTCGAGCAGGTCCAGTGCGGCGAGCATCGAGGCGGGCTGGGCGTTGTACGTGTCGTCGATGATGCGGGTGCCGTCCGCGAGCGGGATGACGCGCATCCTCGTCGGGATGTCCAGCGCTTCGATCGCCTCGGCGACCGCGCTCAATGACATCCCCTCGGCGAAGGCGGCAGCTGCGCCCGCGAGGACGTTCGAGACGAGGTGGGCGCCGGGGAGGCGCACGAACAGCCGTCGCGACTCGCCTCGGAAGGTGAGGGTGAAGCGGAAGCCGTCCGCACCGCGCGACTCCAGGTCGCTGCCGCGCACGTCGGCGCTGGCGTCGAGGCCGAACGTCGAGACTCGCGCAGCCGTGTGCCCCGCCATCGCGCGGACGAGTTCGTCGTCGGCGTTGAGGATCGCGACGCCGTCCCGCGGCAACGCCTCGGGCAGTTCGCGCTTGGCGAGGGCGATCGCTTCGAGCGAGCCGGCGCGCTCCATGTGGGTGGGGCCGACGTTCAGGATGACGCCGGTGCGTGGTTGCGCCCACCGGGACAGCGTCGCGATCTCGCCGCGGGTGTACATGCCCATCTCGATGACGGCGCGCTCCGTGCCGGGCCGGAGCTCCAGCAGGCACAGCGGGACCGAGATCTCGTTGTTGTAGTTGAGGGGGTTCGCCTGGACGCGGAACGCACGGCCGAGGATCGCGGCGGTGATTGCCTTCGTCGTGGTCTTCCCGACGGAGCCGGTGATCCCCACGACCCGCAGGTCCGTCAGCGCCGCCCGCCACGCGGCGCCGAGGGCCTGGAGCGCCTCGAGCGGCTGCTCGACGAGGAATACCGGCACGCCGGCCGTCTCGACCTCGAGGAGTTCGCGGCTGGCGATCACGCCGGTGGCCCCTGCCTGGACGGCCGCGGCGGCGAAGTCGTGCCCGTCGACGCGCTCGCCCGGGAGCGCGACGAAGAGGTCGCCCGGGCGGGCCTCGCGCGAGTCGATGACGGCGCGGGCGAACTCGGTCGTGTGGACAACTTCGGATGCCACCGGACGGCGCAACCGCGACCCCAGGGCCGCGGTGATGAACGCAACGTCCAGGCGGGGCGCGCTCATGGCTGAGCCACCACGGGATGCTCCGGCGGGATGCGCAGGTACTGCATGATCTTCGCGGCAAGGTCGGCGAAGACCGGTGCCGCCACCTGGCCGCCGAGGTTGAGGCCGCCACTGGGCTGGTCGATCTTCACGAGCACGGAGATCCGCGGGTTGTCGTAGGGGATGAACCCGGCGAACGAGGCGATGGTGGAGTCGATGTCGTAGCCGGTCGGGATCGAGACCAGCGTCGTACCCGTCTTGCCGGCGACCTCGTACCCGTCGACCTGCGCGCCGTGGCCCCACTCCTGGCCCTCGACCACGTCGTGCATCAGGTCGTACACGACGCGGGCGCTCTCCTCCGAGATGACGCGTCGCACCTCGACCGGCTCGTACGAGCGCACGTCCGAGGACGTCACGACCTTCGAGACGATGAACGGCCGCATGAGCACACCGCCGTTCGCGATCGTGTTCACGGCGGTCAGCATCTGCAGCGGCGTCACCGCGAGGCCCTGGCCGTAGGAGTTCGTCGCGAGGTCCACCGGGTACCAGTCCGGGTCGGCGGGCGTCCGGTAGGTGCCCTCGCCCTCCCCGGAGAGCCCGACGTGCGTCGGTTCGCCGAGGCCGAACCGCGCGAGGTAGTTGTAGAACTTCTCGGGCCCGACGAGGTCCGCGAGCCACACGGAACCGGTGTTGAGGGACGCCTGGAGGTACTCGCGGACGGTGGTGGTGCCGTGGGCGCTGAAGTCCCAGTTCCGGATCGTGTATCCGCCGTACTCGACGGCGCCTTCGTCCTCGTACGTGGTGTTCGCGTTCACCAGCCCGAGGTCGATCGCGATCGAGGTCGTCAGCGTCTTCAGGACGGACCCGGGCTCGTACAGGTCCGTGACGGCGTGGTTCTTCACCAGCGACTCAAGGTCGGGTGAGTTCAGGTCGATGTCCGCAAGGGAGACGGAGGGGCTGGAAGCGACGGCGAGGATCTCGCCGGTGTGCGGGTTCATCACGATGATCGAGCCGCTGCGCGCGTTGTACTCGGCGAGGGCGCTGGCGAGCGTCTCCTCCACGATCTTCTGGATGAACCGGTCGATCGTGAGCTGGACCTCGCCGCCGGCGATCGGGTCCTTGTAGCGCTGCTGGCTGAACGCGATCGGCCGGCCGAGCGCATCGCGCTCCATCGTGGTCCAGCCGTCGTGACCCTGGAGCGTGGAGTCGAAGTCCGACTCGATCCCCCAGAGGCCCTCACCGTCCCGTCCGACGTACCCCACGAGCGATCCGGCGAGCGTCGCCTCCGGGTAGACGCGCTTCGAGGAGGGGATGAGGCGCACCCCCCAGAGGTCCAGCTGGTCCAGCAGCAGGCCGCGCCCGTAGTCCATCTGGCGGACGACCACGACGTCGCCGTTGTCCGCGTCCGTGCCCATCTCGAAGAGGTCGCCCGGGCTCATGTCCAGGAAGTCGGCGAGGCCGCTGGCCGCGCGGAGGGCAAGCTCACGGTCGCGCCAGAGGAAGCGGTCGATATAGATGTCCCACGTGTCCACGGAGGTGGCCAGGGGGTACCCGGTCGCGTCCAGGATGGCGCCGCGCGGAGCCGGGAGCGTGGTCGCGCCCTGGCGGGTGACGGCGGCCTGCTCCAGGTAGTCGTCGTGGTTGAGGATCTGCACCTGGTAGAGGCGGACCATGACGCCGCCGATGGACGCGAGCACGATGATCGCGAGCGTCCAGTGACGCCACGTGAGCTGATCCGTGCGCTTGCTCGTCACCGTTGCGGCTCGTCTCTGTCAGTCCACCTCCCGGCGGAGCGGCGCTCCACCGAGCCTCGATGCCATCCTCGATGCGATGTGGTCAGTCGAATCCGGGCAGGGATCCGATGAACTCCTCCCACCACGTCGGTTCAGGCGGGGTCTCCTCGGCGGGGGCCTGCACATACCGGCGCGGGAGCGGGACGACGGCCGGCGCCGGCACGTCGACCGTGATCGAGAGTTCATCGACGGGTTGGGTCATGCCGAGGCGCCCCTCGGCCTGTTCGCGCAGGTGTTCCAGGTTGGACGAGCCCGCGATCCGCGCTTCCAGCAGCCGGATCTGCGCGTCCAGGGACTCGCGTTCCGTCTCGAGCGCGCGGAGCTGATAGCCGACCTCTGCGACGCGGCTGGTCTGCAGCACCTGGAAGATCCCGGCTGCGCCGACGGCGAGCATCGCGACCGCGATGATCATGGTGTTCGACATGCGCTTGCGGACGACGCCCCAGCCGCCCGGCAGGGGGCGTGCAGTGGTCGCCGGACGGCCGACGCCCGTCGACGCGCCATTCGCGCCGGCGGTGACGCGAGGGCGCAGCGGGCCGCGTTCGGTGCCCGGGACGGCAGCCATCAGGCAGCCTCCTCGACGGGCGCGAGACGCTCTGCCACGCGGAGGCGCGCGGAGCGGGCACGAGGGTTCGCGTTGACCTCGTCCAGGGAGGCGCGCAGGGGGCGTCGCGTGACCTCGCGCAGCGTGGCGCGGTGGTCGCACGTGCAGACGGGCTGACGCGGCGGGCAGATGCAGTCCTTCGCGTGCAGGCGGAAGAACTCCTTCACGCGCCGGTCCTCCAGCGAGTGGAACGAGATCACCACGAGGCGCCCCCCCGGGGCGCGCAACAGCTCGCGCGCGGCCTCGAGGGCGGCATCGAGCTGATCGAGCTCCTCGTTCACCGCGATGCGCAGGGCCTGGAACGTCAGGGTGGCGGGGTGGATGTCACGCGCCCGGCCGCGGCCGACGGCCGCCTCGACCGCCGCGACGAGCTCGCGCGTGGTGCGGATCGGGCGGCGCTCCACGATCGCGCGGGCGATGCGGCGGCTGCGCTTCTCCTCGCCGTATTCGTAGATGATCGAAGCGAGCGCCTGCTCGTCCGTGCGGTTCACCAGGTCCGCGGCGGAGGTCTCCCCATCCGGGTCCATCCGCATGTCCAGCGGCTCGTCACGCTGGAAGGAGAACCCGCGGCCGGGCTGCTCCAGTTGCAGGGACGAGACGCCGATGTCGAACAGGATGCCGTCGAGGTCGGCGAAGCCATGCTCCTCGGCGAGTTCGGCGATGTCCGCGAACTCGCCGCGCGCGATGACGACGGCGTCGCCGTACGCGCCCAGGCGCTCAGTCGCGATGAGGATGGCGTTCGGGTCGCGGTCGATCGAGAGGAGACGGCCCTCGGGGAGGGCGGCCTCGACGATCGCGGCGGAATGCCCGCCGAGGCCCGCCGTGGCGTCGACATAACGACCACCCGGATGCACTGCGAGGCCCTCCAAGGCCTCGCGCAGCATCACCGGGTCGTGTCGCGGACGGTATCCGTCGGCGTCACGACCTCCGGCAGGGGAGGCGCCCCGGGGCGTGGGGGTAGAGGGTGTCATGCACCGTCCTCGACGGCTGCTTCTTCAAGCGCCGCCTGTTCCCCCGCCCAATCCTCAGGATGCCACAATTCCAGGTAATCGCCACAGCCGATGATCAATACTTTTCCACCGAGGTTTGAGCGGTCTCGGATCTGGGGCGGCACCAGGATGCGGCCCTGCTTGTCCGGATCGACTGCGTAGGACTCCGAGAGGAACGAGCGACGGGTCCGGCGGGCGTCTCGACTGCGGTTGCCGTCCTCGGCACCCAGGCGGCGCTGCACTTCGTCCTCGAACGTGGTCTGTGTGTACATCTCCACGGCGCCTTCTGGGCCGACCCGGAGGATGCCTCCATCAACGAACGCGGACCGGTAGCGGGCGGGGATTGCTACGCGGCCGCGCTCGTCGATGGCGTGTTCGAAGGTGCCGAAGAAGAACACACCCGCCACCTTCGATCACTCTTTGTCATGGGCAGGGGATTCTCCCCATTTCCCCCCACAACGACCCGCAACGTACCACCCCGCTCCCAAGGGATGCAAGACCTTGCTCCGAAAGAACCGAACGGAACCCCGGCGAACCCATCGAGAGGCGACTGACGGGCACCCAATCCGGGCGCACAAACGCAGGACGCGCCCTTCGGGGCGCGTCCTTGTCGGTCAGTGCGAGTCGCGAGGGCTACACGGTGACGCGGCGTCGCCCGAAGAGCAGGTAGCCGCCGATGCCCGCGATCACGGCGATGCCGCCGATGAGCAGCCCGGCCATCGCGACCGTGGAGAGGCCGCCCCCGCCGAGGTCGCTGCGGGCCATCAGGGCGCGAGGCTGGTCGGCCCCGGTGAGGTTCCAGACCAGCGTGCCGTCGTCCAGGACCTGGTCCGCGTTGTGCTCGGTGACCTCGCCGGGGAGCTTCACGCGGTAGGTGATCGTCGTCTGGTCGAGGAACATGCCGGCGAACCCGGCCGCCTCTTCGCCGCCTGCGAGCGTGGCGAAGATTTCCGGGTCCAGGGACGCCTCGGCGAGGTCGAACGACCAGATGTCACCGTCGCGGACGATCGAGGGTCGCGTGCTGGCCATGTCGAGCAGGCCACCCATGCCCTCCTCGTCGTCGGACGGCATCGCCGCGGAGACCTCGTCGAACTTCGCGCCCAGGGCAGCGCTGAAGTCGTCGGACGGCGGGACGGCGATCGTCAGTTCGAAGCCGATGCCCTCCTCCTCGCTGGAGAAGAACCGGACGTCGCCGTCCTCGCCCAGCGTCTCACGGAGCGTCGCCATCTCTGGCTCGGACTCGAGCTCCTCGGTCGACGGGAGGTCCTCCCCGAACGACGAGGCGACTTCGGCCGGGATGGCCAGGCGCACGGTCTGCGTCCCCGAGCCATCCTCGTTCACGACGAAGGAGGTCTCGACGGCGAAACAACCGGAGAGCAGCAGGACAGCGGGCGCGAGGAGCGCCAGGAGGAGTCGTCGTCGCATGGGGGAACCTCGATGTGGTCGCGCGGGGACGGCAGGAGATCGCCCGCCGCGCGGCGAGGTTAGCAGTGAACGCTTGTTACGATCGCCAT
Source organism: uncultured Dehalococcoidaceae bacterium (assembly GCA_964414675.1). Taxonomy (GTDB): domain Bacteria; phylum Chloroflexota; class Dehalococcoidia; order UBA2979; family UBA2979; genus W-Chloroflexi-9. The sequence goes on from CAYPYF010000027.1 coordinate 25,771, forward strand.
ATCCGGCCCCGCTTCCCGACGAGAGAAGCATCCCAAGAGACGACGGAGTCCACCCATGCCCCACCTGGCTGCCGTCCTCACCGTCTCCGACCTCGGCGCGGCCGGCCAGCGCGAGGACACCGCGGGACCCGCGGCCGTCGAGGTGCTGAGCGCAGCCGGTTTCGATGTGCTTGAGCGCGCGCTGGTGCCGGACGACCAGGTGAAGATCGTCGAGCAACTGGAGTCGTGGATCGCGCTCGACTTCGCGCTCGTCGTCACCCTCGGCGGGACGGGACTCACGGCGCGCGACCGCACGCCGGAGGCGACGGCGCTGGTGGTCGAGTACCAGGTGCCCGGCATCCCCGAGGCGATGCGCGCCGCCTTCGCCTCGACGCTGCCGACCTCGATGCTCTCGCGTGGGATCGCCGGGGTGCGTGGCCAGACGCTGATCGTGAACCTGCCCGGCAGCGAGCGGGCAGCGCGCGAGAACCTCGGCGTCGTCCTCCCGGCCCTGCACCACGCGTGCGACCAGATCCGGGGCGAGTCGCCCGAGGTCGCTGCGACACACGAGGCGATCCAGAAGTCCGACGACAACGAGCCCCGCTAACCGCCCGGGGGGCCAGATGCGCTTCGACATCCTCACGATCTTCCCTGGCATGTTCGAGGGCCCGCTTTCGGAGTCCATCCTCGGCCGCGCCCGCGAGGCGGGGCACATCTCGGTCCACCTCCACGACCTGCGGGACTGGGCCCACGACCGGCATCGCACGGTGGACGACTACCCGTTCGGTGGCGGCGCCGGCATGGTGATGAAGCCGGAGCCGCTGTTCGAGGCGATCGAGGCGATCACCGCGCAGGACACCGCCGTCCCGTACCGCGTCTTCCTCACGCCGCAGGGCCGCCGGCTGGACCGCGTGCTGGTGGCCGACCTCGCGCAGCGAGAGCGCCTACTGCTGATCTGTGGGCGCTACGAGGGCCTCGACGAGCGGGTGCTGGAGCAGGCTGTCGACCTCGAGGTGTCGATCGGCGACTTCGTCGTCTCGGGCGGCGAGCTCCCCGCGATGCTGTTGCTGGACGCGGTTGCCCGTCAGGTGCCCGGCGTCCTCGGATCCGAGGGCTCGCTCGAGGAGGAGTCGTTCGAGGCGGGGCTGCTGGAGTATCCGCAGTACACCCGCCCGGCCGAGTACCGCGGCGTCTCCGTGCCGGACGTGCTGCTCTCGGGCGACCACGCCGCAATTGCCGCCTGGCGGCGTGCGAAGCGGATCGAACGCACCGCCGAGCGTCGTCCCGACCTCCTCCAGCACGCCGAACTGACCACCGAGGAACGCCGCGCGCTCCTCGGCGACCCGGGGATGGCTCAGACCCGGGTCGGGAGCACGATCTTCCACGTGCGCGTCGCCGTGGTCGCGATCCACGAGGGCCGCGTGCTCCTGCATCGCACCGCCGGCGACTCGATCTGGTCGCTCCCGGGTGGGCGCCTCCTCGTGGGTGAGCACATCGAGGAGGCCGTGCGTCGTGAGATGCGCGAGGAGACCGGCATGAAGGTGCAACCCGGCGAGGTGCTCTGGGTGGAGGAGAACTTCGCCACGTGGAAGTCCGCCATCGACGGCCCCGGACACGGTGAGGTGCTGGACCACCACGAGGTCGGCTTCTACGTCGCCGCGGACGTCCCCGACCGCTTCAAGCGCCGCGACTCGTTCCGGGGCAGCGAGCTGGCCGGCACGGTCGACGAGTTCGCCCTCGAGTTCCGCTGGGTCGGCCCCGCCGACCTCGACACCCTCGACGTGCGCCCGGCGAGGATCGTGCCGACGCTCCGGGAGCAGATGGGGCGGCCAGGGGGGTAGCTCGCCGGTCACGCACGGCCGAGCACGATGTCGATGCCCACGAGGACGAGGTCGAGCTTCGCCTGGGGAAGCATCCCTACCTGCTCAGTCAGGGCGGCCCGGTCGATCGTCATGAGTTGGGAGACGTTCGCGACCGAGTCGAGTGGGAGCCCGCTCGTCCGGCGCTCGATGAGTACATTCCCAGGCGCTGTCGCCCAGCGGAGGTTGCTGGTGAGGACGACGCAGATGGTGGTGCTTAGCGCGCTGCGGTTAAACGCGTCCCCCTGGATCACGATCACCGGCCGGCGGAATCCCGGCCTCGATCCGGAAGGTGCGGGCAGGTCGGCCCACCAGATATCGCCCTGACTGAGACTGACTACCACTCTGTGTTGGCGAGTGTCTGGCTGGCTGCCGCGGCCGCGAACTGGTCGTCGGTCGAGTCGCCGACGTCGGCAACTACCCGGTCGAGCGCTTCGGTGACCTCGTCCGGAGCATGCCGGGCGACGTACTCTCGCAGGGCGTCCGCGTACACCTCGCTGCGGTGACGCCTCGAGCGCCGCACAATGCGCTCGACGGCGTCAAACAGGTCATCGGGGAGGGATATCGCCGTCTTCATACCGTCAGTATAACCGCGTACGCTAGGCATGCGTAGTGAGACCTCTCGACGCTATCGCGGCTGGCTGCCTACAATTCTTGTTCGCGCGGCTCCGCCCGCAGCGTCGCTCTGAATCCAACCCAACGGGGGACCGACATGACCGTAGATCTGCGTGAACTCGCCCAGCCGCGTCCGGAAGGCATGGCCGACCTGCCCGAGTTCGGGGCGGGCGACACCGTCCGGGTGATGGCCCGCGTTGTCGAGGGCACCCGTGAGCGCCTCCAGCCGTTCGAGGGTGTGGTCATCCGCATCAAGAACGGCCCGGCCGGGAACTTCACCGTCCGCCGTATTGCCTCTGGCGTGGGCGTGGAGCGCACGTTCCCGTTCAACAGCCCGCGCCTGGACTCGCTGACGGTCACCCGTCGCGGCCGTGTCCGCCGCTCGCGGCTCTACTACCTCCGCGGGCGCACCGGCCGTGCCGCGCGGGTCAAGGAAGCGGTCCGCCGCCACAAGTAGTGGACGACCTCCGTTCGTACACGTCAGACGCCGGGCAGAGCCCGGCGTCTGTGTCTCTCCGAAGACCTCGCTCTCGAAGACCGCGCTCGTTCCTAGAATCCCCTCATGGCAGATGACGTCGCGACGCCCTTGGAGGCACCGCCGGAACGCCGGAGGTTCGTCAAGGTCGCGGTGAACGCCGGGCGGACCACCTACCTCGACTTCTCGTACGCCGTCCCGCCGGGGCGCGAGGTCGTGCCCGGCGAGGTGGTCCACGTCCCGTGGGGGCAGCGCACGCTGCAGGGCATCGTCATCGAAGGGCCGTTCGACACCCCCGGGTACGACCCGGAGGCGGTGCGCGACCTGGAACCACCGGTCGAGGGCGCCCCGGTGGTCTCTCCGGAGCGGCTCGCGCTCGCCTCGTGGGCGCGGGACTACTACCTCGCCCCGGCGTGGGAGGCCTACAGCCTCGTCCTGCCGCCCGGGGCCGGCGAGCGCCCCGTCTCGATGGTCGCGCGCGCTCGAGGTCACGCGGACGAGTCGTCGCCGGGCGCGCTCTCGGAGCGACAGCAGGCGATCTGGGACGCGCTGCGCGTCGAGCCTGTCCTGATCGATGAGCTCAAGGCGCGCCTGAAGGAGGTCGTCCCGGCCCGGTCGTTCGATGCAGCGCTCAACATGCTCCTCGGACGCGGGCTGGCGGAGCGCCGGTACCGCCTCGATCCGCCGCGGGGCAAGGTGCGGGTGCTTGAGGTGGTGCGGCTCGCGGTAGCGCCCGACCGGGCGCTCTCCTTCGCGGAGGGCATCGAGGGGCGTCGCTCCTCCCGGCGGGCGCGGGCGATCCGCGCTGTGATGGCCGCCGAGGACGGCGTGACGTTCGAGGCGGCGGCGAAGGAGGCGCGCGGCGCGCCCGCCGTCGACACCCTGCTGCGCGAAGGCATCCTCCGGCGCGAGGGTGACCGGGTGTTCCTCAAGGTCGATGCCGAGCGGGCCGCGCGCGAGCTGCGCGTGCTCTCCCGGAGTCTCGTCGACCAGGCCGTCGCGACGCTCCTCGAACGGCTCGCGGCGCTCGCTGTGGGCGGCCATGCGGCCGAGTTGCCCATGCGAGGGCTCGCGGGGGAGGTCGGCCGCGAAGCACGGCAGGCGGTGAACCGCCTCGTCGCGGTCGGGATGGTCGACGTGGTCGAGGTCCTCGACCGCCGCGACCCGCTCCGCGGGCTCGACATCACCGTGCGCCCGCCGGTGGAACTGATCGCGGAGCAGCGGCAGGCGTCCGAGCGGATCCGCGCGCACATCGATGCCGGGATCGCCGAGGGCGAGGGGCGGACCGTGCTGCTGCAGGGCGTCACTGGCTCCGGCAAGACCGAGGTCTACCTCGACGCCCTCGCGCACGCGGTCTCGCGAGGGCGGAAGGCGCTGGTGCTGGTGCCGGAGATCGCGCTCACGCCTCAGACGGTGCGCCGCTTCTCCGAGCGATTCCCGGGGCGGACGGGCGTCCTCCATTCCGGGCTTGCGCTGGGTGAGGCGTACGACGAGTGGCACGCGATCCAGCGCGGCGAGTACGACGTGGTCATCGGGTCGCGCTCCGCGGTGTTCGCGCCGCAGCCGGACCTCGGGCTCATCGTCATCGACGAGGCGCACGAGTGGACGTACAAGCAGCACGAGCCGGCGCCGCGTTACGACGCGCGCAGCGTCGCGGTCGAACTGGGGCGCCGCACGGGCGCGGCCGTGGTCTTCGGCACGGCGACACCGGACGCGGAGCGCTGGTTCGCTGCCGTCGAGGGCGACATCGACCGCATCGACCTGCCTCGGCGGATGCGCCCCGTGCTTGACCCCTCGACCGGCGTCGTCCGGCCGTGGCCGGTCGCCGACCTGCCCGAGGTCGAGATCGTGGACATGAAGGGCACAAGGAGCCTCTTCTCGCCCCGCCTGATCGAGGCGCTGGGCGAGGCGCTCGACCGTGACGAGCAGGCGATCCTGTTCCTCAACCGGCGTGGGCTGGCGGGATACCTCCTCTGCCCGAACGGCCACTCACCCACGTGCTCCTCCTGCGACGTCGCGATGTCGCTGCACCAGGGCGGGCGGCTCATCTGCCACCAGTGCGGACGCACGAAGGCGCTGCCGCGCAACTGCGGCGAGTGCGGGCGACCTCTGCGCCCCCTCCGTGCCGGCACGCAGCAGGTGGAGAGCGAGGTGCGTCGCCACTACCCCGCCGCGCGCATCGCCCGGTGGGACCGAGACACCGCGAAGACCCCCGCACAGCACGAGGAGATCCTCGCGAAGTTCCAGCGGCAGGAGGCGGACGTACTCGTCGGTACGCAGATGGTCGCGAAGGGCCTCGACCTGCCGCTCGTGACGCTCGTCGGCGTGGTGCTGGCGGACTACACGCTGCGCGAGGGCGACTTCCGCGCCAGCGAGCGCACGTTCCAGCTCCTGGTGCAGGTCGCAGGGCGCGCTGGCCGTGCCGAGCGCCACGGGCGCGTCGTGGTGCAGACGCTGCAGCCCGACCACGTCGCCGTCGAGTACGCCGCGAACCACGATGTGGATGGCTTCTTCGAGCACGAGCTCGAATGGCGCGGGGAGCATGGGTATCCGCCGTTCACGAAGATGGTGCGCCTCCTCTTCCAGCACACGAATCCCACGTACGCGATCGAGGAGGCGAGCCGCATGGCCTCGGAGCTGCGGACGCTTGCCCTCGACGCGCCCGAGGTGGAGATCACCGGCCCCACGCCGCCCCAGGTGGCGCGCGTCCGGGGGCGTCACCGCTGGGCGATCCTCCTGCGCGGCGGCGACCCCTCGAGCCTCGTGCGAAACCTCGAGGAGTTGCCACCGGGCTGGATCGTGGACGTGGATCCGCTCGTGGTGAACTGAGGACGACCGCCGCCCGGGGACGATGTTGGCGAGTTGACTGACGCTCGGCGGGTCGGTGGCTACAATCGGGCACGCCTGCCACGGCAGGGCAGCAGCGCGACAGATCCCCGGAGTGTGCATTGACGGTCCGCCCGATCCGCTACCTCGGCGACCCGGTCCTCCGGAAGCCGGCGCGCAAGGTATCGCGCGTCGACGACGCGATCCGACGACTCATCGAAGACATGACGCAGTCGATGTACGCCGCGCACGGCGTCGGCATCGCGGCGCCGCAGATCGGCGTTCCCCTGCGGGTCGTGGTCATCGGCATGCCTGACGAGGAGCCGTTCGCGCTCATCAACCCGGAGGTCATCGACCGCTCGGGGGAACGGCGCCTGGACGAGGGCTGCCTTTCCGTGCCCGGATACCGCGGCACCGTCACCCGTTCGACGAAGGTCACGGTGAAGGCGCTGGACGCGCGTGGCAAAGAGATCCGCGTGAAGGCGGAGGACAACCTGCTGGCCCAGGCCCTTGAGCACGAGACCGACCACGTCAACGGCACGCTGTACGTTGACCACCTGGACGCGACGAAGGACCTGATCAAGATCGAGCCGGTGGGCGTGGCAGAGGACGACGAGTAATGGATGTCGTCCTGGTGCTGGTCGCGGTGCTCGCGGCGTTCTACTTCATCCTCCTGCGTCCCGTGATCGCCCAGCAGCGCAAGCAGCGGCGCGACATCTCCTCGCTGGAGATCGGCGACGAGGTGCTGACGACGGCCGGGTTCTATGCCACGGTGGTCGGCATCAACACGCACGAGGATCGCCCGATGGAGATCCTGCTCGAGGCCGCCCCCGGGGTCGTGCTCCGCGGCACGACCGTCGCGGTGCAGGAGATCTCGCGGCGGGCAGACGCCCCACGCGACGACGAGGATGACGGCGAGGGCTCCGAGGACCCCGAGGTCCCCGGGGCTCTGGCTGACGACAGTGATGACGACGATCGTTCCAGTAGCACACGCGCCGGATAGCCGGCACGAACTCAGCGGGATCGGAGACCTCCCATGACCATCGCCACCACGACCACCCCCGCCCAGGCCGCAATCGATGCGGCGTCGCTTGATGCGTCCGATGCGATCGAGGCGATCCTCGATGCCGTCGAGGCCCTCGAAGTCGCTGAACGCCCGATCGCGCCCGGCATCTCCGTGATCGAGGCGCGTCGCGCGCTCTCGGACGAAGTCGTCGATGACGAGGACGACGACGAGGAGGAGGACGACGACGAGGACGACGACGAGGACGATGAGG
>CAYPYF010000028.1:0-30650 GCA_964414675.1 uncultured Dehalococcoidaceae bacterium
TGCCGTCGCTGCTGCCCGTCGCGAGGTAACGGCCGTTCGGCGAGTACGCGACCGCCGTGGCGTGACGCTACCGCCGCGGGAGTCGCTCCCGCGCCCAGCCCAGGTAGCGCCAGACGAGGACCACCACGATCGCGACCGTGCTGAGGTTCGCCACGCGCCGGAGGACGCGGCTGCCGCCCTCGAAGTTCACGAGGGACAGCGCGATGGTGAGCACGGTGACGGCGAGCAGCACCGCGACGAGCCGGTGACGCCGTACGACGCCACGCAAACCGGGTTCGCCCGCCGTAGCGGCCTCGCGGAAGGCGTGGATGACCAGCGCCACGCCCAGCGGCGCCAGCGCGACGAGTGCAACGAGGTGCGCGAGGGCGAACACGCCGCGCCATGCCTCGATGTCCACGGCGAGCAGTCCGGCGGTGGCGAGCAGGAGCGCAACGGCGATCTTGCCGAAGAGCCGGAACGAGCGGTCAAGGCGGACCAGCCACGCGGACGGGTCGCGGGGACTGAGCGCTGAGGTACCGCCAGAGACTGTGCTCATCGCCTGCGCCCTTCCCGAAGACCCGTCGGATTGAGGATACGCCGCACCGCCGTACACTCCCGACTCTGGGTGTGAGGAGCGCGCTCCCTCGATGGCAAACCGTCAGCGACGTCCCCGCGGCCTCAGCGAGGCCATGACCGCGCTCACCTTCCCGGACTACCGGCGCTTCGCAAGCTCCCTGCTGCTGACCTCCATCGGCCTGCAACTGGTGCAGGCGGCGGTGTTCTGGCAGGTCTACGAGCTCACGGGCAGCGCGCTCCTCCTGGGCCTCACGGGGCTCGCGCGGGCCGCCCCGCACATGGTGCTGTCGCTGATGGGCGGCGTGGTGGCGGACCGGTTCAACCGGGTGCGCCTGATCCAGGCCGGCCAGGTCGCCAACGGCATCATCATCGCGGTGCTCGGGATCCTCACCATCACGGAGGCAGTCGAGGTCTGGCACCTCTACGCCGTCACCATCCTGAACAGCGCCTTCAGCGCCGTGACCACCCCCGCGCGCACGGCGCTGATCCCGTCGCTCGTGCCGCGGCGCAACCTCGTGAACGCGGTCGCCCTCAACGCGACCATCGGGCAGACCTCGCAGATCGTCGGGCCGGCACTCGGAGGGCTGGCGATCGACTTCTTCGGGCTCGGCGCAACATACGCAATCAACGGTGCGTTTTATGTCGCGGCGATGATCGTCATCCTCGGCATCAAGACGCCGTCGACGCCGGCCGCGACCACGGACACGCCCTGGCAGTCCTTCATCGAGGGGCTCACGTTCGTCCGCAGCCGGCGGGTGATCGTGTCGCTCCTGCTGCTCGACCTCGGCGCAACGGTGCTCGGCTCGTATCGCGCGCTCCTGCCGATCTTCTCGGAGTCGCTCGGCGTGGGTGCGACGGGGTACGGCCTGCTGACCAGCGCACCGGGCGTAGGGGCGGTCATCGGCGCCGCCGCGATCCTCTCGATGGGAGACATGACGTACAAGGGCATCTACACCGTGGGTGGCGTGCTCGGGTACTGCGTGGGACTGGTGGTCCTGGCACTCGCGCCGTGGTTCTGGCTCGCGCTGGTCGGGGGCGCCATCCTCGGCGCAACGAACGCCGTCCAGATGATCCCCCGCAACACCGTGATCCTCAGCGTCTCGCCCGATGCGCTCCGCGGCCGCGTCGAGGCGTTCCGGAGCATGCTGGCCGGAGGTGGGCCGCCACTCGGCTTCATGCTCAGCGGCGCGATGGCGGCCGCGATCGGCGCCCCGGCCGCCCTCGTCGTCGGCGGGATCGCCTGCGTCGGCCTCGTGGGCCTCGTCGTGCTGTGGGACGGTGAGCTGCGCGAACGCGATGTCGGCGCGCTCCTCCCCGAGGAGGGCGAGGCCGAGGCCCCCGAGGTGGCACCGCAGGCCCGCTAGGCGGGGCTCAGCCTCGGGCGGTGGCGAACAGGGGCATCGAGGACGACTCGTGCTCCAGCAGCCAGCGCTTGCGGTGCAGGCCGCCCCCGTACCCGGTCAGCGTCCCGTCCGCACCCACCACGCGGTGGCACGGGACGACGATGGCAATCGGGTTCCGCCCGTTCGCCATCCCAACGGCGCGCGACGCCGAGGGCGCTTCCACCATCGACGCCACCTCACCGTATGAGCGTGTCTCGCCCGCCGGGATCGTCGTGAGCGCCTCCCACACGGACAGCTGGAACGGTGTCCCGCGCGGCGCAAGCGGCAGGTCGAACGCGGTACGCGTCCCCTCGAAGTACTCGTCGAGTTGCCGGGTGACTTCACCCGCAGCGCCGGCATCGTGCTCGGCCGGCTCGCCGGCGTCGTGCTCAAGCGCCTCGATCGACCCGGTCAGCGTGTACACGGTGCGGAGGCGCGACTCGTCGGGCTCGAGGAAGACGAGCCGGTGGATGCCCGCCGCCGAGCCGCCGAGGAACAGCGGCCCGACGGGTGACTCGATCGTCGTGTAGAAGGCCACGCGGCCTCCCCCTCGCGGACCTACTCGGGGATGCCCCAGTCGCGCATCGCGCGGGCCTGCTCGGCCTTCTCGCGCGCGGGCGTGACGTCGGGCCAGTTCTCCAGCCAGGTGGGGGAGGACAGGTTGTAGCGATAGTGCGGCATCGAGCAGCCACCCTTGTAAGGCGTGCACTCGTGGTCCGGGTCGAGGTTGTCATACAACCGGGCGAGGAGTTCGTCGTTCATCGTGCGTCCTTCCGGGGCCCACCGTGCATCGATCCTACCGTCCCCGGCCGCAACGTCCGAGGGCCACGCGACGCCGGCGATGTCGGGCGGCTACGGCGCGCCGAGGCCGCCGCGGACCGTCATCTCGTAGCCGGCGAACTCGCCGGTGAGCATCGGCATCGCCTCCGCGATCGCCTCGCGCGTCTCGGGGAGCTGGAGCGAGGCGTCGTGCGCTGCCTTGCTCTCCCACAGCTCGGAGACGCAGATCATGTCAGGGTCTTCGCCCTCGCCGACGACGTAGGCGTGGCACCCGTGGGCGGAAAGCTGGTCGGCGGCGCGGAGCAGGATCGCGAGGACTGCCTCGCGCTGGCCGGGCTGTACCCGCATGGTGCCGAAGTAGCCGTAGGCCATCAGGTGAGCGCGAGTTCCTCGGGGAGCCGGAACTCGATCGTCTCGGTCGCGACGATCACCGGCTCCACCGTGGTCACCCCACGTGTCTTCAGGTCCTCGATGATCGGCTCCAGCAGCTCGTCCGGGACCGACGCGCCGGCGGTCAGTCCGACGATCTCGACGCCCTCGTACCAGGCGGGGTCGATCTCATCGATCCCGTCGACGCGATACGCGGGCTTCCCCATCGACTTCGCCACCTCGGCGAGCCGGACGGAGTTCGAGGAGTTCGCCGAGCCGATGACGATCACGAGGTCGGCCCGGCGCGCGATCTCGCGCACGGCTGCCTGGCGGTTCGTAGTCGCGTAGCAGATGTCGTTCCGGATCTCCGCCTCGGGGTACCTCGCGCGGATCGCGTCGATGGTGTCGCGCGTGTCGTCCACGGAGAGCGTGGTCTGCGTCACGACGAAGACGGGACGGTCGGTCTGGGGCAACGCCTGCACGTCCGACGGGTGGTCCACCACCTTCGTGCGGTCGAGCGCCTCGCCCTTCGTGCCCTCGACCTCGTCGTGTCCCTCGTGCCCGACGAGGAGGATCTCGAACCCGTCCTTCGCCGCCTTCTTCGTCTCGAGGTGCACCTTCGTCACGAGCGGACAGGTGGCGTCGATGATCTTCAGGTTCCGCTCGCGCGCCTCGTTGACCACGAGCGGCGAGACGCCGTGCGCCGAGAAGACGACGCGGGAGCCCTCGGGAATTTCCGCGATCGTGTCAACGAAGACCGCCCCGCGCGCACGGAACCGGTCGACGACGTAGCGGTTGTGCACGATCTCGTGGAACGCGTAGACCGGCCCCGCCTCGCGGTCCAGGATCTGGTCGAGCACGTCGATGGCGCGCACGACCCCGGCGCAGAAGCCACGCGGCTCGGCCAGGAGGATCGTGTGGGGCATCGGTGCTCCTTCGCGCGTACGGGTCACCTCGATGGTATCGCGCGCCCTCGGAGGGGACGAGGTGGCTACGGGGCGGACACATCGTCCGCACGCCGGAAGGTCTGGAGGTTCACGACAAGCGTGCGAGGCGCGTCAGGGAGGGCCTCCATCCCCAAGGACCGCTGATACCAGCCAGCGAGGCTGTCCGACATAGCGTCCACGACCAGGAACACTCCTCCGACCTCCCGGGCAATCGCAAGCGCTCGCAACCCCGCCGCGACGACCAGGTCCTGGCCAAGGCCTCGCCGCTGGAGGGACCGTGTCACGCCAAGTCGCGCGAGCCGAAATCCGCCCGCGGGGTACCGGGGGAGCCCCGCCTGCATGCGCGCCGGGAGATCCTCCACCGACAACTGGGCGGGCACCACCGTGTAGTACCCGACAACAGTGATTGGCGCGCTCGAAAGACAGGCAACATACGTCTTCGAGATGTTCCGCCGGTGGTTCCGGAGAGCGAACCGACGGAGATACAGATCGATGTCGTCGTTCCCGGAGTCAAACGCCGTCGTGTCGTGGTGGGGCTTGAGCGCTTCCTCAATCCACTCGGACACGACGCTCCCTGAGGCGGCGAGCGCTCTCGATCATCTCGGGTGTGGGCGGAGGCGGGTTCTCCAACAGTTCCATCACGCGGATCGCGTCCCGGTGGCTGAGCTCGATGCGCTCGACGCTCTGGACGACCTCGCGCGCTGTCGTGAGCGCCGCGTTGAGGATGAACGAGGTGAGGTCCGACCCGCTCTCCGAGGCAGCGCGAAGGAGGAGCTCCTTCGCATCCTCGGTGGTGCGAAGTTCGATGCGGGCGGAGCGGGGTTTGTTCGCGACCATCGTTCACCTCGTACGGTTCTTGTCCGTACATCGTCCCGATTGGATCGAGGGCCTGTCAACTGCCACAGGCAGGCGCGCCTAACGAACGAGGCCCGGCGTATGCCGGGCCTCGTCGTGTGTCGCGAGAGCGAGGACTACCCGCGTGGGAGGCCCAGACCACGGGTCGCGATGATGTTCCGCTGGATCTCCGAGGTGCCAGCGGCGATCGTCGCGGAGACGCTCTGCTGGTACGCACGGGTCATGTTGGACTTCATCGGCGCGCGGTCGTCCTTGCGGTCGTAGATCTGCGCGTACAGGCCGAACACCCGTGTGCCCGTGAGGGCGATCTTCTGCGACATCTCCGAGTTGAAGAGCTTCGACACCGAAGCCTCGTGGTTCGGGATGAGGCCGCGCTCCTGCATCGAGATGATGCGGAACGAGAAGTTGAACATCACCTCGGACTCGACGTAGCGGTCGACGATGTTGAGGCGGTTGTTCTGCAGGCCGGGGGCGCGCTTCTTGCCGTCCGCCGTGCCCAGGTAGCCGCGCAGGTTGTCCAGCGCCCGGCGGGCGGAGACGGCGCCGGTGATGTTGGACCGCTCGAAGTCGAGCAGCGTCATGCCGACGTACCAGCCGCGGTTCTCTTCACCGATACGGTCCTTCACCGGGACGCGCACGTCCTCGAAGAACGTCTCGTTGAAGACGTGACGGCCGGAGAGGTCGATCAGCGGACGGATCGAGATGCCCGGCAGGTCCTTCGGCATCAGGAGGAACGAGATGCCTCGGTGCTTCGGGGCGTCCGGGTCCGTGCGGGCGAGGACGTAGAGGTGGTCCGCGTACTGCGCGCCGGAGGTCCAGATCTTCTGCCCGTTGATGACGTACTCGTCACCGTCGCGGATGGCGCGGGTCTGCAGGGACGCGAGGTCAGAGCCGGCACCGGGCTCCGAGTAGCCCTGGCGCCAGTTGTGGCTGCCGTCCAGGATCTTCGGGAGGTACTCGGCCTTCTGCTCCGGCGAGCCGTGCACGATGACCGTGGGGCCAAGCTGCGAGACGCCCTGGCCACCCACGGTGGGGGCGGCGGCCTTCGCCATCTCCATCTTGAAGATGAACTGCTCCATGGGGGTCAGGCCGGCGCCGCCGTACTCCTTCGGCCAGTGCGGTGCGACCCAGCCGTGCTCGGCCAGCGCGCCCGCCCAGTCGGAGGCGGCCTTCTGGGCGGCCGGGCTGTCGGACATGCGGTCCGCTTCCCAGCCGGCGCCTTCCTCGTCGCCTTCGCCGTCCTTGTAGCGGTCCGGCAGCTTGGACGTGATCACGCCCGCTACCTTCGCGCGGAACTCGGCCTGCTCGGCGTTGTCGCTCCAGTCCATGAGGTTCCCTCCGCCTTCATCAAGGCTTGTTGCGGTGTCGGAATGCCGTCGAGGCGATTCTAACGCTCACGTCAGGGGCTTCAAGCCCCCGACGAGGCCGCTCGGGGCGCAGAGACCCGGTCGCGCAGGCGGGATGCCCTAGACGCGCTCGGCGATCTGGTAGCGCGAGAGCATCCGAACGGAGAGCCACATCCCGGCAGCGACGAGGATGGCGAGGAGCGTGACGGCCGGGCCTGCCCCCAGGGCGCCCTCGAACATCTCGGAGGAGACATCGGTGAGGGCGTTCGCGATGCCGTTGGTGTACGCGCCGATGCTGAGGAAACGCACGCCCAGGATGAACTGCGACACGATCGCTTCCCAGACGAAGACGTACGCCAGGCCGAAGATGAGCGACCGATTGAAGCGCAGGCTGAGCGCCACGAAGATCACGATGTAGGCGAGCCCGCCGGCGGCGACGGCCACGACGAACGCCGGGATGAGGGATGCGCCCTCCTCGCCGACGAGGATCAGCGCGCCGCTTCCGAGCACGGCAATCAGCACGAGACCGATGGTGAGCGCCCAGCCCGCGAGGACCTTCGCGACGATCACCTTCCAGCGTGCGAGCGGCTTCGCGAGGAGGTACGCGATCGTCCCTTCCTCGATGTCCTGGCCGAGCGCGGAGGTCCCGATGAGCAGCGCCGTGAGCGGCAGGACCAGCGGCACGATGAAGGTCGCGAGGATGCCGGAGGCGAACTCGGCCGGATCGCCGGGACTGCTCTGGTCGGCGGCGAGGCGGAAGATCAGGGAGACCAGCACCGGGACGAGCGCCAGCAGCACCAGGAGCAGGATCCGCCGCTGACGGGCCATCTGCCGCAGCGTCACTCGAGCGATCAGCGGGATCATGAGTTGTCCCCTCCGCCACCGCGCACACCCGCGACGAGGTACTCGAAGACGCTCTCGAGCGACTCGTCGCTCGGCGACAACTCACGCACGGTCACGCCTGACGACTGCGCGATCCTCGGCGCCTCCCGGGTGAAGCGGGTGTAGTCGTTCGTGCTGACCACGAGGCGGTCACCCTCGATCGCCACGCCGGTCACCGCGGCATCGCCGACCAGCGCCTGGGCGAAGCGGCGGTTGTCCGTGGAGTCCACGCGGAACGTGTGAGGCCGGTCCACCATCAACCGGCGGATCGCACGGAAGTCGCCCGATGCGGCGAGCCGCCCGGAGACGATCACCAGCACGCGGTCGCCGAGGCGTTCCATCTCCTCCAGGATGTGGCTCGAGAAGACGATCGTGCGGCCCTCGCGCGCCATCGCGCGGAGCATGTCGATCATGTGGAGCCGCTGGCGCGGGTCCGCGCCGTTGAACGGCTCATCGAGGATCAGCACCTGCGGCTCGTGGACGATCGCGGCGGCGATCTTAATGCGCTGCTTCATGCCCTTCGAGTAGCCGCCGGTGAGGCGCTCCTGGGCGTAGCCCATATCGACGCGCTCGATCGCGCGGCGCGTCGCCGCGTCGGGGTCGGCGAGGCCGTGGAGCTTCGCGTTCATGCGGACGAAGTCCCAGCCGCTCAGGCCGCCGTAGACCGCCTCTCGTTCGAGGACGATGCCCACCTTGCGGTAGACCTCGGGGTTCCCGGCAGCCGGCTCTCCGAGGATGCTCACCTCGCCAGACGACGCGCGGAGCAGGCCGCCCATCATGTGCAGCAGGGTGGACTTCCCGGCCCCGTTCGGTCCGAGGAGTCCCGTGATGCCAGGCCCGATCTCGAACGAGACGTCGTTCACGGCCACCACGTTGCCGTACCACTTGGAGACCTCGGCCAGCCCGATGACCGGCGCCGTGGCGGCGCTCCGGCTGGTGTTCGCCTCGATCGTCATGCCTGCACCCGCTGGTACCGGCGGAGCAACAGCCCCGTGCAGATCAGGCCGAAGACGGCCGCAGCGAGGGCGAACCAGGACATCGCGAACCCGGTCAGCGCAACGATGGTGTCCGAGGTCGGCGGCTCGGCACGGAACATCCAGTACGTCAGTCCGTCCAGCAGCTCCATGGGGCTCAGGAACGCCGCGTAGTCGGTCCAGCCCGCGTCGATCTCCTCGATCATGATCGCCGCGAACGGGATCGGGAGCAGGAACGCGACGATGATGCCGACCGTCGCGAAGGCGCGCTGCGGCGTCTGGGCGGCGATCAGCGTGCCGATCGAGGCGATGAGCCACGAGCCGAAGAGCGCCGTGCCGAGGATCGGCGGCAGCTGGTCCCAGTTCTCCGACACGTAGCCACCAAAGTCGTCGACAGCGAGCGCGTTGCCGACGAACAGGAGCATCTGCGGGAGCAACGTGATCGCCAGCATCGCCGTGGTCATCGCCGCGAGCTTCCCCAGGGCGTAGTCGTAGCGGGTGATCGCACGCGTGAAGTAGAGCGTGAGCGACCGCGTCCGCTGGTCGCGCCCCACGATGTCCGGCGCCACGATGCCGACATACAGCGCGAGGATGAACTTCACGCCGTTGTAGTAGTCCTCGTGCGTCACGAGCTCGATCTCGTCGACCGGCACGAGGGCTCCGATGATGAGCTGCACCAGCGCCGGCACCAGCGCGATCGCGATGAGGATCGCCGGCCCGATCTTGGCGCCGGTGCTCCGTCCCAGCCCGAACGCGGCGCGAAGGCTCTCGCGATAGAGGGCCAGGATGGCGTGACGGCGCCCGAGCCGCGCGCCCTCGTACCGCCGGTAGCCGAGGTCGTAGATCGAGCTCGACTCGCTCGAGGTCTGGACGTGCTGCGATCCCTGGTCGGTGGTCACGCCTCGACCTCCACGGCATCGGACGCCTCGATGCGGAACAGGTCCTCCAGCGTGCGGCGTCGCTGCTGCAGCCGGACGAGCCCGAGGCCGAGGTCCACGACGGTGTCGCGTACGAGGTCGAACGGCGCAGGGCCATCCGACCGCAGGAAGATGCTCTGGCCCTCGGTGGTCACGTCCAGGCCAACGGCGACGAGGCGTCCCGCGAGCGGGGCGGGGTCGCCCGTGACCTCGATCTCCAGCGTCTCCGTCGCGGCGGTGAAGTCGGCGACGGAGCCCTGGTGGAGGAGCCGGCCACCGTCGATGACGATCAGCTGGTCGCACGTCCGCTCGATCTCGCCGAGCAGGTGTGTCGCCATGACGATGGTGATCCCCATCTCACGTCCCGTGCGGCGGATCAGGTCGAGCATGTCGTCGCGGCCGGCGGGGTCCAGGCCGTTCGTGGGCTCGTCGAGGAAGACGAGTTGCGGATCGTGGACGAGCGCCTGCGCGAGCTTCGCGCGCTGCTTCATGCCCGTGGAGTACCCGGCGATCTGGCGGTAGCGCGCCTCGAAGAGCCCGGCGTGGCGGAGCGCCTCGGACGCTCGTTCGCGCGAGGCCGCGGCCGGCAGGCCGCTGATCTGCGCCATGTGCGCGACGAACTCGGTGGCGTTCACCTCGGGCGGGAGGCAGTCGTGCTCCGGCATGTAGCCCACGTACTGGCGGAGCTGGAGGCCCTGCGTCCGGATGTCGAACCCCAGCACGGAGGCGTTGCCCCCGGTGGGCTGGATCAGGCCGAGGAGCAGCTTGATCAGCGTACTCTTGCCGGCGCCGTTCGCGCCGACGAGTCCCACGATCCCGGGCTCGATCGCCACCGACAACTCGTCGAGCGCCCGGACGGACGGGTAGTGCTTACTCAGGGCGTCTGTCTGAAAGACCGGCATGACAGCAGACTACTCTCGAACCTCGGACCGATGCTTGGCGTGGGCTGATACCTAGAAGTTCTAGGTATGACTCTATGCACCCGGGAGCGCGCACGCAATGTCGACTCGCGCAGGTTCCGGGAAGCCAACAGGCCCGGCTTGCGCCGGGCCTGTTGAGTCCGTGGTCGTCGCCGAGGCTACCCGCGCGGCAACCCGAGGCCACGCGTGGCGATGATGTTGCGCTGGATCTCCGAGGTACCCGCGGCGATCGTCGAGGAGACGCTCGTGAGGTACTGGTTCGTCAGCTGGGACTTCATCGGAGCACGGTCGTCCTTGTTGTCGTGGATCTGGCCGTACAGGCCAAACACGCGGGTACCGGTCATCGCGATCTTCTGGCTCATCTCGGAGTTGAAGAGCTTCGAGACGGACGCCTCGTAGTTCGGGATCAGCCCACGGTCCTGCATCGAGATGATGCGGAACGAGAAGTTGAACATGACGTCGGTCTCGATGTACCGGTCGGCGACGTTCAGGCGGTTGCTCGCGAAGCCCGGCGACCGGCGTTTGCCCTCGTCCGTCTGGAGGTACTTCCGCAGCTCGTCCAGCGTGCGGCGGGACGAGACGGCGCCGGTGATGTTGGACCGCTCGAAGTCGAGCAGCGTCATCCCCACGTACCAGCCACGGTTCTCCTCGCCCACGCGGTTGTTCGCCGGCACCCGGACGTCCTCGAAGAACGTCTCGTTGAAGTGGTGGCGGCCGCTCATGTCGATCAGCGGGCGGATCGAGATGCCCGGGGTGTGCTTGTCCATGAGCAGGAACGAGATGCCTCGGTGCTTCGGGGCGTCCGGGTCCGTACGGGCGAGGACGTAGAGCCAGTCCGCGAGGTGCGCGAGCGACGTCCAGATCTTCTGGCCGTTGATCACGTACTCGTCGCCGTCACGGATGGCGCGCGTCTGGAGCGACGCGAGGTCCGAGCCGGCGCCCGGCTCCGAGTACCCCTGCCGCCAGTCCACCTCGCCAGAGAGGATCTTCGGCAGGTGCTCCGCCTTCTGCTCGTCCGTGCCGTGCACGATGAGCGTCGGCCCGAGCTGGGAGACCCCCTGGCCGCCGACGCTGGGCGCGTCCGCGCGGGCCATCTCCATCTTGAAGATGAACTGCTCCATCGGGCTCAGGCCCGCGCCGCCGTACTCCCGCGGCCAGTGCGGGGCAACCCAGCCTTCCTTCGCGAGCGCGGCGGTCCACTGCTTCGCGTCGTCCTGGCGGCTCGGGTCCTCGTTGTTGCGGTCACGCTCCCAGTCACCGCCCTCGCGCTTGTAGCGCTCCGGCATCTGGTCGATCACGCCCTGCACCTTTGTGCGGAACGCGGCCTGCTCGGCGCTGTCGCTCCAGTCCATGTCTCCCCCTCGTGATCCCCCGTGACGACGCTCCGAGGGGCGCCTGCCACGTCATATTTCGCGCGCGGAGTCTACGCCAACAAACGTAATGCTGTGAACGTACCCCCGTGGCCCGGAGTGCCAGCGGCGCTCACGGAGCAGGCGGCGACGCGCGCCGCTGCCCGATGCGCTGGACGACCATCCCGCCGAACGCGCCCCCGCCTACGGCCAGCAGGAGCACCCACGCCGAGAGGTCCGCATCGTCCTCGCGCGTCACGACAGCGTCCGTCCCCTGATCGGTGTCAGCGTCGTCGACAGGCGCGACACCGGACGCGATGTTCGAGGGCGCCTCGACCACCGAGACCAGCGGGGCGTGGACGCCGGGCGAGGGCGTGCCGACATCCGCCCCCGCGAGCTGCGAGGATCCGTCAAACCAGCGCTGGATCGACTCGCCCGGCCTCGGCGACAGGTCCGTGCCCTCGCCGTAGTCGAACGCATCGACGACGCGCCCGGCAGCATCGACCAGTTCGATGCGATCGCCGTCGTTCCCCAGCCCGTTGCCGATAGGGCCATCGAGACGCACGTCCGCATCCACCTCGGCGAGGCGTCCCGCAACCACGATGCTGGCGCCCGAAGGCACGACCGTGGGCGGCAGCGCCGTGCTCGCATGCGCGTCCCGTAACGCCATGCCCTGGAGGGTCGCCTCGACCTCGCCGAGGTTCGTGAGCTCCACCCACTCGTAGTCGGCGTCGCGCCCGGACTGCGGCGGGTCAGGCATCACCTCGGTGATCCGGAACGCGCCCTGCGCGGACAGGACGGCGGGCGACACCGTGGGGCTCAGCACGGCCGGTGCCGGCGAGGCATCGGCGGCGGCGGCTGGCGTCCCGGACGGCGTGCCCGTCGGAGCGGCGGTCGGGGCGGGGGTCGTCGTCGGCGTCGGCGATGGGGTCGCCTCGGGAGGCTCCGCCGGATCGAAGGCGACGCCGTCGATGATGACCGCCGCGCCGGCAGCGCCCTCCGGCTGGAGGAGGATCCGGACCTTCGCGCTGCGCGCTTCGTCGGGTGCCTGCACGGCACCGGTGCCTACGAGTCCGCCCGCGACGACGATGGCCCGGACGCCGTCGCCGGTGACCACCTCGGAGTCGTCCGTCTCCATCTGTGAGCCACTGGCGTCGGCCGACGCATACCACGCGATCCGTACCCAGGCCGACCGGACACCCTCCAGCGGGACCAGCCGGGCCGTGGCCTGGTACCAGGCGCCCGGTATGACCGTGACCGCCTGCTCCACCCACACCGTCGAGCCGCCGTCCGCGCTGAGCAACAGGCCAGCGGCGCCGGGGGCGAGCTCCAACCGTCCCCGGGTGACCTCCCACGGCGCGACGAGGTCGCCGCCCTCCGCGATGCGCAGGAATGGCCCGATCGGAAGCCGGACCGGCTTCGGCGTCGCGGTCGGACGAGGGGTCGGGGACACCTTCGGCGTGGCGGTCGCCGGTGCCGGAGGTGGTGGAGGCGGCGGTTGCTGCGTTGGCTCCTCGGTGGGTGCTGCGCCCACCTGCGCGAGGACGACCCCGTCGACGGCGAACGTGGCGCCGGCGTCGTCGAAGGTGCCCTCGAACGCGACGCGCGCGTAGACGCTTCCCGGCGGAGCGATGCGCTGGACCATGAGTCGCTGAAAGTCGGGTGAGTCGAGTGAGGTGGGCACGGACAGCTCCTGGGTGAGCAGCGTCCCGGACCCGTCGAGGAAGTCCAGGCCCAGCGCGACGCGGACGCCGGGGTCGTTGTCGCGGATCCAGGCCTCGAGGCCGTACGCCGCTCCCGGTGTGACGGACGGACTCAGCCAGTACTCGCTGCGCACCTGGTAGACACCGGCGGCCCCGGCTACCACCTGCAGTGCCGACGGCCCGTCCGTCCCGCCCACCGAGGTGTCTGCGGAGATCACGAGGTCGCCCGCAGTCATCCAACCGGAGGTGCCCGCCTCGAAGTTGCCGTTCGTGAGGAAGCCTGTCTGCGCGGCGACCGTACCGACGAGTGCAACAAGGCACACCACGCTCAGGACGAGCGCGGGCACGCGGAATCGACGCAGTGGACGCTGGGGAGGTCCGTCCATGGCCGCGGCACGCTAGCACGACCGCGGCACGTGCGGGTTACGAGTGTGGACTAGGTGAGCGCGGGCAGCACTACCGAACCGACGAGGGCCACCACCACGAGGAAGATCACGACCTTCGAGACGAACGGGAACCAGTTGTTCCGGGGCTCCGGACGGTCCCACGCGAGGTAGCCCGCCTCCTCCGTGAGGTCGGGGTCGAGGTCGCCCTCGGTGGACTCGATCCAGCCGCCATCGTGATCTTCGTCGCGCACCATGAATCGAGGCTACCCGACGCGGGGATATGCTGGCAGCACAGGCCGGCGTCTGGCGGACCACAGAAACAGAGAGGGAGCCGCATGATCCTCGTGCAGCGCGAATTTGCCGTCCCACCCGAGAGCAAGGCGGAGTTCGAGCGACAGAGCCGCGAGGGCCTCTGGCCCACGTTCCTCCACTTCGGCGCGCAGATGGTCGCGTTCGGGTCGTGGGCCTTCGGTGGTGACTCGGTCCCGCTGGTGACGCACACGGCGTACGAGGACTTCGCCCACTGGGAGGCGACGCGCGGCTCGTCCAGCCTCAACGCGATCAACCAGACCCGCTCGTTCTACGACGACGAGGCGATCATGGCGGAGACCGCCGAGCTCCGGAGCAAGTTCGCGAACCGCAACGCGCTGGTCACCTCCTCGAAGGCCTCGCCGTTCGAGGTGCTCACCACGGCCCCACACCCGACACCGTTCTACCGCCAGGCCGGACAGCCGCTCGCCGACGAGCCGTTCACCTTCGGCCGCGGCTCGATCATCTCGGAGCGCACGCTGGCCCTAGAAGAGGGCAAGCGCGACGAGTTCGTGCGGCTCTCTACCGAGGTGGTGTGGCCGTGGCTGGAGTCACGGGGTGGCCGAGGGATCGCGATCGGCCAGGACCTCATGGGCGCCTCCAACGAGGTCACCACCTGGTTCGCCTTCCCGACCGTCGCACTCTGGTACGAGTGCGCGCGCCCCGCGGCCACCGACGCACCCTCCGAGGTCGTCGAGGCGTACCAGCAGCGCCACTCCTACGTCCGCCACCAGCGGGGCCGCGTCCTCCTGGTGGGGACCGACTGGGGCCGGCGGGAGTAGCCATGCCCGACGTGGCCGCTCCCCCGGACCTCGAGCGGATCGAGGCGCTCGCGGCGACACTCGCCGCGGAGGCGGGGGCGTTCGTCATCGACCGGCTCGAGCGCGAGATCCTCGTTGAGTACAAGGACGACGCGAAGGGCAAGGAGAACACCGCCGACCCGGTGTCCGAGGTCGACCGCGCCGTCGAGGCCCTCCTCCGCTCGCGCGTCGCAGTCGAGTTCCCGTCCCACGTCGTGATCGGCGAGGAGGACGCGACGCTCCCGGAGCCCGACACGGAGTTCGTCTGGGTGCTCGATCCCGTGGACGGCACGGCCAACTTCGTGAACGGGTTCCCGCTGTTCGCCGTCTCCATCGGCGTGCTACAGCACGGCCGCCCCGTCGTCGGCGCGGTCTGGTGCGCCACGACCCACGCCCTGAACCACGGCGTCTACCACGCGTACGAGGGCGGCCCGCTCCGCCTCGACGGCCGCGAGGTGCGTCCGGAGCGCGCGACGCAGGTGAAACGCGCACTGGCGGCGGCGCCGGGGGGCTCATCGGCAGGGACGAAGGCCTGGGACCACCGCGTCACGGGCTCGATGGCGATCGAGGGGGCCTATGTCGCTGCCGGGGTGTTCGTCGCCGCGCCGTTCTGGGTGCCGAAGATCTGGGACGTCGCCGCTGCCGTCGTCCTCGTCCGCGCGGCGGGGCGCGAGGCATGGACGCGCGACGGCGCCGGCTGGAAGCCCTTCGAGCGGTTCGAGGCGCCTGCCCGCCTGCCCGCCCACGTGAAGGAGCAACGCCTGCCGTCCGTCCGCGACTGGCGCGGCGCGATCATCGTCGGCACCGCCGAGGGGACGGCGGCGATCCGCGAGCGTGTCCGGAAGCCCTCGTTCTGGCGGCGCGTCGTGGGCGGAGGACGCTCGTGACGTCAGGCCTGGCCGAGGAGGTCCGCGTGGCGCTCCGCTCGCCGACCGTGCCGGCGGAGATCGGGCGCCTCGCGGCGGCAGGTGACTACCTCGAGGTCGTCTGGCCGCGGATCCGGAGCGTCACGGAGACCGCCGGGTTCGTCGGCAGCGCGCTGTACATGACCGACATGGCCCTCGACGCCGTCGAGGAGGTGTACGAGCCCGTCCTCACACGAGCAGCCCTGCTCGCGGCCGGGGCGACCGAGGCGGGACTGGCCGACCTCGCCGAGGTGATCGACGTCTTCCACTACACCCAGCCGCAGGTGCTCCTGGTCTGTGCCGCCCTCGCCGAGGCGATGGGGCGCGAGTCCGTCGGCGGCTACGGGAAGCCAGACCCGCGCGCGACCTCCGAGCGCGAAGCCCGCCATATGGCCGCCTCGATCGCATTCGCGAATGAGACCACGCCACCACTCCCCGAGGTGACCGACACGCTCGGGCTGAGCGAAGCGCCCGACCTCTACCGCGCGGTCGCGGCCTTCCCGGCGTACCTCGGCGCGGCGTGGGAGGAGCTCCAGCACCTCGCGGCGTACCCGGACTTCCGGCGGCGCGGGCGCGGGCTGTACTTCTACGCGCGTTCCGGGGCGCGGTTCCTGCCGGAGCCGCTCCACGCGGACCAGGCAGCCCTCCGCGAGGCGGGGCTGAGCGACGAGACGATCGAGGCAGCGCGCACCGCCCTCGACGAGTCGTTACCGGCACTCGCGATGATGATGATGCACGCGGAGGCGATGCGCCTGAGCCTCGGCATCGCCGAGCGCGAGGTCGTGAAGAAGGAGTAGGGGCTGAGCACCAACGCACCGCTCCTGAACCCGTGGAAGCCCGACGCCGCCTGGGTCGAGTCTGCGCTGGCCGAGGCTGAGTTCGGTGAGTTGCGCCTGATCCAGCACTCCTCGAACTACGTCTTCCTCGCCGACCTCGAACATCCTGAGCACGGCCACGGGCTGGGCATCTACAAGCCGGCCGCCGGCGAGCAGCCGCTGTACGACTTCCCGGAGGACCTCTACCAGCGCGAGATCGCGGCGTACGAGTTCGCGCGTCTCCTCGGGTGGGACATCGTGCCCCCGACGGTGCAGGCGGACGGCCCGCACGGCGTCGGTTCCCTGCAGCTGTTCATCGAACACGACCCGGCCCAGCACTACTTCGAGACGCGGAGCCGCGACGACCTCGACTGGCAGTTCATCCGCTTCGCCATCTTCGACCTGGTCGCGAACAACGCGGACCGGAAGGGCGGGCACCTCCTGCTCTCCGAGGGCGCCCCACCCGCCGAGCCGAAGGTCTGGGGGATCGACAACGGCCTCTGCTTCCACGAGGTGGAGAAGTTCCGCACCGTGATCTGGGACTTCGCCGGCACGACGATCCCCGACGGCTGGCTGGACGACCTGCGACGCGTGCGCGGCTGCCTCGCGGGCGGCGACCCGACGGCACAGCCCCTCATCGATCGACTCGCGCCGCGCGAGGTGGGCGCACTCCTCGATCGGATCGACCAGTACGTCGCCGATCCGGTGCTGCCGGAGATGGACTCATTTCCGCGCCGTGTTGTCCCATGGCCCATGGTGTAACGCGCCCATATCGTTCCGTTTCCGGCGCCCCTTCCCGCAACGTTTCTGCCACTGTCCACGCCCCGCACAGGTCCAATTACGCAAGCGATTGCTGCCTACTGTTCGACCACGCCCGGTGCACACACCGGCCGGCCGAAAGCAGGTAACCGATGTCTCACGAACACATCCATCACACCGTCGAGGAACGCGATGGCGGTCTGGGCACCGGCATGGTGCTGGGCGTCATGATCGCGCTGCTGATGGTGGTCCTCGCTGCCGTCATGTACTTCGGCGGGTTCTTCGCCGCGAGTTCGAGCGGCGGCGGCACCGATGGTGGCGAAGGTGGCGGCGCTGGCACGAGCAGTGGCGAGAGCGCCCCGGCTTCCTACCAGTACCTGGTACCGGACTACCAGTTGGCGGTGCGTTAGCCACCACGTTCCCGCAACGGCAATCCCGAAGCCGCCCTTCCCCGGGGGCGGCTTCGTTCGTCCCTGCGCGATTCCGTGACAACCGCGGCCAACACTGACAGTCGGTCAGACATCTCGCTAAATCTCACGACCTCGCCAGAGATTTGGGCCCCGGGCCGCTGGCGCCCGATGGTGCGGCGCACGATCCTCTCCACGTCGGGAACCAGCACCCGGCACGGAGACCTCGTGAGCGCCGCAACGAACGACGAGTCCCTTCCGACGACGGCCGCGACCCCCGCGAGCGACATCGTCCGACCGGCGGATCACTTCGTGGTCCGCCTGGTGTGGGGCACGCTGGGGACAGTTGCCCTGGTCATGGGCCTCATCGGCGTCGTCGTCCCGGGCTGGCCGACGACGATCTTCCTCATCCTCGCTGCCGCCGCCTACGCGCGATCCTCGCAACGCATGTACGACCGCATCCTCGCGAACCCGGTCTTCGGCCCCCACGTCCGCCGATTCCGCGACACGGGTGGCATGCCGATGAGGGCCAAGGTGATGTCCCTCGCGATCATGTGGCCCTTCGTGACGTTCTCCGTGCTCGTCGCGATCCCCCATTCCGCGCACCTCGTGCAGGCCCTCGTCCTGACACTCGCGCTCGTGGGCACCGGCTACATCCTCTCGCGCCCCACCGTCGAACCGGTCGCCCGGACCGCTTGAGGCCAGCCTCGTCCGAGCACGGAGAAGGCCCGCCGGTTGGCGGGCCTTCTCGCATCGACTGACGTCGAGTTACTCGGCGGTGGGTTCGCCGTCCATGCCATGCGGCCCCTCTGAATGACCGGGAGTGGCGCAAGCCTGCATTCGTTCGTCCAACTGTCAGGGTGATTTCAGGGGCTGTGGGCGCGGATGGCCCTGCAGATCATGACCGCTTCACACCTGCCGGTTGCCCGCAGTGGAGACCGGTTCCGATAATCAGTGGCACACCCGGACCACAACGCACCCAATGCAAGCACCGACCCGGAGGCCTCCGTGGGACGCAATCGTAGACAACAGCGCCTGCGCGATCGCCGCGAGCGGAAGCCGGAGGAGAAGGCGGCTGCGCCGTCCGGCGGTCGGGTCGGCAGCGGCGCCCTTAGCGGCCGCGGCAAGCCCGCCTGGCGCGAGACGATCGACTCCTGGGGCGGCTTCACCGTCATCGGCGCCATCGTGATCGCGGTCCTCATCGGGGGACTGCTCATCTTCCTCAACCGGCCGGGCGCCAGCGCGGACGACACCGAGTTCGTGGCCCGCGAGAGCGACGCGCCCGTCAACGGCACCGTCATGGGTGACCCGAACGCGCCGGTGCGGATCATCGAGTACGGCGACTACCAGTGCCCGCACTGCAAGGACTTCTTCACCAACATCGAGCCGACGCTCGTCGAGGAGTACGTCGAGACCGGCCTCGTCACGTTCGAGTTCCGGAACTTCGCCTTCCTCGGCCCGGAGTCGCAGTCGGCTGCGGAGGCCGCCGCATGCGCGGCGGACCAGAACCGCTTCTGGGACTACCACGACCTGTTGTTCACCCGGCAGGGGCGAGGCAACAGCGGCGTCTTCTCTGACGGGAACCTTCGCAAATACGCCGAAACGATCGCGGACCACTTCGACGACTTCGACGTGGGCGCGTGGCAGACCTGCTACAGCAACAACACGTACGAGGCTGCGGTCATCGAAGAGAACCGCCTTGCGACCAGCTCAGGCGTTTCCTCGACGCCGACGACGCTGATCAACGGCCAGGCGATCCCGGGGACGCAGAGCCTCGATGTCTACCGGCAGGCGATCGAAGCCGCGCTCCCCGAGGGCGCCAGGTAACGCCGGCTCCGCAACGAGCGAACGAGGACGGCCCCGCTCACGCGGGGCCGTCCATCGTCTCGGGCATATCGCAGGCCGCGGGGCTACTCGGCGGGCGCTTCGTCCTCGTCGTCTGACTCCGCGGCGGGGTCGAACGAGTAGGCCAGCAGGCGGTCGGCGCGTTCGACGAAGAGCACCAGGTGGCCGGCTGCATCCTCGGCCTTCACCCAGTCAGGCAACTCGGCGCCGTAGCCGCGGACCAGGTAGGTCTGTCCGACGAACGCGAACTTCCGGCCGTCCACGGTGACGTAGAACGGTGGAGGCGACGCCTCCTCGTTCCAGTTCACGGCGAACGCGTCGATGTCGTCCGCGGCGAGGACGTAGAGGTCGTCCATCGTCAGCTCGACGGAGGTCTCGTGGGCCGTGTCGGTCGTCATGGTTGCCGTCCTCGGTCTGTCATGCGTGAGCAGCGTCGCGCCGCTGAGGGCGATGATACCGAACCGCTCCGCGCACGGGCCAGTCTCACGGGATGCCCTCGCGCGGTGCGCTAGGCCGCTGCCTCCGCGTTCACCTCGCGCACGAGGTCCATGAACCGGCCGAGGGTCTCGAGGCGCGCGGCGAGCGTGTCGCCCGCGGGCGACACCCGGAGCGTGGTCACGCCGTGGTCGCGGTAGGCGCGGATGCGGGCGCGCACCATGTCCTCCGTCCCCAGCAGGTTGGACTGGACCACGAACTCGTCCGGGATCAGCGCGGCGGCCTCGTCGCGTTTCCCGTCCAGCCACAGCCGGAGCACCTCCTGCGCGAGGTCGCCGTAGCCCTGCCGCGTGTACGCATCGCGGTAGAAGTTCTGCTTGGGCGATCCCATCGCCCCCATCTCGAACGCGAAGCCGGGCTTCCGAGGCTCGATGAGCGCCGGGAGGTCGTCACCGAACTGCAGGACGCCACCCGCCTGCCGGTCGATCGCCTCGAAGGGACGTCCGGCCGCCTCGGCGCCGGCGCGGATCTCATCGAGGAAGACCGCGGCGTGCTCCGCCATGAACGACGAGGCGAACCATCCGTCCGCGAGCTCACCGGTCATGCGGAGGCTGCGCGGCCCCAGCGTCGCGAGGTAGATCGGGACCGGCGCCGGAGGGGCGCTCAGGCGCAGGGCACGCCGCCCGGGGACCGGCAACTGGTAGACGGCGCCTTCATACGAGAGGCGCTCACCCGCCATCGCGAGGCGGAGTACCTCGACCGTCTCGCGGAGCCGCGTGTAGGCCGGGTTGAACGGCACGCCGTGCAGCCCCTCGATCACCTGCGGGCCACTCGTGCCCAGCCCGAGGACAAAGCGGCCCTCCGTCATCGAGGCGAGCGAGAGCGCCGTCATGGCGAGGACGGCGGGCGACCGCGATCCGACCTGCGCGATCGCACAGCCGAGCGTGATCCGGCTGGTCTTCGACGCGAGGTAGGCGATCGGGGTGAAGGCGTCGAACCCCCACGTCTCCCCGCCCCACGCGCTGTCGACGCCGAGGCGCTCGGCCTCGGTCACCCACGTCGCCGCGTCGCTCCACGCCGTTGGACTATTGGAGGAGACACCAAGGCCGACGGCGACCTTCACGAGGTCGCCCCGGGGTAGCCGGCAGCCGCCTTCACGGCCTCGATCTGGCCGCGGTGGTCCTGGTCGTGGGTCCGCTGGAACAGGTACCAGGCGCGCGCGTGCAGGTCGCCGAACATCGAGTGCGGGGCCGTAGGCTCCAGCGCGGGCCTCGGCGGCAGGTCGAGGACGGCCGCGGACCACTCGATGCCGTCGTCGCGCAGTTGCGAGCGGAGTTGTTCGAGCGGCCTCTCGGTCGTCTCGCGAGGCGTCTCGACGCCGGACGAGTCGCCCGCCTTCCCCGCGGAGAGCGCCTGGACGAGGCGTCGCGTGTTCCTCGAGCTGTTCAGGATGTGGACGGCCACCTCCTTGATGCTCCAGTTGCCGTCGCCCGGCGCCCACGCGGCGTGCTCCTCGGTCACCCCGTCGAAGGCGTCCAGCAGGTCGAGGCGCGCCTTCACGGCGCGGGGCCAGATCTCGGCGAACGTGTAGCGCTCACCCTGCGACTGGTAGTACTGACGCATGCGGTCGAACTCGGCCTGCTGGTCGGAAGTCATGGCGAATCCTCTCGGCCGGAACGCGCGAGGCGCCCGCGATGAGTTGCAGATCACAACGGACTGTAGGGATGCGCGTTGCGAATCGCAACGGACGAGGGCTAACCTCCACACATGGCGAAGTCGCTCTCCGACCTCCACTGCTCCGTTGCCCGCTCCCTGGATGTGATCGGGGAGCGCTGGACGCTGCTCGTCCTGCGCGACGCGTTCAACGGCCTCACGAAGTTCGACGAGTTCGCGGAGAGCCTGCCGATCGCACGCAACATCCTCGCGTCCCGGCTCAAGACGCTCGTCGACCACGGCGTCCTGTTGCGGGAGCTCTACCAGGAGCACCCGCCGAGGTACCAGTACCGCCTGACGCCGAAGGGCGCGGCGCTGTACCCCGTCCTCATCGGGCTCTTCAACTGGGGTGACGAGTTCCTCGCCGGGGAGAACGGCCCGCCGGTGAAGTTCAACCACCGCGACTGCGAGGCACACACCGCCGGCGCACCTGCGCGCCCGGAGGCGGTCGTCGTCTGCGGCGGCTGCGGTGAGCCCCTGGGCCCGCGCGACGTCCGGCGCGACTCCAGCCGGCGCCGGACACCGACTGCGCGCTAGGTCCGCGCCGGACCACGCCAGGCCAGCGCTAGGCCTCGAACAGGTCGGGGTGGCGGGTGGCCAGCCGCTCACGCACCGCCTCGAGGCGTTCGCGGGCCTGGTCCAGGGATCCGGACAGCATCACGATCGCGGTCTCGTGGTTGTCCTTGTAGTAGTCCTTGAGCTCGCCCGCCTTGCGGAACCCGAACGCCTCATACATCGCACGCGCCGGCGCGTTCGACTCGCGCACCTCCAGCACGATCTCGTTCAGTTCCGCCTCGAACGCCAGGTCGAAGCATTCGATCAGGAGTCGCGTCCCGATCCCTCGCCCCTGCTGTGGCGGATCGACGGCGATGGTGACCAGGTGGAGCTGGTCCACCATGTACCAGACGCCCATGAACCCGACGATCCGGCCCTGTCCTCCGCCGACCAGTGCGCGCTTCAACGTCGCCATGGCCCCGGACGGCGGAGGTTCGGTACTGGCCTCGACGGCCACGAGGTACTGCGCAAAGCCGTTGGCGAGTTCTGACCCAAACAGACGCGCCGGCCAGGCGTCTTGATACGCGGCGCTCTCGATGCGCTTCACCGCGGAGATATCCGCGCGGGTCATGTCGCGCAAAGAGATGCGCGGAGACGGCGTGTCCATGTACAGCGAGTCTATGACCCCGGCTAGACGGGGAGCGCCGGCACTGCTGCCAGGTCAGGAGCGGGGCGAGAGCCCGGCCCAGAGCGCCGAGAACGACGGCGCCAGCCGCGCCAGCTCTTCCAGGTGCTGGGCCGTCAGGCGACGAAGGCGCTCGTCACCGTCCTCGGTCAGACGTACGCGCACGACGCGGAGGTCGTCGCGGTCCGCCTCCCGCTCGACGAGGCCGCTCTGCTGGGCCCGGTCCACCGCCTCGACGGCGGAGTGATGACGTACGACGAGGTACTCGGCGAGCTCTCCGATGGTGGGGCCGTCCGGCTTGCCGCTGCCACGGATCGCGAGGAGGAGTTGGTGGACGGCCGGGGAGAGGTCGGCCGCGATCGCGGCCTGCTCGCTCCAGCGCAGGAACCGCCGGAGGCCCGTGCGGAACTCCAGGAGCCGACGGAAGTCCTCGTCAGTCGGGACGACATCGTCCGGAGTGCCTTGTTCAACGCCCACCGCTGGAGTGTAACGACCCGGTATTCATATCGTTGAACGATATGAATACGTCCCGCACCGCGCTCCTCGCCTCCCTCGCCGTACTCCTCGGTATCCTCGGAGGCCTCGCCGCGTGGGGGCTCGTCCACCTCATTGGCCTCATCACGAACCTGGCGATGTACGGCCGCTGGGCGTGGGGCCTTCCGCCCACCACCATGCTGGAGCCGCACCCCCGCATCGTGGTCGTGGCGGTAGTGGGCGCGGTCATCGTGGCGATGATGGCGCGGATCGTGCCGATCATCCGGGGCCACGGCATCCCCGAGGCGATGGAGTCGATCCTGCTGCGGCAGAGCCGCATCGCGCCGCTCACCGCGCTGATGAAGCCGCTCTCCGCCGCCGTCGCGATCGGCACCGGGGGGCCATTCGGAGCGGAAGGCCCGATCATCGTCACCGGCGGTGCGAGCGGCTCGCTGCTGGGTCAGCTGATCCCGGTCTCGCCGACCGAGCGGAAGATCCTCCTGTCAGCCGGGGCGGCGGCGGGGATGTCCGCCACGTTCGGCGCGCCGATCGCCTCCATCGTCCTCGCGTTCGAGTTGCTGCTGTTCGAGTTCTCCAGCCGTTCCCTGATCCCCGTCGCGATCGCCGCGGCGGTCGCCGGCGGCATGCACTACTGGCTGTTCGAGGTCGGCCCGCTGTTCAACGTGCCCCAGCACGAGTTCGAGGGGTTGGGAGCGCTCCCGGCATACGCCGTCCTCGGAATCCTCTGTGGTGGCCTGGCGGTGGTGGTGGTCCGCGGACTGTTCCTGGTCGAGGAGATGTTCCGGCGCATCCCGGTCTCGCAGTTCTGGCACCCCGCGATCGGCGCGCTGGGCTTCGCGCTGGTCGGCCTGGCGGTCCCTCGCGCGCTGGGTGTGGGATACGACGTGATCGAGGACATGCTCGCGGGCAACCTCGGCCTGGCGGCGGTGCTCGCGATCCTCGCGGCGAAGCTCATCGCCTGGTGGCTGGCGCTGGGGTCGGGGACCTCGGGGGGCACGCTCGCACCGGTGCTCATCGTGGGGAGCGCGTTCGGCGCGGCGGTGGCGACGATCGTCAACCAGTGGCTACCGGGCGAGGTCGCGGTCTCCGGGTTCGCCCTCGTGGCGATGGCGGCCACGTTCGGTGGCGCAACCGGTGCGAGCCTGACATCGATCGTGTTCGTCTTCGAGCTCACGCAGGACTACCGGGCCGTGCTCCCCCTGATCCTCGCGACCATGCTCGCGGAGATCGTCGCCTCCTCCGTGCTCCGGGACACGCTCATGACCGAGAAGCTCTCGCGCCGAGGCGTGCGGGTGGTGCGTGAGTACCGCGCCGACCCCTTCGCCCGGCGCCGCGTCGACCAGGTGATGACAGCGCCCCCGATCACCCTCGCCGTGGACGCGACCATCGAGGAGGCTCAGCGGTTCGTGGCAACCGGACAGCACAGCGCGTACCCACTCGTAGACGACGAGGGCCTGTGTCGCGGCATCATCTCCCGCACGGACCTGCTCGCGCAGGGCCTGGACGGAGACGTCTCGCTCCTCGAGATCGCCAGCCGTGACGTGGTCACCGTCCGGCCACACGAGAGCGTGGCGCATGCGCTCGAACTGCTGATCGAGGAGTCCGTGGAGCACCTGCCGGTGGTGGATGGCGGCGGGCGGGTCATCGGCATGTGCACCCGCACCGACATCCTGCGCGCCCGCATGGCGGACCGCGAGGAGGACCGACGGGATGCCCCGCGGCTCGGGCTCGGGACCCGGCGGCGCTCCGGCTGACCCGGAAGGCCCCCGGAGGGGGAGCCGGAGCGCCCGGTCGGGACCGTGTTCAGGCGTGCGTCGCCCGCCTAGCGGCGGGAGAAGTTAGTCGTCGCGGGTCTGCTCGGCCTCGGGCGTGGCGCCCTCGGCCAGCGGCCGCTGCAGGATGTAGTAGGCGGTCTCCGGGCGGGCCAGGTGCTGGATGCCGGAGACCCCCCACCCTTCCTTCCCCAGCGCTGTCAGGTACCGGGAGAGGAAAGACGTACGGTGCTCACCGCTCTTGCGGATGAACTCCACCCCATCACGACTGATGCGCCCACGCGTGTCCACGTAGGCCACCGAATACTCAATCTGGTCCATGGCTAACCTCCACTGATCGAGGAGTAGCTGGACGCCTGAACTGATCCGCCGCCCGCCCTCGATCGTCCCTGCCTCAGTCGGGTGCGCATGCCGTCTTGTCGAACCGGCGCGGACCCGGCAGTCACCGGACCATCGAGGATGAATGCGACCCGCCCGCTCGAAGGTCCTCGGCCTTCCCTGGGACGGCGACCGGACGCAGCCGGCCTGGATCCAGTGTGCCACCGAATCGCCGATCGGGATCGCCCCCGGGGCGACGGATCGCGTCATGCACCCCTCGACATCGATTAGAACGCACGTTCTACTGATCGCGGGTACTGACCTCACATGCCAGGAGAAGGTCTGGAGGCTGCGGATGGATGTGAACGAACTGGAACTCGAAGCCCTCGAAGCGATCGCGCTGCCCGAGGCAGACGGCGACCTCGACGGCCTCGAGTACACCGACCCCTTCGAGGACGACACCGCCGACTTCGTCTCGGACGACGGCGACGCTCTGCCGGAGGAGGTGCGCGCCGAGCTGGAGGCGCTCGCCTCCGAGGAGTTCGACGACGGCGCCGGCGCCCTCGAGGCCGCGCTCGCCGAGGCACAGCGGGAACTCGCCCGGCAGCGGAACCTCACGCGACAGGCCGTCGCGCGATACCGCGACGCGCTGCTCGCCGCCGAACCCGACCTCCCGCCGGACCTCGTGCGCGGCGATACGCTCGAAGACGTCGAGGCGACGGCGCTCTCGGCTCGGGACGCGGTGCAGCGCATCCGCGAGCGAGTCGCCTCGGAGCGCCCGCGCGGGTTCCCGGTGGGCGCCCCGGCCCGCGCCATCGAGCGCGGCCACGCGCACAGCACGCTGAGCGCGCACGAGAAGATCGCCGCGGGACTGCAGGAGCGCCTGATCTAGCCACCACCGCCGGCGGCGGGAGTGCTGTCACCCCTGCACCGGGAGGCCGGTGCAGGGGTGACGGGCGTCACGGACGGGGCACCTTCCAGTACGCCGAGCCGTCGCGCTTCCGCGCGAGCACGCCGAGGTCGACGAGCTCTCGCCGGATGCGCGCCGGGTCGTTGAAGGCGTGGAGGTCCTCCAGCATGCGTCCCAGGGCCACCTCGTCCCAGGTGACGCCCTCCTCGATCTGCGCGGCGATGTGGTCCAGGACGAGCAGTTGCTGCGCCCGCCGGACGGGCCAGCGCGAGACCCGGCCGCGGTCGTCCAGGAGCCGCTCGAGGATCCTCGAGCGCTTCCGGAGCGCAACCAGCGGGTCGGCGGGAGTGTCGTCGTCCATGGGTCCAGTGTCGCTCATCGGGGATTCGTCAGCCTCCGACGCAACTTGGCACGAACGATCCCTGTTCGAGTGGCCCTCGATCCCGTACGTTGAGCGCCCGATCGCCCACTGCGATACCTGTGTGGTGGTGGTCGCGGTCGCGGATCATGGCGAGTCAGACGGCGGGGTCAGATGGCGCGCGCTCGAACCCGAATCCGACAGGAGCCGCCCGGCGGGGAGACCCACCGGTCCACGGACGCGCACGCCGCTCCCACCGCACGCCCCGATGTGCATCGCGCCGCCGCCGCGCCGGAGCAGATGCTGGCGCTCCAGCGCGCGGCCGGCAACGCCGTCGCCCGCCGCGTCGCCGCCCCCGCGAAGGTCGAGGCGAACGCGCCGCAGGCCCCGCAGCGCCTGATGTCGGCGACGGACTTCTCCGCCGCCACCAACGAGGGCCGGCTGACCGCAGCCAGTGCCGCTCAGAAGACCGTGGTCCAACTGCTCGGCGCGTACAACGCGCTCCCGGTACCGACGAACCGCCCGACCGCCGAGCACGCGAACATGCTCGCGCAGCTCAAGGCCGCAGCCCAGCTCTGGATCGACGACCACACCACCGTGCTGGACGGCGAGACCTCCGAGGATCCCAAGCGCATCAAGCGCATGCAAGGGTTCAAGGACTTCATGGCGAGCGTGGACTCCGAGATCGCGATCGTGAAGCGTTCGCTCGGCGACGCCTTCAGCGGCGAGATCGGTGTGGAGCACGACGCCTTCAAGAAGCTCCGTGACCACTACAAGGGCTCGGCGGACTCGCTGTTCGTGAAGGCCGCCGGCCTCCTGGACAAGGCCGTGGGGAGCGCGGGCGACTCCGCGAGCCTCGAGATCGAGTTCGAGATCCCGATCGACCCGTCCGGCGTCGGCTTCATCGGCGGTCGTCTCTCCATCGAAGCGGAGAAGGACGACGACAACATGATCAAGGCCCGCACGGAGATGGTGGTCACCGGCGGCGCGAGCATCGGTGTTGCGAAGGTCAAGGCCGAGCTCGGTGGCTACATCGAGGCACAGGCCGCCTCCGGCGCCGACGTGATGAACCTCTACTCCTACGGCCTGTACCGCCGCTTCCGCGAGTCCAAGGCGATCCCGCGCGAGGCCGCGAACTACATGTGGGGCGGCCAGACCTCCGCGCACGGCTACACCAAGGCCGAAGCGTGGTCGCGTGACCTTGAGAAGAGGCTCTTCACCGCCCTGCCGGACGTCGACCCGAACGACCCGAAGTACACCTCGATGCCGAAGTCGAAGGCCGCAGCCGCCATCGCGGCGGACCAGAAGCTGGTCGAGGCCTCCCGCGCGCGCGTGAAGAACACCTACGTCGAGACCGGCGGCGTGGTCGCCGGCAAGGGCGAGATCGGCATCTCCGACCTGGTCGAGATGGAAGTCGGCGTCACCTACACCGCCGGCAAGAAGATCACCGCCGAGTCGATCGAGGCCGCGAAGGGCTCGGTCGGCGGGAAGAACAAGGGCGGCACGCTGGGACGCGGCGCCCAGAAATCGCTCGGCGAGGACACCTCCTCGATCGCCTTCAACGCGAAGGTCGCCGTCGGTGACTTCGAAGTGGAGCTCGAGGTCAGCAAGTCCGGATCCGACCTGGAGATCGGGTTCGACGCCACCGGCAAGATCCCGGCCGACGCGCTGGGCGGATCGCCCGCCTGGCTCGCCAGCATCGGCGTCGCGCTCGTCAAGTTCATCCGCGCCACCAAGGCCGCCGAGGACAAGCCCGAGTCCCTTGGGCCGATCGTGGCGTTCGGCGGCCTGCAGAAGGCGATGTACGGCCCGATCATCGAGGGCGCCGTACGCGGCGAAGGCCCGAAGGTCGGCGCGGTCGGCCTCGGCATCTCGCTGTCGGCAGAGCGCGAGGACGGCAAGTGGACCGGCGGCATCGAGATCAAGCACATCTCGTCGCTCACCTTCGAGCCCCCGATCGGCCTCAAGGTCGAGCTGGAGAAGTCGTCGCGCCTCGGCGCCCTCGAGTACAGCGGCGGCTCCTGGACGCTGAAGTAGTGCGCACCCCTCGATGAGCACGCACCAGCTCGAGACGTTGCTCACGCTCCACGAGCCCAACACGTACGAGTTCAACGTGCTGCTGATGGGCACAAGCCACACCGGCGGCGGCGCAGCACCACTCGATGTCCGCATGGTAGTGGACCTCGGGTGGGACTCCTACGACCGCTCGATCGTGATCTTCCAGCTCTTCCACTGCCCGCCGGACGTACGCGGCGACGAGCCCGAAGGCGGACTGATCGAGGGCAAGCGCGTCCGCGTCGAGGCGCGCCTCGACGATGCGCTGGCGCAGGAGCACTTCGCAGACACGGACGCCGCCGGCGTCGCCGCCCGGCTCGTCGAGCTCAGCGAGTCCGACACGCAGCACGCCCTCCTCGACGTCGAGTCCTGGTTCGCCCTCGCGGTCACGCAGGCGATCGACCTGCCGCCGGACGCTCCCGAGGGAGCGTCGCTCCGCGAGGGGTACCAGACGACCTGGGCCGATGCGCCGAAGGTCTCGCGCTAAGGCCCGGGGAGCCCTCGGGCGTCAGGACTTCAGTGACAGCGTCACCTTCGCCGACAGCAGGTCGCCCAGCGCCGCGCACATCGGCCCGCCGCACGCCCCGATCTCGATCTCCTCGCGCCGCTCGAGCAGCGCCGGGTCCGTGACCTCGATCTCCACCGTCGAGTGGATGTGCGCGACCTGTCGCGGGAACTCCTGCATCGTCGCCTCGACGGATGCGACCGCGCGCGTGACCTCGGCGTCGGCCAGCGCGCCGTTGTTCAGCAGGTAGCCGAGCGTGCAGTTCCCCACGGCGATCATGAGCAGTTCGACGGAGGTGAAGTCGACCGGGCCGGTGCCGTCCTCGGCGGGGACCCGGACGTTGGTGAACTGCCGCCGGCCCTCGGCGCGTTCCACGTCGAACCGGATCTCGTGGCGGTCAACGAACTCGGCGTTGAGTGTCGGCATCGTGTCCTCCTCGCAGGCGCTCGGGCCGCGCCCTCGCGCGGTACGGCCGGAGTGTACGCCGCGGCCGAGGACGCTCGACGGCCCGTCGCTACGGAGCGACACGGATCTGCCGACGATCAGGTTCGAGGGGGCATTACGAACGTGGTCGAGGTGATCGTCGCGCTCGGGGTAGGACTGGTGCTGGCGTTCCTGCTGGCCAGCCCCGCCGTGGTGCGCACCTCGACGACCGCGGCGAGGCGAGACGCCCTCGTACAGCCCGCATCGGGGCCACCCGTCTCGCCGACCGCAGCGAGCACATCGCCCGCGCCCGATCCGGCTGCGACCCGCAAGGCGACCCAGACCGCGCACAAGTTCAAGTAGCGCCAGGGCGGGCGGCTAGTTCGCCGCCCGCCGGATCACGCTCGTCCCCACCCAGAGCCCGAGGAGCGCGAAGCCCAGTGCGGCCGCGGACCCGACGAGGATCGTCGAGTCCCCGAACTCGCCCGCGAACAGCAGCCGCTCGGCCTCGACGATGTGGGTGATCGGGTTCACCTCGGCGGCCTTCTGCATCCAGCCGGGGCCGGACTCCAGCGGCAGGAAGACGCCCGAGAGCACGGTCAGCGGGAACACCAGGGTTTGCTGCACCGTCCAGAAGATCCAGTCCTGACCGTGCACCACGAGCGCCAGCGCGAACGAGAGCGCGCCGAGCCCCACCCCGAGCAGACACAGGATCGCGAGGCCCGCGAGCGCGCCGAGCGGGTAGAGATGGAAACCGAACGGGATCATCACCACGACGATCAGCGCCGCCTGCGCGAACAACGGCACGATCTCCTTCAGCGCCCGGCCCACGATCATCGAGGACCGGCTCATCGGGGTGACCATCAGCCGCTCGTGCGAGCCCGTCTGCATCTCCATGAGCAGCCCGAAGCCGGTCATCGAGGTGGCGAAGAGGATGAGCATCACCAGGATGCCGGGCACGAACCATTGCCAGACCGATGCCTCGCCGGGCACCGTCGGGACGCCGGACAGCAGCGGCCCGAACAGCCCGAGGAAGATGACCGGCTGGATCATCGAGAAGAACAGTCCCCACGGCTCATGGAAGACCGGCAATAGCTCGCGCCACAGCACGACGCGGGTGTCACGGAGTGCGTTCGAGGCCATCTACGCCACCTCTGCTTCCAGCGGGGTCTGATCCGGGTCCACCGTGGGGGCGCCCTCGCGGAGGCTCCGCCCGGTGAGCGCGAGGAACACGTCGTCGAGGGTGGGGCGTCGGACCTCGGCGGTCCGGGCCGGCAGGCC
>CAYPYF010000029.1:0-213 GCA_964414675.1 uncultured Dehalococcoidaceae bacterium
GCCGAGCATCTCCGCAAGTTCGCGGAGAAGGGCGGCATCCCGATCCTGAACACGCTGCTGGGGCTGGGGAGCATCCCGCCGGAGCACGCGCTGTCCTACGGGATGATGGGGATGCACGGCTCCTACTGGGCCAACCACACCGCCAGCAACGCCGACGTGATCATCGGCCTGGGCATGCGCATGGACGACCGCGCCCTCGGGCGGTTCGCGGAC
>CAYPYF010000029.1:223-29505 GCA_964414675.1 uncultured Dehalococcoidaceae bacterium
CCACATCGACATCGACCCCGCCGAGCACGGCAAGAACCTGCCGACGCTGCACCCGATCGTCGGCGACCTCGCGCAGGTGCTCCCGCAACTGACCGAGGCAATCGCGTCCCGCACCCACGTCGAATGGATCCACTGGATCGACTCGATGCGGAACGAGCATCGTCACTCGATGGCGGTGCCGTCCGGCAATGACCTCACGCAGCAGTTCGTGATCTCGAAGATCGCGGAGTTCGCCGGACCGGAGGCCGTCCTCACCACGGGCGTCGGCCAGCACCAGATGTGGGCCGCGCAGTTCGGCCACGTCTCCCGCCCGCGGCAGTTCATCACCTCGGGCGGCCTCGGCACGATGGGGTTCGAGGTGCCTGCGGCGATGGGTGCGCAGGTCGCCTGCCCCGACCGCGCCGTGTGGACGATCTGCGGCGACGGCGGCTTCCAGATGACGTTCCAGGAGATCGCCACCATGGTGGACGAACGTCTGCCCGTGAAGATGGCGATCATGAACAACGGGTTCCTCGGCATGGTCCGGCAGTGGCAGGAACTGTTCCACGCGAACAACTACGTCGCCGTCCACATGTCGCAGCCGGACTTCGTGAAGATCGCGGAGGCGTACGGCATCCACGGGATCCGCGTCACGGACCAGTCCCAGGTGGAGGACGCCATCCGCGAGGCGGCTGCGTACCCCGGCCCGGTCATCCTCGACTTCCAGGTGATCGCGGAAGACAACGTCTGGCCGATGGTGCCCGCAGGCGCCGCGCTGAGCGAGACCATCGAGGGCCCGGTGCGGGTGGCCTAGCGCCGACCCGGACCCGTACGCACCGAACGAGGACAGAGATGACGACGATGACCCCCGCCCCCACCGCCCACAAACACACGATGTCCGCGCTGGTGGAGAACCGCCCCGGTGTCCTGAACCGGGTCGCTTCCATGTTCCGGCGCCGCGGCTTCAACATTGACTCCCTCGCCGTGGGCACCACGGAGGAGGAGGGCGTGTCCCGCATGACCATCGTGGTCGAGGGGCCTCCCGAGATCGGTGACCAGGTCAAGAAGCAACTGGACAAGCTGATCGACGTCATCACGGTGGAATCCCTCACCGAGGCGGAGTCGATCACCCGCGAGCTGGCGCTGATCAAGGTCGCCGCGAGGCCTGACCAGCGCCGCGAGATCCTGGACCTGATCGCCATCTTCCGCGCCCAGGTGGTGGACGTGTCCCAGACCACGCTGGTAGTGCAGCTGACGGCCGCCGGCGACACCCTGGACGCCCTCATCGAGAACTTGCGGCCATACGGCATTCGGGAGATGGTGCGCACCGGTCGCATCGCCCTCGCCCGCGGCGCGCGCACGACGGCCACCCACCAGCACGAGCCGGAGGCGCTGCGGCGCTTCCACCAGGAGTCCGGCCGTCGCCCCGAGGGCGAACTGCCGTACGCCAGCAAGTAGCGCCAGTAGCGAGTAGCGACAGCGCCTTCGAGGCACCGAAACGAGCGACACCGGACAGCGCGGACTCGCCGGAAGCCGGCCGCACTGAGCATCAGAGACTGAGGAGACCGAACCCGTGGCGAAGATCTACTACGACTCCGACGCTGACCTGGGCGTGCTGAAGGGCCGCACCGTCGGCATCATCGGCTTCGGCTCTCAGGGACACGCGCACGCGCAGAACCTGAACGACTCAGGCGTGAACGTGGTCGTCGGCCTGTACCCGGGCTCGAAGTCGTGGGCGAAGGTGGAGGCCGCTGGCCTCCGCGTCGGCACCGTTGATGACGTCGCCCAGGAGGCGGACGTCATCATGATCCTCACCCCGGACCAGGTTCAGAAGGCGATCTACGACGACCACATCGCCCCCTACCTGACCGCCGGCAAGACGCTGATGTTCGCCCACGGGTTCAACATCCACTTCAACGCGATCGTCCCGCCCGAGGATGTCGACGTCTCCCTCATCGCCCCAAAGGGCCCGGGCCACCTCGTGCGCCGCGTGTTCGAGGAGGGCGGCGCCGTGCCGGCGCTCGTCGCCATCCACCAGGACGCCACCGAGGGCGCGATGGCGACCGCCCTGGCCTACGGCAAGGGCATCGGCTCCACGCGCTCCGGCATCCTCGAGACGACCTTCCGCGAGGAGACCGAGACCGACCTCTTCGGCGAGCAGGCGATCCTCTGCGGCGGCCTGACCCAGATGATCAAGAACGCCTTCGAGACCCTGGTGGAGGCCGGCTACCAGCCGGAGTCCGCCTACTTCGAGACGTTCCACGAGGTGAAGCTGATCGTCGACCTCATGTACGAGGGCGGCATGGCGAAGATGCGCGACTCGATCTCCGACACCGCCGAGTACGGCGACTACACGCGCGGCCCGCGCGTGGCCCCGCCGGAGCAGAAGGCGGAGATGAAGAAGATCCTCCGCGAGATCCAGACGGGCGTGTTCGCGCGAGAATGGATCCTGGAGAACCAGGCCGGCCAGCCGAACTTCAAGGCCCTGCGCCGCATCAACGCGGAGCACCCGATCGAGGAAGTCGGCGAGGAAGTCCGCGGCATGATGTCGTGGCTGAGCAAGTAACGAGGGCACCGAGGCGATGACGAAGGCCCCCACGAGTCGCATGAGCACCGCGGAGCGCGTACGCGCCGGTGGTGTCGTCATGCCCTCGGTGGGGGCAGCCCGAGAGGCCGGTACATACCGGCCTCTCGTCGCGTCCGGCATGCGCGCGCTCCTCGCCTCCCTTCTTGGTGGCCTTATGCGGCCCTCCTCTGCCATGCGTGCATGGCGGATGGGAGGGCTCGAAGGCATCACCACTGTCTGAAGACCGACCCCGAAGGGGACAAGACCATGAGCGACACCGAGAAGATCTACGTATTCGACACCACGCTGCGCGATGGTGAGCAGTCCGCCGGCATTGCCTTCACCATGGACGAGAAGGTGGAGATCGCCCGCCAGCTCGCGAAGCTGAACGTCGACATCATCGAGGCAGGCTTCCCCGCCACCTCCCCCGGCGACCGCGAGGCGATCTCCCAGATCGCGCGCGAGGTGAAGGGCCCCGTGATCGCGGGCCTCGCCCGGGCCGTGCACGCCGACATCGACCACGCCTACGAGGCTGTCCGCGACGCCGAGGCGCCCCGCATCCACGTGTTCCTCTCGTCCA
Organism: uncultured Dehalococcoidaceae bacterium; assembly: GCA_964414675.1. Lineage (GTDB taxonomy): Bacteria > Chloroflexota > Dehalococcoidia > UBA2979 > UBA2979 > W-Chloroflexi-9. The sequence goes on from CAYPYF010000029.1 coordinate 3,349, forward strand.
GCGAGATCCACATGGGGCAGCAACTCCACAAGAACCGCGAGGACATCCTCGGCATGACGCGCTCGGCCGTGGCGCACGCGAAGAAGTACGTCTCCGACGTCGAGTTCTCGCCGATGGACGCCTCGCGCTCCGACCGGGCGTTCCTCTACCAGGTGCTGCAGGCCGCCATCGAAGAAGGCGCCACCACCGTGAACATCCCGGACACGGTTGGCTACGCCATCCCCAAGGAGTTCGAGGACCTGATCCGCTCGATCATCGCGAACGTGCCGAACATCGACCGCGCCCGCGTCTCCGTGCACTGCCAGAACGACCTCGGCATGGCGACCGCGAACTCGCTCGCCGGCATCCTCGGCGGCGCTCGACAGGTAGAGGGCACCATCAACGGCATCGGCGAGCGCGCGGGCAACGCGGCGCTCGAGGAGGTCGTGCTCGCCATCAAGACCCGCGAGGACTTCATGCACGTCCACACGGACGTGAACACCCGCGAGTTCTACGCCGCCAGCCAGCTCGTGGAGCGTTACTCCGGCATGATGCTGCAGCCGCACAAGGCCGTCGTCGGCAAGAACGCCTTCCGGCATTCCTCCGGCATCCATCAGGACGGCGTCCTGAAGATGCGCGAGACCTACGAGATCATGGACCCGGCGACCATCGGCATCCCCGCCGGGAACACCATCGTCCTGACGAAGGTGTCCGGCTCCCACGCCGTGAAGGCGCGCCTCGCCGACCTCGGCATCACGCCGGACGACACCGAGTTCAACCGCATCTTCGACGCCTTCAAGGACGTCGCGGACGCGAAGGACGAGGTGGACGACCGCGACCTGATGGCGATCGTGGCGGAGCAGACGCAGATCAGCGTGCAGGACGTGTGGACGCTGGACCTCGTGCAGGTTTCCAGCAGCGACCACGGCGCGCCGACCGCCTCCGTGCGGCTCATCGACGCTGAGGGAAAGCCGCACCAGGACGCCGCCATCGGCACCGGCCCGGTCGACGCGATCTACCGCGCGATCAACCGGGTCGCCGGGGTGGACAATGAACTCATCGAGTTCAGCGTGAAGTCAGTCACCGAGGGCATCGACGCCCAGGGCGAGGTGACGATCCGGATCCAGACCGAGGGCGGGGTCTACCAGGGCCGCGCCGCCGACAACGACATCCTCGTGGCGTCCGCTCGCGCGTACGTCCACGCGGTCAACCGCTCGATCGCGGCGGAGCAACTGGCCCAGCGCCAGCGCACCGCAGCCAGCGTCTAGTTCGATTCCGGGCCGAGAGGCCCAACCAGCCGAGAGAAGAGCACTCCCGTGGCGAAGACGATCATCGAGAAGATCTGGGAACAGCACGTCGTACGGACCGCCGACGGCGAGCCGGACCTGCTCTACATCGACCTGCACCTGGTGCACGAGGTCACGAGCCCGCAGGCCTTCGAGTCCCTGCGCCTCAACGGCCGCAAGGTGCGCCGGCCCGACCTCACCCTCGCGACCGTCGACCACAATGTGCCGACGACGAACCGCAACGAGCAGAACCCGGACCCGCTCTCCGCGCAGCAGATCGAGACGCTGCGCGAGAACGCGAAGGAGTTCGGCGTCCCGCTGTGGGACATCTTCGACATCCGCCAGGGCATCGTGCACATCATCAGCCCGGAGCATGGCCTCACCCAGCCCGGCATGACGATCGTCTGCGGTGACTCGCACACCTCCACGCACGGCGCCTTCGGCTCCCTCGCCTTCGGCATCGGCACGTCCGAGGTGGAGCACGTCCTCGCGACGCAGACGCTGCCGCAGTCGAAGCCGAACACGATGTCGGTCGAGGTGACCGGCAAACTGCACGAGGGCGTCACGGCCAAGGACGTGGTCCTCGCGATCATCCGCAAGATCGGCGTCGACGGCGGCGTCGGCCACGTCATCGAGTACCGCGGCGACGTCATCCGCGCGCTCTCGATGGAAGAGCGGATGACCGTCTGCAACATGACGATCGAGGGCGGCGCACGCGCCGGCCTCATCTCCCCGGACGAGACCACGTTCGAGTACGTGAAGGGCCGCCAGTTCGCCCCGAAGGGCGAGGCGTGGGACGAGACCGTCGAGATGTGGCGCGCGCTCGCCACCGACGAGGGCGCCACGTTCGACACGGTCGTCACCCTCAAGGGCGAGGACATCGAACCGCACGTCACCTGGGGCACGACGCCCGCTCAGAGCGTCGGCGTGACGCAGTCCGTCCCCGCACCGGAGGAGGCCCCGACCGCCTCCGCGCGAGAGACGGCCGAGCGTTCGCTGAAGTACATGGACCTCAAGGCCGGCACGCCGATCGAGAGCCTCGCGGTGGACCGCGTGTTCATCGGCTCCTGCACGAACGGCCGCATCGAGGACCTGCGCAACGCCGCTGCCGTCGTGAAGGGCCACCACGTGGCCCCGACGGTCAACGCGATGGTGGTGCCGGGCTCCGGCCTCGTGAAGAAGCAGGCCGAGGAGGAAGGCCTCCACCAGATCTTCCTCGACGCGGGGTTCGAGTGGCGGGAGCCGGGCTGCTCGATGTGCCTCGGGATGAACCCGGACATCCTGCTCCCGGGCGAGCGCTGCGCCTCGACCAGCAACCGCAACTTCGAGGGCCGGCAGGGCGCCGGCGGCCGCACGCACCTCGTGTCCCCGCAGATGGCCGCCGCCGCCGCCATCGAGGGCCACTTCGTCGACATCCGGACGTGGCAGAAGTAGCGGAGTGGCGCCGACTGTCCTGAGATTCGGCCCGTACCAGTTCCGGTTCACGGCCCTGGACCGCGGGGAACCCAGACACATCCACGTATGGCGCGGTCGATCTCATGCAAAGTTCTGGCTCGACCCAGTAACGTTGGAGGCCAGTCAGCACTTCTCACAACAGGAGTTGCGGGACATCGAGCGGCTGGTCGGCGAACACGCCGGGATCATGCGGGAGCAATGGGATGCATACTTCAGCGACTGAGTCCGTCCGCGGCGCCCGCGCCGTGCACGTGAAGGTCGACGATGTGTCACTCAGCATGGACCTCGTCGATGGTCGAAGCCTGAGCGTGCCCATCGTCTGGTTCCCACGATTGAGCAATGCGACCGCCGACGAGCGTTCCCACTTCGAACTCCTCGGTGAGGGCGAGGGAATCCACTGGCCGGACCTCGACGAAGATATCGAAGTCGCTCACCTGCTCCTCGGCTGGGGATCGGGCGAGGGACGGCAGTCACTCCAGCGTTGGCTCGACAGCCGCGCAGCCGTTGGAAGGAAGTAGAACCATGCGTAAGGTCAGTGGCGTCAAGGGTCGCGCGGTCCCGCTCAACAAGGCGGACGTCGACACCGACCAGATCATGCCCAAGCAGTTCCTGAAACGGATCGAGCGGTCCGGCTTCGGGCCGTACGCGTTCTACGACTGGAAGAAGGACCCGGACTTCGTCATGAACGTCCCGGCCTACCAGGGCGCGCCGATCATGCTGGCGCAGCAGAACTTCGGCTGTGGCTCCTCCCGCGAGCACGCGGTGTGGGGGCTGGAGGACTCCGGCGTGGAGGCGATCATCGCCCCGTCGTTCGGCGACATCTTCCGCAACAACTCCTCGAAGGTGGGCCTGCTCACCATCCAGCTGTCGCAGGACGACGTGGACTACCTCATGGCCCGTCACGAGGAACTCCCGACCGCCGAGATCATCGTGGACGTGCAGACGCAGACCGTCTCCACCGGCGACGGCGCGTGGTCGCGTTCGTTCGAGCTCGACCCGTTCGTGAAGCACCGGCTGCTCAACGGCCTCGACGATGTCGGCCTCACGCTTCAGCACGATGACGACATCGCGAAGTTCGAGGCGACCCGCACGACGCTGAAGCCGGACACCAGCGCCGCCGGCCTCGACACCCTCAAGACCGGCTGACCTCACACAGCGCAGGCCATGAAGAAGGGCGGCCTCACGGCCGCCCTTCTCGTCCGATCCGCGTGCGAGGCCTAGCTCGTCGGCGAGAACAGCCGCACGGTCACCTCGGTGTCGGCGCGGTCGTGGGGCTGCGAGGCGAGCGGGTATGGCTGCACGTCGAGCACCTGGAGGCCGTACGCGCCGAGCATGACCGTCGCCTCGTCCGGGCTCAGGTAGGTCAGGATGAACCGCTCACCGTCGTGCTCGAAGGCGAGCCGGGCCTGGCCCTGCCAGATGCAGGTCGCGTCGGCCGGGCAGCGCGAGTCATCGACAAGTTCGACGAACTCGAGGACCGTGCCGTCCGGCAGGTCGAGGGTGTCGCCCACACCGAGGACGACCGGCCGGAATCGACCACTGTCGCCGCCGTCCACGGGCCCGTGTGTGACAGGCGGGTGCTGCGCCGCAGCGAGCGAGGCGAAGACGCCCAGCAGGATCATCGGGAGTAGCAGGAACTTCATCATCGCGTCGCCCCTCCTCGGGGTGTGATGCGAACCGGGTGCATGTGGCGCGAGTGCCGCGTCTCGTGCTGGTGAGACGTGCTGCGTCCTCGCGCGGTTCCCGTGCTACGTTCGCCGCCCGATGACTGCGCCACCTCGACGCCGTCCCCCCAGCCTCCCGAGGCACCTCCACGCCCACCTCCTGGAGGCCATCCCCGGCTCTCGCCCTGACCGTGCGCGCTGGGCCGGGTCCGGCTGGGGCTCCGTCGCGTTCCGAGTCCCCACACCCGGCGGCGACTGGATCGCCCGCGTCCCCACCTCGGCGCCCTGGGCGGTCGAGGACCTCGAGCGCGAGGTGAGCATGCTCCCGCTCCTCGAGACCCGGCCGTTCGAGGTGGTCACCCCCCGGGACGCCCGCATCGTGCGCGACGGACAGGGGGCGCTCCTCGCCGCCATCCACCGGATGGTGCCCGGGTCGTCGTCGAAGCGTCGTCGTGTCATGGGACGGGCGCGTGAGGAGCACCTCGCCGCGATCGGTCGCTTCCTCGCGACCTTGCACACCACCCCGCATGCCGCTGCGCAGAGACATGGCGTGGAGGGGCGCGACGTGTGGACGGAGGTCTCGCGCCCCCGCATCGAGGAGACGATGAGCCTTGCCGGGCCTACCTCGCGCGCGTGGCTCGCCGATCGTGCCCGCGCCTTCGAGGCACTCGACGCGCGGATCCCCGTGTCACTCATCCACGGCGACCTCTCGGGCGACCATCTCCTGATGGACGAGGAGGGACGCCTCAGCGGTGTGATCGACTTCGCGGAGGCACGCCTTTCCGATCCGGCGCTCGACCTCGCCGGCGTGCTCACGCGGTTTACGCGGCGCGACCTGGACGTGGTCATGCGCCACTACGACGCCCCCGTCGACGCGACCTTCATGGAGCGCGTCCATATCTACATCGAGATCGTCCCGATCTACTCCGTGACCGACGGCTACATCGCATCGGGAGAGGCCGAACGCGCGCAGGGCCTGCGCCGCATCGCCGGACGGGCAGGTGCGTGGGCCGCCCGTCGAGGGAACTCCCCCGCCTAGGGCAGCGTCCTACACCATGAGGTCGGCCCATCTCCGTTCACCGGAAGGAAACTCCATGCGACTCACACGACTGCGCTTCGCTAGCATCGCGCTCCTCGGCGCCACGCTCGTCTTCGGCGCCGCCTGCGACAGCGACAGTGACGAGGGCGGTGACAGCACCCCGACGACGACGGCCACGACCACCGCGACCGCGACAGCCACCGCCGAGGGCACCGCGACCGGGACAGCCGGAGACGCGGCCGGCGGCGGCATCGAGCCTGCGAATCCGGAATCACCGCCGGAAGGCATGCTCGCGTCCGGCTCGGGTGAGGTAGACCTCGGCCTGGGGTCGTACTGCTGGTCGCCTCCGGGCGGTGATCCGGGCCTCTGCGCGGACTCCATCGGCATCATCTCAAGCACCTCGGACCTGGCCGTCGAGGCCGGCGAGACGCTGACCATCGCCGACGCCGAGCCCGGCACGCTGCCGTGGCCGCCGCTCGTTATCAACTCTGCCACGCTCTGGGTAGCGCCGGCCGAGCCGATCGCAGCGGGGGCGGACTATCGCGCGTGGCAGCCGGACGGTGGCTTCGAGGACGGCATCAGCCTGGAAACGGACTCGTCCGAGGCCGGCTCGCACACGATCGTGCTGCCGGACGACCTGGAGCCCGGCCGCTACCTGCTCTCCGTCTTCTACACCGCGGGTGAGGACAGCGGCAGCGACGCCACCTACGGCGCGATCCTCGTCGTCGAGTAGCCGTCGGGGTCCGGGTCGCCCTCGCCTCTCGGGGACGAACGCAGGACGGGGCCGAGATACACTCCCGCAGGAGTGACGGCCCCGTCCCTGTGTGCCCGACGATCGGAGATTCGATGGCCAGTTTTGACATCCTCGTACTGCCCGGTGACGGCATCGGCCCGGAGGTCACCGCAGAGGGGATCCGCGTCCTGCAGGCGGTGGGAGAGCGCTTCGAGCACGTCTTCAACTTCGAGCAGGACCTCGTCGGTGGTGCGTCCATCGACGCGAGCGGCGTGGCCATCCTCCCCGAGACGATCGAGAAGGCGCGTGCATCGACCGCCGTCCTCTTCGGCGCCGTCGGCGGACCGAAGTGGGACATCCCGACGGCCGATGTCCGCCCGGAGCAGGGCCTCCTCGCGATCCGCTCCGGCCTCGGCCTGTGGGCGAACCTCCGGCCGGTAACGGCCATCCCCGCGCTCATCGATGCGTCGAGCCTCAAGCCCGAGGTGATCGAGGGCGTCGACCTCCTCGTCATCCGGGAGCTCACCAGCGGCCTCTACTTCGGCAAGCCGCAGGAGCGGCGCGTGGTGGACGGCCGGCGCGAGGCCGTGGACACCAACTACTACAACGAGGATGAGATCGCCCGCGTCGCCCACCTCGGGTTCCGCACGGCGCGCGAGCGGCGCAAGAAGCTCACCAGCGTGGACAAGGCCAACGTCATGGCCTCCAGCCGCCTGTGGCGCGAGATCGTCGTCGAGGTGTCCGCGGAGTACCCGGACGTTGCCCTGGAGCATGTCCTCGTCGACGCCATGACGATGCACCTCATCCGCCGCCCCCGCGACTTCGACGTGGTGATCGCGGACAACATGTTCGGCGACATCATCACGGACGAGGCGTCGATGCTCACCGGCTCCATGGGCATGCTCGCCTCGGCCTCGCTGGGCGCGCTCGGGGAGGACGGCCTCGGCCTCGGGATGTATGAGCCGATCCACGGCTCGGCCCCCGACATCGCGGGCCAGGGCATCGCGAACCCACTCGCGATGGTGCTCACGACCGCGATGCTCCTGCGCCACTCGTGCGGGCTCGACGAGGAAGCGAAGGCCGTCGAGCAGGCCGTCATGGACGTGATCGACGCCGGCCTCCGCACCGCGGACATCGCCGCGCCCGGCCAGCCCACGAAGGGCACTCGCGAGATGGCCGACGAGGTCCTCGCCCGCCTCGGGGCGTAACGCCGCCCGGGGCGAGGGCTGCTCGGCGCTCACGATCCTCGCGCTCCTGTGTCGTCGCGACAGGCGCTCCCGCCGCACCCGCAGTGGAGCCGCTGGCCCGCTCGGGGTAACGTCGTTGCACAGGGGTCAGTGCTGGAGGGAACACGTTGCGTACATTCAGATGGATCGCGGTCCCGGTGATCGCGCTCGCGCTCGTCGGCACCGCTTGCGGCGGTGACGACTCGTCCGACGCGACCTCGACTGCCACGGCGACCGGATCCGCGGACTCGACCGCCACGTCCGAGGCTACTGGCACCGCGACTGAGGCCGCGTCCGGAGGCGACGACATCGACCTCGCGTCGATCTTCGCGGGCTTCGCGACCGCCTCGTTCAACATCACCTACAACATGGAAGGCGGCTCCGACGCCGACGCCATGACCGGCGAATGGACCTGGATCCAGGACACGGCCGGCAACCGCACCCGGTTCGAGGTGGATTCAGACGGTCAGACCCTGGTGATGATCACCACCGCCGAGCAGACCATCATCTGCGCGGAGGGTTCCTGCTTTGACGGCGGTGGCGCGATGGGCGCCGCGATGCCCAACATCGGCGACATGTTCACCGAGGGCATCGACGACGTGCAGGCGGAGGCGTCCGGCGGGACGGTCCGCCGCATCGACGGTCGCACCATCGCCGGCGTCGACGCCGAGTGCGTCGAGTTCGAGAGCGACGATGGCACCGAAGGGACCGCCTGCTACGCCGAAGGGGGCATTCCGCTCCTGATCGACGGCACGACGGCCGACGGCGCCTTCCACATGGAGGCTGTCCGGTTCTCCACCGACATCAGCGACGGCGACTTCGAGCCGCCGTTCCCGGTGATGAGCATCGGCGGCTAGACAGATCTCGCGCGACGGGCATCCGGACGCACCGCTCGAGGGCGTGCGACCGGATTGCCCGCCGCCGCGGTGAGACCCTACACTGGGCTGGTTATGACAAGCATGCCTGCACCATCGAAGGCGGTGAGCGCTGACCGGTCCCACGGACCGGCAGCCTCGATCATTGCGCCGCGCTAGCCACCGAGGAACGCCCCTTCCCGGACGCGCAGGCTTGTCTCGAACCGCCCTGCATCGCATGCACCCCGCATCACATGCACCTCGCGATCCGATGACGCTGCCCGCCCGGGTGGAAGAGTTGATGACGCGATGACCACGACCCCAATGTCCGACCCCGACCTCACGCTGCGCGCAGCGGACCTGACCCTCTACGACACCACCCTCCGCGACGGCCTCGGCATGGAGGGGCTCAGCCTCTCGCTCGAGGACAAGCTGCTCATCGTCCAGAAGCTGGACGAGCTGGGCGTCCACTACATCGAGGGCGGCTACCCGGGCTCCAACCCGAAGGACGCCGAGTTCTTCCAGCGCGCGAAGAGCCTGACGCTGCAGCACGCGAAGCTCGTGGCCTTCGGCTCCACCCGCCGCGCCGGTGGCGACGCCGCAACCGACCCCGCGCTCCGCTCCGTCCTCGAGGCGGAGACGCCGGCGATCACGCTCGTCGGGAAGTCGTCCAGCCGACAGGCGCGCGAGGTCCTCCAGACCACCGAGGAGGAGAACCTCCTCATGGTCCGCGACTCGATCGAGTACCTCGTCGCACAGGGGCGCGAGGTCACGTTCGACGCCGAGCACTACTTCGACGGCTACCGGGAGGACCCCGTGTACGCCCTCGCCAGCCTCCGCGCCGCGGAACGCGGTGGCGCCACGACGGTCACGCTCTGCGACACCAACGGCGGCACCATGCCGTGGGAGATCGAGACGGCGGTCCGCGCGGCCCGCGAGGCCGTCACGTGCGCCATCGGGATCCACACGCACAACGACACCGACGAGGCCGTCGCCAACACGCTGGTCGCCATCCGCGCGGGGGCCACGCAGGTCCAGGCCTGCCTCAACGGCTGGGGCGAACGCACCGGGAACGCCAACATCGTCTCCGTGATCGCGAACCTCAAACTGAAGATGGGCCTCGACGTGGTCAGCGACGACCAGTTGCGCCGGCTCACGGAAGTGGCGCACTTCGCGCAGGAGCTCGCGAACCTCACGCCCGATCCCCAGCAGCCATACGTCGGCACGGGCGCGTTCGCGCACAAGGCCGGCCTCCACGTCGCCGCCATCACCAAGTCCGCCGGCTCCTACACCCACGTCGACCCGCTCCGCGTCGGCAACACGGAACGCGTGCTCGTCTCCGAACTCTCCGGGCGGCGCAACGTCTCCGAGAAACTACGCGAGCAGGGCGTCGACCTCGACCTCACGGACGAGCAGACCGCCCGCGCGCTCGAGCGCGTGAAGGCACGCGAGTCGAAGGGCGCCGCGTTCGAGTCGGCCGAGGCGTCCTTCGAGCTCCTCGTGCGACGCACGCTGGAGGACTACCAGGCGCCCTTCGTGCTGGAGGACTTCCTCATCGTGGAACGCCGCCGTCACACCGCGGACGGGACGCCCTCCGACGGCGCGGCGACGACCGACAGTTCGATGATGGCGGAAGCGATGGTGAAGCTCCGCATCGGCGAGGAGATGGTGCAGGTCGCCGCAGACGGCAACGGCCCCGTGAGCGCCCTCGACGCCGCTGTGCGGAAAGCGCTCCTCCAGGTCTTCCCGGCGATGGAGCCGATCCACCTCGTGGACTACAAGGTGCGCATCATCAATTCGCAGGCCGGCTCCGACGCCGCCGTGCGCGCACTCATCGAGACCTCGGACGGCGTCCACCGCTGGCGCACCGTCGGCGCCTCGACCGACGTCATCGAGGCATCGTGGCTCGCCCTCCAGGACGCGTACGAGTACTGGATCCTGCACTGGGGCCGGGCGGCCGCCCGCTAGCCTCGCGGCGAGGCGAGGACCTCGGAACAGTGATGTCAGAGGCACCCACGCTGGTGGTGATCACGGGAGCGCAGGCCGTCGGCAAGATGACCGTCGGCCAGGCGCTCTCGCGTCACACCGGCATGCCGCTGTTCTTCAACCACCAGATCATCGACCTCGTCACGCCGTACTTCGCGTTCGGGACGCAGGAGTTCGACCACGTCGTCCACCAGTTCACGGTGAGCCTGATGGAGTCCGCCGCGCGTACCAGCCGCGGCCTCATCGCAACGTGGGCGTGGCGCTTCAACGAACCCCAGGACACCAAGGAGCTCCAGGCGTTCATCGCCCCGTTCGTCGCGGCCGGCGGCCGGATCTGCGTCGCCGAGCTGTACGCCCCCCTCGAGGTGCGCCTGCAGCGCAACCTCACGGAGAACCGTCGCGCCCACAAGCGGCTGGACTGGGCGACCGAGGAGACTCTGCGAGACCTCACCGAGCGCTTCGAGTTCAGCAGCGGCGGCACCCTGCCGCTCGACCTACCGCACGTCATCCTCGATGTCACCGATATCCCGCCCGAGGAGAGCGCCAGACGCATCGTGGCGGCGTTCGACCTGCCACGGGCGAGCGCCGGCTAGACGGCCGTGACGCCCTCGGAGGGACGCGCGACGAGTGGCAGGAACACTGAGAACGTCGTCCCCTGCTCGGGCGTCGACTCCACGGAGACGCGCCCGCCGTGCGCGTGCACCAGTTCGTGCACGATCGAGAGTCCGAGGCCGCGATGCCGGCCCGGGCTCCTCGCGCGGTCGACCTGGTAGAAGCGGTCGAACACGCGGTCGCGGTCCTCCGGCGGGATCGGGGCGCCCCCGTTGTGCACGTCGATCAGCACGCCGTCCGCTACCTCTGAGGTGGTGATGGTCACCGCCGTCCGAGGTGGCGCGAACCGGATCGCGTTCTCGACGAGGTTCGCAAGCACCTGCTCGATGCGGCGTCCGTCCGCCTGCACCCACCCGGCCTGGCCGTGGGAGACCACGTCCACTTCGCGCTCTTCGGCCTGCAGGCGGAACCGCCGCGTCGCGCCCTCGATGAGGCCATCGAGGTCGACACGCTCCAGTTCGAGGTGGATCGTGCCCGACTCGATCTCGGAGAGGTAGAGCAGGTCGTCGACCAGCAGCCGGATCCGCTGCGCCTCGTCGCCGATCAGCCGCGCCGCCTCGCCCGGGTCGTCCGTCACCCCGTCCGCGATCGCCTGCGAGAACCCCTGGATCGACGTGAGCGGCGTCCGCAGCTCGTGCGAGACGTTCGCGAGGAGGTCGCGCATCGACCGGTCGCCTCGGCTGACGCGGGTCGACATGAGGTTGAACGCCTCGGCGAGCCGCCCCACCTCGTCGTCACCGTTGAGGTCGATGCGCTGGCTGAGGTCGCCCGCCGCCATCGACTCGGACGCACGCGTCATTGCACGGATCGGCCCGGTGATGCGCGACGCGAACAGCAGCGCGAAGACCACCGCGACCGTCGCCGCACCTAGCCCCGCGACGCTCAGGCGCGGGAGGATCTGCGCCCACGCGCCGGCGACGTCGCCGGCGGGGACGGCGATCACGAGCCGGCGCAGCGGCGCCCGCTCCTGGATCGCGCTGGGTGCGGGGTCGCCGGCAGTGAACAGGTACAGGTCGTCACCGTCCACGCGCAGGCGCTGCGTACGGAACGCCGCCATGGGCCCCTGACCGTCGATCCGCTCGGTGAACGTCAGCGCAAGGACCGTGCCGAGCAGCGGCGCGCCCTCGGCCGTGTCGACCGCGACACGGTCCGAGCGGTCGAGCACCAGGATGCGCAGGTCGAACGTCTCGGCGTACGCGGTGAGCTGGGTCCGGATCAGTGGATCGGGCCACCCGAGGAGTTCGCTCTCACGGGCGATCTCCGTGATGGGCGCGACGAGCACCCCGATGCGCGCCTCGGCGGCCGCGGCCTGCTGGTCGCGCAGGAGCAGCGCGACCAGCACCGCGGCGAAGGAGAGGGTGATGAGGATGACGATGCCGAAGCCGGCGAGCAGCCGTGCTCGGAAACTATGAAGCATCCGTCGCCGGGACGAACTTATAACCCACGCCCCACACCGTCTCGATCTTCGGCTGGGCGCGCTTCAACTTCTCGCGCAGCCACGCGACGTGGACGTCGATCGTCCGGGCGTCCCCGTAGAAGTCCTCGCCCCACACCATCGAGAGCAGCCGCTCCCGGTCGAGGGCGACATTCGGGTGCCGCATGAATGCGGTCAGGAGGTCGAACTCGCGCTGGCGAAGGCGGACGCGCTCCCCGGCGACCAGCACGTCGCGGCTCGCCGGGTTCAGCGTCACGTCGTCGATGGCGATCGGCTCGTCGCTCTTCTCCTCGGCGCCCGCGCGGTCCCAGTCGCGGCGGCGGAGGTTCGCCTTCACCCGAGCGACGAACTCGCGCGGGTTGAACGGCTTCGTGACGTAGTCGTCCGCGCCCATCTCCAGTCCGACGACCTTGTCGACGTCGTCGGAGCGGGCAGTCAGCATGATCACGGGGATGTCGGACTGCTTGCGGATCTCGGTGCAGACCTCGAACCCACCGAGCTCGGGCATCATCAGGTCCAGGACGACCAGGTCTGGCTTCTCGGTACGAAACCGCTCGAGCGCCTCGCGCCCGTCGCGGGCAGCGACCACGTCATAGCCCTCCTCGCGGAGGTACATGCGGAGCAGCTTGACGATATTGGGTTCGTCATCAGCGACGAGGATCTTGGCCGGCATCGGTGGTCCGTCACCTTCGTCGTCTGGATGTGGTCAGGGCCGAACCCGTGATCCCGAGAGATCCTGTATTGGTCCGCAACCGCTCCCACCACTACTGCTTGATTCTTGCGAACCACAGTTGGGTTGCGGCCCCTTCCACAGCACTCACTGTGACTGAGGCCGATTCACGATTCACAACCAAAGTGTAATCCGGGTGTGAATCTCGCCGGCCCGCGTCTGGGTGTGTACGGCTGCGGCTACGCGAGCGCCGCCCGCAGCCCCGCCGCCACTTCGCGCCCCCGCACCGCCTGCGCGTCCGCGAGCGCCGCGCACTGCCCGATGTGGTTCACGGGGTCGAGGAGCTCCTCGATGCGCGCCGGGGTGAGGCGGCTGGTGACCTCCTCGTTCCGTGCGAGGAGGTCGCGGAACGACTCCGTGCTCTCGGCCGCTTCCTGCGCGACGTCGTAGATCACATCGTGGGCGCGCTGCCGTCCGATCTCGCGGCCCAGCTCCAGCATCAGCGTCTCGGACATGATCAGCCCACCCGAGAGGTCGAGGTTCTGGCGCATGCGCTCCGGGAAGACGCGCATCCCCTCGGCGAGCATGATCAGCCGCTCGAGGACGTCGCCCGTCATCGTGCAGGAAGCCTCGATCGCACGCCCGCCGATGTTCGTGATCGCGCGGTCCGCCTCGTGCTCGGCCTGCATCCCTTCGAGGGCGAGCGAGACGTTGGACCGGATCTGCGCGCCCAGCGTGATGATGTCCTGGCTCAGCTTCGGGTTCCGCTTCTGGGGCATGGTGCTGCTCCCGACGGTGCCCGGCGAGACCGGCTCTTCCACCTCGCCGAACTCCTCCTTCATCAGCGTGAAGATCTCGCGCGCGATCCTCGTGGCCGTCGAGGAGAACATCGCGAGGACGAGGACGTACTCCGCCTCGTGGTCGAGGATGACGCGCGAGGGGACGGGCATCGAGCGGAGCCCGAGGCGCTCGGCGAGGCGGTCCTGCACCCGCATCCCGTACTCGCCGAACGAGGCGACCGTACCCGCGCCGCCACCGAGCATCGCGACGAAGAGCCGCGGCTCGCACGCCCGCAGGCGTTCCACGTGCCGGCAGATCTCGTCGATCCAGCTCGCGACCTTGAGGCCGAACGTGGCCGGGACCGCGTGCTGGCCGTGCGTGCGCCCGGGCAGCAGGTAGTCACGCGTCCGCTCGGCGAGTGCGGAGAGCGCCTCCAGCAGGTGCGCCAGCTGCTCGATGATGATCGCGTGGACCTGACGGAGCTGGAGGATGAGCCCGGTCTGGGTGATGTTCTGGGTCGTCGCGCCCCAGTGGACGAAGCCTCCCGCGTCACCCTCGCAGACACGGTCGAGCTCCCAGATCAGCGGGACGAGCGGATGCCCGGTGACGCGCAGTCCATCCTCGATCGCGGGGATGTCGAGGAGCGTCAGGCGGCACTTCGCCGCGATCTCGTCCGCCGCCTCGCGCGGGATCATGCCGAGGTCGGCCTCCGCCCCCGCGAGTGCGGCCTCCACGTCCAGCCACGCCTGCCAGCGTGCATCGCGCGCAAACAACGCCCGGATCCCCGGGTCCGGCACGCGGAGTTCAGTCGCCAGGTCTTGCATGCGATGCCCCTCTCGATGCTGTCCAGCGAGCGCATCGTAGGGCAGGCGGCATCCGGTCGAACCCAGGTCAAGCGGGAATCCACATACAACGAGGGGCACCGGATGGTGCCCCTCGTTCGTACTGCGTGGCGCGCTACCCGACGTTCGCGCGGGGAGGACGCTCCAGGCCTCGGAACGCCTGTGTGAGGCCCTCCCGGCCGGCGGCGCCTGGGAAGCGGGCAGCCTCCACGTTCTGGTCCGCCACTTCCACCAGCAGTTCTTCTCGCAGGACAGACACGGACCGAGGAGCCTCGATCCCGATCTTCACCCGCTCGCCATCAATCGCGAGCAGACGCACGACGACATGGCCGTCGATCACGATCCCCTGCTCGGCCTTCCGCGTCAGAATCAGCACCGGTGGCCTCCTTGCCTGGGCTCAACCTGGGCGGCTGCCTCATGCAGCCACCAGAAGCACAGCCCGGCCGACCGTGATCCTGCAGGGATCATCGGCGTACCGGACGCACTTCACCAGCGCCCTCGCCCCCGCATCACAAGCCAGCGTGGGAGGAGGGCGTGCCGGTCAGGCGCTCGCGCGGAGGACCATCTCTCGCTCGGCCGGCGCCTCGGCGTCCGCGTCCTCGGCCGAGACCTCGTCCGCCACCTCGCCGAAGAGGCTGAAGCGCAGGGCGTAGTCACTGTTCTGCAGGATCACCTGGCGAGCCATGTGCGAGCGGCGGCTGAAGATCAGCGGGGCCAACAGGTTCGCCGTGATGAGCTCGGGGTCCTCGTGCAGTGTCAGCACGCAGCGCACGAGGGCGTCCTGCGCCTCACGCATCCCGAGGGCCGCAGCGTCCGCGTCCGTCAGCTCGAAGGCGTAGTCCGCCTTGAACGAGAACGGCTCGAGGAGCGCGAACGCGACCTCCGGATCCTCCAGCGACTGGAGCCACTCCACCGGGGAGTCCTGCTCAGGGATGAGCGCGTAGCGCCGCAGCGACTCGAAGCCGCCGATACCGGGGTCGAACGAGAAGATCTGCTCTTCCGTGACCTCGATCGTTTCCTCGACACCGAGGAAGTTCGTCTTCACCTGCATCTTGTCCTCCTTGCGGGGTGTCTGGCCCCGCGCACGTCACACAACGAAATCAGCGCAAGAAGTCCATGAGACTGGGGCCTAGCGACCGGGCGGTGGCCGAGAGGGCCGCCTGGAACGCCGTGTCCCGCATCTGGAGCTCAACCACTTCCTCGGTCAGGTCCACCTCCTCCAGTCCGGAGATGGTGATCCGCAACGAGAGCTCTTCCTCCGTCAGCCGGTCCCACGTCATCTCGATCCGACGCATCCGCGCGCCTACCTCGCCACGGGCCGTGAGGACCGTGTCGATCTCCCGGTTGATGTCTCCGGACGCCACGTTCATCGCGGTACGGTCGTTCGCCCGCAACGCGTCGCGGAACGAGATCAACGAGGCGAACATGCCGTCGAACAGCGGCGCGCCGTCGAGGTTGATCGCGACGGTCTCGCCGTCGCCGATCTCCCGGACCACCTGCCCGGCATCGCCGTTGAAGGTGATCGCGGTGGGGTTCGCCGGGGCGTCGGGCTGGAACGGCTCTGCACCCTGGTGGCCGCCGAAGATGCGACGCCCCCCGTACGAGGTGTTGGCGATCGAGAGCATCTCCGTGAGGAGCTGCTCCACCTCGGTCGCGATCTGAGCGCGCGCATCGGCGTTCAGCGCCGCCGAGTCGGCCTGCACCGACAACTCCTGGGCGCGCGTCATCACGCTGCCGAGTGCGGTCAGGGCCGACTCCACGACACCGAGCTCGGTGATGGCGAGGTCGGCGGTGCGGATCCGCTGTCCCACGTTGTCCAGCCTGGAGCGCGCTTCCATCGCCCGCGCCGTCGCGAACGGATCGTCCGAGGGGCGCAGGATCTTCCGGCCGCTCGCGACGCGTTCCTGCGTCTCGTTGAGACGCGAGGTCGCCTGCTGGATGTGCTCCAGGAGTCGGTCGTGGATGCCGCGGTTGCTGATGCGCATGGCTACCGCACCATCGCAAACAGGGAGTCCAGCATCTCGTCGATGCTGGAGATCACCTTCGCGGCGGCCTCGTAGCCGCGCTGGAACTGGATCATCGCGACCATCTCTTCGTCCAGGCTCACGCCGGAGACGCTCGCACGGAGCTGGTCGAGGTGGGCGATGGTGGCGGCCTGCGCTTTCGCCGTGCCGGCGGCGTCTCGGACGGAGACGCCGAGGCGAGTCATCATCCCGTTGAAGTAGGCCTCGTAAGTCTGGCTGTTCCCCGTGAGGTTGGTGGCGCGCTGCAGGTCCGCGATGGCGAGGGCGCCCGAGCCGTCGCCGGCGGCGGCGGCAGCGGAGGCCGCGGCCACCAGGCCAAGGTCGCCCCGGATGGCGGCGTTCACGCCGATATCGCTCGCGTTGGTGCCGGTGAAGAAGGCCGTCCCGGTCGTGACGCCGTCCTGCGCGAACCCGGCCGCGTGGACCGTGTTCACGTCAGTGATGATCTGGCCGATGAGGGCGTTGAGGTCGGCCAGGCGCGCGGGCAGGTCGACATCGCGCTGGTGCAGCAGTCCACCGATCTCGCCGCTCTGCACGGTCACCGGGGCGCCGTCCTGCGCCCACCGCAGGGCGTAGAAGTTCTGGTTGAGCGGGTCGATCTCAAGCCTGATCTCGCTCGCCCTGATGCCCTGCACGAGCGAGCGCCCGCCGATAAACACGTCCACGTGCCCGTCGTCGTGCTGGACGGTGCGCATGTCCGTGAGTTGTGACAGCCGATCGAGGGCCAGGTCGCGCTGGTCGGTGAGGTCGGAGCCGGGGTCGCCCGTCGCGCGCACCTCGATGATGCGCTGGTTGAGGGCGGCCACCTGCTTCGCGAGGTCGTTGATCTCGCCGACGGATGCCTCGAGCCGCGTGTTCGCATCGGCGCGGATGTCCGACATCGAGGAGGCGAGCCGCTGGGAGACGAAGACGAGCGTCTCGCCCGCCTGCACCACCGCGCTGCGGGCCGCGCTCTGCTCGGGCGCGTTCGCGAGGTCGCGCCAGGAGTTGAAGAACTGTCCGAGGACGGCGCGGAGGCCGCTGTCGCTCGGCTCCCCGAACGCCAGCTCGACGAGCCCGAGCGAGTCGGCGCGCGCGAAGTAGTCCCCGGCGGAGTGGCTCTGCGACCGGATCTGGAAGTCGACGAAGAGGTCGCGCACGCGCTCGACGCTCAGGACCTGGACACCCTGGCCTACCCCGGCGCTCCCTGCGGGCGCCACGGCGCCCAGGTGCAGACGCTGGCGGCTGTAGCCGGGCGTGTTCACGTTGGCGATGTTGTGCGTCACCGCATCCATCGCCTGCTGGTGCGCCAGCAGTGACCGCACCGCCGAGTTCAGGCCGACCGAGATGGCCATGGCGGCTACGCCGACCGGTCCAGCGTGCGGCCGCCGGCGACCGCCGGGCTGTCGCCCCCGTTGGTGTAGAGCGAACCCGCGAGTACGTTGCGGAGGTAGTGGATCCAGCGGTCGATGAGGGTGCGGCTGTTCTGCAGCAGCCGGGCATTCACGGCGTGCGCCTCCTCCAGCGCCACGGCCTCGGCGCGCAGTTCGCGGCCGACACGGTGGAGGTGCTCCGCGGCGACGACCGGGAGGTGCGCCGCGATCTCGGAGACGGTCGCGGCGTCCGCCACGATGCCGGTCGCCATCTCGATCGCGACGAGCGCGGTCATCCGCTCGGTCTCCAGGGCGCGCAGGTGGTCCATGACCACCTCCTTCTGCTCCAGGAGCTCCGTCAGGCGCTCGACGTCAGCAGCGACGATGGCGTCTTGCTCGCGGTTCGCGATCCCCAGCAGCGACCGATAGAGGTCGCGCTGCCCGGCCATGACATCGCTCAGCGTCGCGGCGTCGGTGACGAGGTCGGCGCGCGATGCGGGGCTCACGAACTGACACCGCGGTCGTGCAGCAGGTTCGCGAGGCCGAAGTAGTCGACCTCGTACTGCCCGTTCTGGATGCGGCTCTTGAGGTCCTCCACGCGGGAGGCGCGCGCGTCGGGGGCCTCCTTGACGGCGTCCATGATCCGGCCGAACTCGCGGGCGCCCTCGGAGACGCTCACCTGGTCGGCGCGCCGACCGGCGGAGGGTCCGCCGCGGCGAGACTCAGCCGCTTCGACGGCTTCCGCGCTGGAGACCTGGCGGCGGTAGATGCCGCTGGCGTCGTGGGGTCGGATGGGTTGCAGCATGATGATGCCTCGGCTCTCGCGGGGATTCCGCGGACCTAGATCGTGACGTCGTTCGCCTGGGTGAGCATTTCCTCGATCGTCCGGAAGGCGACGAGGTTCAGTTGGTAGCCGCGCTTGGCCATCACCAGCCCGGTCATCTCGGTGGCGATGTCTACGTTCGAGGCCTCCAGCCAGCCGGAGAACACCGTCCCGCGGCCGTCGAGGCCGGGCGTGCCGGTGATCGGAGCCTGCGACTCGGGCGTCTCGCGGTAGCGACTGTTCCCGATCGACTCGAGGCCTGCCGGATTGGAGAACCGAGTCAGCTCGATGTTGCCGACGACCTGGCGGATGCCGTCACGGGGATCGAACGGCCCGAGGTTCGCGAGCTCTGCGTCCGTGTAGTCACGGATCACGGACACCTCGCCGTTGGTCTCGATGCGGAGGCCCTGGAACTTCGGCGGCAGCGCCAGCGGCGGGTCCAGCAGCTCGCCGGAGGCCGTCGTCACCTTGCCATCGCCGTCGAGCATGAAGACCCCGGAGCGCGTGTACGCCAGCGAACCGTCGTCCAGCCGCACCCGGAAGAAGCCGTCGCCGCTGATCGCGAAGTCCATCTGCCGCCCGGAGGGCTGCAGTGTCCCCTGCTCGAAGTCGCGCGTCATCGCCACGGTCGAGACACCGGCGGACTCCGCGACGTCGCGCTGGTCCACCGTGCCGGTCGTGATCGCCGTGAACACGGACGACGAGTTGAGGATGTCCTGGAAGTGGATCTTGACCCGCTTGTAGCCGGTCGTGTTCACGTTCGCGAGGTTGTTGGAGATCGCCTCGATGTTCTTCTGCTGCTGCTGCATGCCAGAGACGGCGGCTGCGAGAGAGAGCGACATGTCGTACCTCCTACATCCGGCCGAGGTCGGTGACCGCGGTGTCCAGCGTCTTGTTGATCTCGGAGAACACGCGCTGGCTGGACGAGAACGTCCGCGCCACGGAGTACATCTGCGTCGCGGTCTGGCCGACGTTCACGTTCGCCTCCTCCAGGGAACCCTGGATGAGGAACGTGCGGCCCGCATCCATGTCCACGGGGGTGACGGGGGAACGGTCGCCCACCATGAACTTGGACTGTCCCGCGCGGATCAGGTCGTCCGCGTCCAGGTTGACCAGCTGCAGCTTCGCCACCGGGTCCTCGTTCACGTCCACGAAGACGGAGCCATCGGGCTGGGGGATGTCCGTGCTGATCAGCTGGATGACGTCGCCGTTCATCCGGATGCGGACGTTGTTCGTCGTCAGGGTGATCTGCTGGCCGTCCTGGTCGAGGACGAACGCGCCGTCGGCGGTGATGAGGCGGCCGTCCGGGTCGCGGTCGAAGTGGCCGTCACGCGTGTAGCGGACACCCTCGTTGGTCTGGACCACGAAGAAGCCGTCGCCCTGCACCATCACGTCCAGTGCCAGGCCGGTCTCGCGCTCCGAGCCCTGGCCGAGGAACGTGCGGACGTTCTCCACGAACGCCCCCGTGCCCAGCTGGCCGATCACCTCGTCGAAGCGGCCGGGCACCGGGCCCTCGTTGGGGACGCTGCGCCGCGCGAGGACCCCGGCGAACGCGGTCTGCGCGGACTGGTCGGCCTTGTACCCGACCGTCGAGGAGTTCGCGAGGTTGTCGGCAACCACGTCCTGCTGACGCATCCCGGTCAACATGCCGGAGGCGGCGGTGTAGAGCGCGCGGATCATGCGGTCCTCCGACTCAGTCGCAGCCCGACCACCACGGAGAGGCCCATCGCCATCGCGAGGGCGCCCACACGGATCATGTCGGTGAGGAACGCGGGGTCGCCGGTGTTCGGCAGCGAACCGGGCGCCTGGAGGTTGCCCCCCTGCGCCTCGCCGCCCTGGCCGTCCACGCCGGCGACGCCGAGCAGTGAGAAGTACCCCCCGATCGAGCGTTCCTCGGTCGGCTGGGGCGCGGTGTCGGGCTCGGGCTCAACGGTCAGGATGAGGAGGTCGAAGCCAAAGTCGGCGATCGGCGGCAGTGTGCCCTCGAACGCCACGTGGCCCGCGGCGCTGGCGTTGAAGCGGCCCGCGGAGATCGCGTCGCCTGCCTCGGAGTTCACGAGCCACGCCTGGTAGAGCGAGTCCTGAAGCAGCGGCAGGCCGTCCGCCTCGATGCGGACGATGCCCTCCGCGAAGATGAGCTCCGCCGTACCGGTCGCGTCCTGCGGGCCCCAGGTCGACAGGTCGATGTAGGACAGGTCCACGTTCACGGGGACGCCGTTCGCGCGCGCCAGGCCCGGCGCAGCGACGAGGACGGCGAGCACGAGGGCGCCAGCCACGGTCACCGCGACGAGCATCGTCGAGAGGCTACGGAAGGCACTACGGAGACCGATGGTCATGACTGACGGCCCAGCATCCGTGCGATGCGCACTTCTTCAAGTCCAATGTGAAGCTCGCGAGCGATCGCGCGGTCGGAGAGGCCGTCCTCCGCCAGGCGGGCGATGTCGCCGCGCACGCCGGTGGCGGCGCGCTGGACGAACTCGCCCGCTGCGGTCGGACGGTCGTCGTCGTGGGTGTCGGTGTCGAGGGAGAGTGGCGCCACGGTGGCGAACGCCGGCTGCTGCCGGTCGCTGAGCATCCCCGCGAGCGTCTCGCGCTGGTAGGCGAGCTGCGACTGCATCTCGTCCACGGCCTCCTGGAGGGCGAACAGCAGGTCCTCCGCCGACTCCGTCGCCAGCGAGTCCACGTGCTGCTCGAGGGTCTCGATCGGCTGCTGGCTGTAGAGGTAGGCGTGGTAGAGCACACCCAGCGCGATCAGCATCAGCGGCACGCCCAGCGTGAGCGTGATGAGGAGGATGGTCGGCGAGACGCTCATGCTGCCTGTCCCTGCTGTCGGCTCGTGACGCCGGCTCGAAGCCGGCTCAACGCTCGGGCGTGCAACTGGCAGACGCGCGATTCGGAGATGCCCAGCACCTCGCTGACCTCGCGCATGGTCAGTTCCTCCTTGTAGTAGAGCGAAAGGATGAGCTGCTCCCGATCAGGCAAATCCCTAATCGCGAGTGCCAGATCACCTACTAATTCCTGACGTTCCAGGTCAGCCGAGAAGTCCTCGCCGTCCGGATCGGCCACGGACATGGCCCCGCCGGTGTCGTCCTCGCCGTCGCTCATGCCCAGCGTGTCCAGCGAGACGGTGATCCAGGACGCCTCCACCTGTGCCTGGCGGTAGGCTTCGGGCGCGATGCCCATCGCCGCCGCGACTTCTTCGTCCGTCGGGTCGCGGCCGAGCTCGTTCGTGAGCCGGAGGATCGCCTCGTTGGCGTTGCGCGCCTTCTGGCGCACGGAGCGTGGCAGGCGGTCCAGCGATCGGAGCGCATCGATGATCGAGCCGCGGATCCGGGAGATCGCGTACGTCTCGAACTTCACGCCCTTGGTGTGGTCAAAGCGTTCGACCGCCTCGATGAGGCCGATCGTGCCGAAGGAGAGGATGTCCTCGTAGTCCAGGATCGCGGGCAGCGAGATCGCGAGGCGTCCCATGACGTACTTCACGAGCGGGGCGTACTGCAGGATCAGCTGCTCCCGCACCGCCGGGTCGCCCTCCTCGACGTAGCGCACCCACAGCGCCTGGTTCAGGCGCTGGCGCTCACCCGGCTCCACCACCGCAAGTTTGCCCCGGCGGCCGGCCGGCCTGACGCCGGCGCTCGGCGAGGATGGCGAGGACGCGACGACGTCCGGCAGCGCCTTGCCCGCGCTCCGGGTGCCGGCAACCGCCTTGCCGGAGGCGCGCGCAGCGTTGGGTCTTGGGTTCGTCATGGGACGTCGTCCTCAGTTAGGCCGCTCGACTGTCGTCGAGGGCGGAGTCACGTTCTGATCGGATCGCGGGGAGGCTGACCGGCTCGGGTTGCTCGTCGTCCTCGTCGTCGTGCCACGTCTGCTGGGGAAGACGGCGCGGCGGCGGCGCCGTCATGACGATGAGTTCCGCGACGTAGGCCACGAGGCTGCCGGCCATGAACGCCAGCAACCCACGGACCATCGCCACCTCGATGGGGTACCCGGACGAGGAGGACAGCCACGTCGCGAGGACCGCCATCGCGATGGAGATGTAGAGGCCGGCGCGAAGGATGAGCACTAGATCACGCCCTTCCGACGCAACTCCGCCTGCTGGCGGTAGACGTACCGGATGAGGCGCTCCAGCTCGAAGCGGTTCGGCTCCAGGAACTGGCAGTGCAGCCGATAGTGCTGGGCGTTGCTCTGCGGCCGGCTGCAGGAGAGCACCAGCGTCGCGAGGTCCATGTCCAGCGGGTCGCCCTCGAGCTCGAAGGCAAGACGGAGGCGCGCGCCGGCCGCGACGAACTCGCGGCTCTGGAGCATCGCCCCGCCGCCGCTCAGGTCCAGGATCACCGCCTGCACGGGCTGCGCGTCGCTCCCGGTGTCGTCCAGGACGGCTGCGTGCCGCGGCACGATGCGGACCGGGAGGCGGTAGAACTCACGCCGCTCGGTCTGCTCCGCCTCGCGCGGCGTCTCGATGAAGAACGAGTCGTTCTCCACCTCCACCAGGCGGATGTTGGCCTTGAAGCGCAGCACGCGGCCGTGCAGCGTCGTGAACATCGTCAGCTGATCGCCGGGCGTGACCTCGAGCACCTCGCCGTCACGCCGAGGCAGCCCCAGCCGCAACTGGGACGGCAGGACGGAGCGGACGGTCGCCTCATAGGAGACGCCCAGGGGGTCGCCGGGCGGCGACACCTTGATCCGCGTGCCGGGCTGGAGGTCGACGTAGGCGGGCATGGGCGGCCGCTACCCCACCTTCGCCAGCACGCGGTCACCGGTGACGCGCTGCGGCGACGCGGCCACCGTCGTCACCGGCCACTGGCCCTCGACGATCGCCTCGGCCATCGCGAGGTTGTCGCCGGCCACCGGCGCGTCGCTGACCTGGTCAGACCGCGTGATGTAGGCCATGCCGAGGGCGGCCTCGATCAGGACGCCGGCCAGGTGGCCGAACTCCGAGGTCTCGTCGCAGCGCGTCACGACCGCGCCGTCCAGCGCGAGGGTGCTGAACGCCGAGACGACACCGGACAGGTCGGACGCCTTCATCGTCGCGGGGACGGTGAGGAGCACCGAACGCTGGCGGGCCGCCTGGAGGAACGAGGACAGCTCAGCCATCCGGTCACGGCGGAGGCCGTTGTGCCCGGGGGTGTCCACGATCACCACGTCCACGCCGGGCTCGGCGAGGACCGCCTCGAGTTCACCGGGGGCGTAGCAGAGACGGATGTCGAGGCCGGCCACCGCGCCGAAGGCGGTCAGTTGCTGCGGAGCGCCGGCGCGGTTCACATCGGTCCCGGCGATGACCGCGTTGAGGCCCTGACGCTGGAGGTCCAGCGCCATTCGCACGGCCATCGTGGTCTTCCCGGCCCCACCCGGCCCGACGAGGAAGATCGCGCGCTGCCGACGGGTCAGCGTGACCGGCGGCGCGAACATCGCGGCCATCCGGCGCTTGACGGCGTTGGCCAGTGACTGCTCGTCGCGGGCGGACGCACCATCCACCTCGCTGAGCAGCGAGCCGACGAGGGCCGGCGTGACGCCGTGCTCCAGGAGTCGGTCCTTCAGGGCGCGCACGGGGGCCGCGCCGCCCTCGATCCGGTCGTTGTGACGCTCGGAGACCAGTTGCTCCAGCATCGTGCGCATCTGGTCCAGCTGGCGGCTCCACGGCTCGTCGGTCGCGGCGGACGGCATCGGGAGCGCCAGCGGGGCGCTGTCGCGCGCCGTTACGTCGATACCACCGCGTGCACGCTGCGGCTGGTCATCCGCCGAGGCCACCTGCTGGAAGCCGGCGTGAGTGGCGCTGTTCGCGGCGAGCGGCGCGGAGGCCGTCGCCTCCGCCAGCGCGCGCACCAGCTCGTGCGCCGCGGCGTCCTGGTCGAAGGTCGGGGCGTCGGGGTGGACTGCGGCAGCCTCACGCGGGACGCGTGCGACGACCTCCACGAACTGCCGGCCGGGCTGGCCGAACAACCCCGGGGCGAACGCCTTGCGCGTCGACAGGATCACGGCGGAGTCGCCGAACTCCCGTCGTACCTGGTCATAGGCTTCTGCCATCGTGGGCGCCTGGAACCGCTTAGGCTGCTGCATGGTCCACCTCCACCTGTCCCATCGCCTCGACCTCCACCTCGCGCGCCACTTCGGCGAACGACATGACGGCCAGGGTCGGGAGTGATCGTTCCAACAGCCGACGGAGCGGCCGACGGATCCGGGTTGACGTGAGCAAGACGGGCTGCGTCCCGGAGGCCGCGGCCAGTTCCATCTGCGAGGCGACGCGGTTCATCAGCCGCTGCATGAGGTCAGGCGACACCACGAGGGCGACCCCGGCGTCGGTCTGCGTGAGCGACTGTGCGAGCGTCTGCTCCAGCCGCGGGTTCAGCGTGATCGCGTGGAGCCGGCTGTCAGAGGCGCGGTGCTGCATCGTGATCTGTCGCGCCAGCGCCTGGCGGACACCCTCCGCGAGTGCCTCGATGTCCTTCGTCTGCCGGCCGTGGTCCGCGAGCGTCTCCGCGATGCTGACCATGTCGCGCACGGAGACGTTCTCCGCGAGCAGCAGTTGGAGCACGCCCTGGACCTCGCCCACGGTGAGGACACCCGGCACGAGTTCCTCGACGACCGAGGGGTACTCCTGCTTCAGGTGGTCCAGCAGGCCCTGTGTGTCCTGGCGCGAGAGCAGTTCCGGCGCGTGGCGGCTGATCAGTTCGCTCAGGTGCGTGATCAACACCGACGCCGGGTCCACCACCGTGTAGCCCATGAGCTCGGCCTGCTGCTTGTCCTGTCCGATGATCCAGCGCGCCGGCAGCCCGAAGGCCGGCTCCACGGTCGCCTCGCCCTCGATGTCGCCGGTCGCGAGGCCGGAGTCCATCGCGAGGAACTTGTTCACGTAGAGCGTGCCGCCGCCGATCTCGATGCCGCGCAGCCGCACCATGTACTGGTGGGCGCCCAGCGAGAGGTTGTCGCGGATGCGGATCATCGGGACGACGATGCCCATCTCGAGCGCGGTCTGGCGGCGCATGATCGTGATGCGGTTCAGCAGGTTGCCGCCGCGCTCGTCGTCCACCAGTGGGATCAGGCCGTAGCCCACCTCGACCTCCAGGGGGTCGACGCGGAGGACGGAGACCACCGAGTCCACGCTCTGGGACTCCTCGGCCTGCTCGGCTTCGCGCGCCTCGGCATCCTGGACCTGCATCGTCTTCTGACGTTCGCGGACCAGGAGTCCCGCTCCCGCCATCATGGCCGCGATGATGAAGAACGGGGATCGGGGAAGTCCCGGTGTTAGCCCAAATCCACCCAGCACCGCCGCCACGATGAACAGCACGCGGGGGTTGCCAAAGACCTGCGTGCCGATGTTGTTCCCGAGCTGGGAGTCCGAGGAGGCGGCGCGGGTCACGATGATGCCCGTCGCCGTGGAGATCAGCAGCGCCGGGATC
>CAYPYF010000030.1:0-9838 GCA_964414675.1 uncultured Dehalococcoidaceae bacterium
CTTGGACTCCAGGCGGTCCCGCTCCAGCATGTTCATGAAGTCGGTGTTGCCACCGAAGTTCAACTGGTACGTGCGGTCGATGCGCACGCCGCGGTCCTGGAACAGGCGCGCCAGCGTCCGGTGGAGGATCGTCGCGCCCACCTGCGACTTGATGTCGTCGCCGATGATCGGGAGCCCCTTCTCCTCGAAGCGGCTCGCCCAGTAGTTCTCCTTGGCGATGAACACCGGGATGCAGTTGATGAAGGCACAGCCGGCCTGCAGCACCTGCTCCACGTACCACTTCGTCGCCTCCTCGGAGCCGACGGGCAGGTAGTTGATGACGACGTGGGTGTTCGTCTCCTTCAGGATCTTCACGATGTCGTCGGTCTCGCCCGGCGCCTTCGTGATGACCTGCGAGAGGTACTTGCCGATGCCGTCGTGGGTCATCCCGCGGGAGACCGTCACGCCGCTGGTGGGGACGTCCGAGAACTTGAAGGTGTTGTTCTGCCCGCTGAAGATCGCCTCGCTGAGGTCCTTGCCGACCTTGTCCGCGTCCACGTCGAAGGCCGCGACGAAGTTGATGTCGCGGATGTGGTAGCCGGCGAGCACAGGGTGCATCAGGCCGGGGATGACGTCGCCCGCCTCGGCGTTCTTGTAGTACTCGACGCCCTGGACCAGGGACGACGCACAGTTGCCGACGCCGATGATGGCGACGTTGATCTTCTCGTCAGGCATGGGTTCCTCTTTCGGCGCCGCGACCCGCTTGCGGGTGGGCTGTGTAGTGGCGTTCGCGCTCAACGGAAGCCATCGTCGGCGAGTCCGATACATGCGTCTACTGCATTGTTCCTATGAGATATATTGATATCTCCTATGAACGATGCACCGCCGCTCTCGATCCACCTCCAGCAGCTCACCTACCTCCGCGAGGTCGAGCGCGCCTCCACCTTCACCGAGGCGGCGCGCCGTCTCCACGTCTCCCAGCCCGCGCTCTCGCAGTCCCTCGCGGAGCTCGAGCGCCGGATCGGCCTCCCCCTCTTCGAGGCACGCGGCCGGCGACGCGAGCTGACCGAGGTGGGTCGGGAGGCGGCGCGGTTCGCCTCGGAGGTGCTGGGGCAGACGGCGGAGTTCCAGGCGTGGGTCACGTCCTACCGGGAGGGCGGGGCGGGGACGCTGACGGTCGGGATGATCGACGCCGCGAGCCTCTACGCGCTGCCGGACGCCGTGCGGGACTTCCGCGAAACGCACCCCGAGGTACGCCTCCAGCTGATCGTGGACACCTCGGGTGCGCTCATGGAGCGCCTCCAGCGGTACGAGCTGGACCTCGCGTTCGTGGTCGCGCCCGTCGCGGGCGACTTCGAGGTCGTCGAGGTGGGGCGCGAGCCGCTGCACATCTACGCGCCCCCCGCGGACGCGCGCTCGGCTGAGGACGCGGACTGGGTGCTCTATCCCGTGGGATCCCACACTCGCCATCAGATCGACGAAGGCCTCGCGCGGCTGGGGATCGTCCCGCGCGTGACGCTGGAGTCGCACAACCCCCAGGTCCTGCGGCAGATGGTGGAACTCGGCTTCGGCTGGACCGTGCTCCCTCCCGCCGTCGCCGGCGAGGGTGGGAGGTTGAGGCAGGGGGCGCAGGTGGCCGTGCGCACGCTCGTGGGCGTGCGGCGCCGCAGCGCCACGCTCGACCCCCGCGTGGACGCGTTCCTCGGCGCCGCCTCGCGGGCAGCGCGGTAGCGGCCTCGGCGGTCCGTGGTGCGGGACGCACAAACGCCGCCCGGGGAGGGGGCGGCGTCCGTTTCGCTCACACGAGGTGGGGAGTTAGGAGTGTGCGGCGGTCTTCCCGATCTTGAACATGCGGGTGCCACACACCGGGCACTTGCCTTCGGTCGCGGGCTTCCCGTTCTTCATCGTGATGGGATTCGGGTCCGACATCTCACGCTTCTCACGACACTTGAGGCAGTAGGCCTCCATATGCACCTCCCCGTCGCACGCGCGACGCGTACCCGTGGACCCTCCCCCGCTGCGATCTTCGAGGGCCTACGGCAGTTTGTTTCCCGTCCCTCGTACGCTGGCGGGATGGTGCTGTCAACGCGCGGGGGCATCTATCCGAGACCCCGTATCAGTCCGTGATCGCGTCTGGATCGGGTGTGAAGACACGGAACGGGTGCCAGGAGCCCACGGCAGGGCCTGCCTCCACCAGCGCCAGCAACTGGCCTTCCGGGGTATAACAACGGGCTCGGCGGCCCTGAGGGCCCTCCTGTGGCGGCAGGGAGCCACTCTGTGGGAGCACCACGATGTCGATCCCCTGGCGCAGGCGCGCGGCCTGTTCGTGGCCCACCACGAGCGCTGGCCATCGCTGGAGGACGATGTCGGGCGCATGGACGAGGCGGGCGTACTCACGCGCCTCCAGGAGTCGCACGGCCGCGTCGAGGGGCGTCGCGTCCGCGATCACAAACGGCCCGACCTGCGTCCGCCGGAGCGCGCCGAGGTGCGCGCCGACGCCGAGGTCCTGCCCGAGGTCGTGCGCCAGTGACCGGACATAAAACCCCTTGCCGCAGCGCACGTCGAGGCGGAGCACCGGCCGTGCGGGCTCCGAGGTGTCGAACGAGAGCACGTCGATCCCATGGACGACCACCGGCCGTTCCTCGAGGTCGAGCGGGTTGCCGGCGCGGGCGGCCTTGTAGGCCGTGACGCCCTCGCGCTTCACGGCGCTGTAGGCAGGTGGACGTTGCATCAGGTCGCCGACGAACGGGGCGAGGGCTGCGTGTACGGCTGCCTGGGTGAGGTGGGACGCGTCGTGCGCCTCGGTGACGGCGCCCTCGATGTCGTAGGTGTCGGTGGCCTGCCCGAAGACGACGGTCGCCTCGTACCGCTTCGAGGCGTCCACGAGCTCATCGACGAGCCGTGTGGCCTCCCCGATCGCGACCGGCAGGACACCCGTGGCGTTGGGGTCGAGCGTGCCGGCGTGGCCGACCTTGCGGATGCCCGCCGCGCGCCGGATGCGGCGCACCACGTCGAAGGACGTGATCCCCTGCGGCTTGTCCACGTTGATGAAGCCTCGGACCATCGGGATGCCGGCCTAGATCTCGCGACCCTCGGAGCGGGCGACATCGCGGAGGCGCTGCGTCATGCGGTCGCCTTCCTCGATGGACTCGTCGAGTTCGAAGTGGAGGGCGGGGATGCGCCGGAGCTTCACCTCGCGGTTCACCTCGCGCTGGAGGAAGGACGCGGAGTGGTTGAGCGCGAGGATCGCGTCGGCCTTCACCTCGGAGTCGCCCATCACGGAGACGTCGACGCGCGCGTGCGAGAAGTCCGGGGAGACGTCCACGTGCGTGAACGTGAAGAGGACCCCGCTGAGGCGAGGGTCCTTCACGCGCAGCCGCACGGCATCCGCGAGGACCTCGCGGATCAGTTCGTTGACCCGTTCAGTCCGGCGGCTCAGCGCACCTGCTCCTGGTGGTGGGTGATGATCACATCGCCCTCCTCGAAGTCGGTGAAGTTGGTCACCATGATGCCGCACTCCAGGCCGGCAGCCACCTCGCGGGAGTCCTCGTCGATGCGCTTGAGGCTGTCCAGCCGGCCCTCGTGGATGACCTCGCCCCCGCGCGTCACGCGGCAGGAGGCGTTCCGGATGGCGGTGCCTTCGCGGACGTAGGCGCCGGCGATGGCGTTCCGGCGGCCCAGGCGGAAGACCTGGCGCACCTCGATGGTCGCGTCCTGCACCTCGCGGTAGACCGGGGCGAGCATGCCCTTCACGGCCTTCTCCACGTCCTCCAGGATCGCGTAGATGATCTGGTACTCCCGGATCTCCACCGCTTCCTGCTTCGCCAGGCGCTCCGCGCCCGGCTCAGTCTGGACGTTGAAGGCGATGATGACGCCCGCCGAGGCGACGGCGAGCTGCACGTCAGACTCGGTGACGGAACCCACGGAGGCGTGGATCACCTTCACGTTGACCTCTTCGACCGTGAGCTCCTCCAGCGACTGGACGAGCGGCTCGATGGAGCCCTGCACGTCTGTCTTGAGGATCAGGTTGAAGTCCTTCACGTTGCCCTGGTGGATCTCGCCGAACAGCGAGTCCAGCGTGACGCCGGAGCGGTCGATCGCGCCCGCGTCCAGGGCGCGCTGGCGCTCCACGGACTGCGCACGCGCTTCCTTCTCGTTCTTGCGGACGACGAAGCGCTCGCCGGCCGGAGGCACATCGGACAGTCCGAGGATCTCGACGGGGGTCGACGGCCCGGCCTCCTGCACGCGCTCGCCCGTCGCCAGGGTCATCGCCTTCACGCGGCCGTAGGAGAGGCCCGCGAGGATCGTGTCGCCCTGGTGGAGCGTGCCGGTCTGCACGAGCACCGTGGCGACGACGCCACGGTGGCGGTCCGTCTGCGCCTCGAGCACCACGCCGATGGCGTCCTGGTCCGGGTTCGCCTTGAGCTCGCCGATGTCCGTGAGCAGCTGGACGTTCTCGAGGAGCTCCGGGATGCCCTCGCCCTTGAGCGCGGAGACCTGGACCACCAGCTGGTCGCCACCGTAGGACTCCGGCACCAGGCCGACCTCGGTGAGTTGCTGCAGGACGCGGTCCGGGTTGGCGTTGCCGGCATCGATCTTGTTGATCGCGATGACCATCGGCACGCCGGCGGCCTTCACGTGGTCGATCGCCTCGCGGGTCTGCGGCATCACGCCGTCGTCCGCCGCGACCACGATGATCGCGACGTCCGTCACCATCGCACCACGGGCGCGCATCTTGGAGAACGCCTCGTGGCCGGGGGTGTCGATGAACGTGATCGTGCGGCCGTCCGGGGCCTTCGCCTGGTACGCGCCGATGTGCTGCGTGATGCCGCCGGCCTCCCCGGCGACCACGTTGGTCTCCCGGATGCGGTCCAGCAGCGTGGTCTTGCCGTGGTCCACGTGTCCGAGGACGGTCACGACAGGGGAGCGGACGATCTGGCCCTCACCCTCCTCGACGATGCGCAGGGTGCGCAGCGCCGGGCCGGCGTCCGGGTCGTCCGAGGCCAGGTCGTCGGCGTCGTTGTTCTGCTCCTCCGGCTCGAAGCCGAGGTCCGCAGCCACGACGGCCGCTGTGTCGAAGTCGATCGTCTGCGTGATGGTGGCCATCACGCCGTTCTTCATCAGCTCCTTGATGACGTCAATGCCACTGACGCCCAGGAGCTCCGCAAGTTCGCCGACGACGATCGCCGGCGGGATCTGCACCACCTGCTGATTCGTCATGCGTCCTCGCCTTCGTACTGGTCGGAGACTCCGGTGGGGGAGTCCTCCGCTGATGGTGTTGATACGAAGCGCGCGCCGTACGAGCGCAGCACCTCGCGGTTGTCCGGTTCAATCGGTGTCCGCAGGCTACCGGTCAGAGCGCCTTTCAGCCCTCGGTCCCAGCAGTCGGCGTCCCGGCAGAGGTAGGTGCCGCGTCCGGAGATCTTCCGGCGCCCCTCATCCACTTCTACCCGGACGCCCGCCTCGTCCGTGACCCGGACCAGGCGGACAAACGACGACTGGTCTCCCACGCGCCGGCACGAAGCACAGGTGCGCTGGGGGGCGGGACGTCGCGTCCCCTTACTCGTCGTCCTCTTCGTACTCATCCTCGTCGCTCAGGAAGTCGTCGCCATGCAGCGCCGCTTCGATCTCTTCCTCGTCGATGTCATCGATGTCGAAGCGCCGGCCACCGCCGCCCGCGGGGCCGCGAGGCGTGCGGGCGGGGCGCGCCGGACCGGCCGCAGCCGGACCACGACGCTTGCGCCGGTCGCGGCGGTTCGCCTCTTCGTCGTCGTCCACGCGCTGGACCTCACGGATCTCCTCCGCGAAGCGCAGGCCGCTTGATGCCGGACGGTCCGCCCGAGGGCGCTCGACGCGTTCCGGCTCGTCCGCGACGGCCATGTCCTCGACTTCGTCCTCGATCTCCACGATCTCGGCGAGGATCTCCTGCTCGGGGGTGAGGCGGACCTCCTCCTCGACCGGTGCAGCCACCGGCTCCGGCTTCGGGAACTCGCCGGGTAGGCCCGGGCGCGCGTACGTCGCCTGCGAGGGCGCCACAGCAGACGGGGCGGCCGGGCTCGCGGCAGCGGCACGCTCGATCGGGATCGCCTCCATGGTCGGCTCCGGCGGAGCGAACATGTCCTCGCCGGCCTGCATCAGGGCGCTCTCCGGACGGATGTCGATGCGCCGGCCGGTCAGCTTCGCGGCGAGGCGGGCGTTCTGCCCCTCCTTGCCGATCGCCAGGCTCAACTGCTTGTCCGGCACGGCTACGAAGGCCGTGTTCTCGTCACGTTCGATGCGGATGGAGACCACCTCGGCCGGGCTGAGGGCGTTCGCGACGAACGCCTCTTCCACCGGGTCCCAGCGGATGATGTCGATCCGCTCGCCGCCGAGCTCGTTGATGATGTTCTGGATGCGCGCGCCGCGCACACCCACGCACGCGCCGATGGCGTCGATGCCGTGCTGGCGGGAGACCACGGCGACCTTGGCGCGGTAGCCGGCGTCTCGGGAGATCCCCATGATCTCCACCACGCCGCGTGCGATCTCCGGGATCTCCAATTCGAACAGGCGGCGCAGCAGCGCCGGGTTGGCGCGAGAGACCACGACCTGCGGACCCTTGGAGGCCTTGTAGACCTCCTTCACGAAGACGCGCAGGCGCTGGCCCACGCGATAGTGCTCGGCACGGATCTGCTCGGACGCGGGTAGGACTGCCTCGGTACGGCCGAGGTCCAGGATCACCTGGCGGCGTCCGCCCTCCACCCGGAGGACGGTGCCGGAGACCAGCTCGCCTTCCTTGCCGGTGAAGTCCTCGAAGACGGACTCACGCTCGGCCTCGCGGAGGCGCTGCAGGACGACCTGCTTCGCGGTCTGGGCGGCGATGCGTCCCTGGTTCGGGGTGGCCTCGAGCTTCTCGAGGACCTCGTCGCCCACCTGCTTGCCGGCGAAGCCCATCTCGCGGGCGCGCTCCGGCGACATCTGGATCTCGTCATCCTCGATGTCGTCGTCGTTCATGACCTGGTAGCGGCGGAACGTCTCGATGTCGCCGCTGTCGCGGTTGATGGCCACCACCACGTCAGCCCACTGCAACTCGTCCTTCTTCAGGGCGGATGCCATCGCAGACTCAACGGCGGCGAACACGGTGTCGGAGTCGAGATTCTTCTCGGCGGACAACTGCGTAATCGCGAGGACGAACTCGTTCTTCATGCCTCAACCTGTACGGCCGCGGTTCCGCGGCCACTCCGGCGTCCAACGGGGACGTGCTGTGCGGCGCGTCGTCCCTCCCGGCCCGTGGCGCTCAGGGAGAACCCTCGGGCAAAAAAAACGTGGGCACCGGGCCCACGTCTCCAAGAGAGGCGCTGCCGGGAAAGCATATCACTCCCGGCGCGGAGGCCTCAAGAGTGCCCATTCCGTCTGTCATGACCCCCTCCTCGGGAGAACCCTGACTCAAGCCACCCGCCGTCTGGTCGATGATTACGGGGAGTAGCCGCGAGGGAGCAAGCACGGATGAGACGCGTCCCACTCGACCACCCGTCCGTAGACGGCGCGGTGCTGGTGCGTGACGTCCGAGGTCCCTCGGGCGACATCCTCGCGCGCGCCGGCATGCGCCTCTCGGCACGGGCCGCGCGGGCGCTCCGGGAGCACGGCGTCGCCGTCGCGTTCATCGAGGACGCGGCCTGCGTGGGCCTCGATGTCCGGCCACTCGTCGATGTCTACGGCCCGGACCAGGGCCTGGCCCGCGCGATGCGGGACGCCCTCGAGATCGCCGGCAAGGCGGTGGCGCCGCTCGGGCAGCAGCCCACCAGCCGCGCGCTGCTCGCGCTGAAGGACGTCCGCTTCATCCCCACGATGGACACGAGTGGCGCGATGGAGGCGCTCCGGGGCGCCGTGCACACGCTGGTCGACCGCGTCCACGACGCCGATCCCGCCTCCGGCTTCCTGAGCGAGCGGCAGCCCGGGGATGACCTGATGGGCCACTCGCTCGGTGTCACCTCGCTCGCGGTACGCCTCGCGGCCGACCTCGGGTTCTCGCACGGGGACATCGTCTGGACCGGCCTCGCCGGGATCGTCCATGACCTGGGCCTGCTGATGGTGCCGGACGATGTCCGCCGCACCCCGGCCGACCTCCGTACCCCCGGCCAGCAGCGCCGGTACGAGGACCACACGGTCCTCGGCGCCGCGCTGCTGAAGCCGTTGGAGAAACGCGCCCCCGCGCTGCCGCTCGTGGCCGTCGAACACCATGAGCATCAGTCTGGTGGCGGCTACCCGAACGGCATGACCGGCGGCAACCGCGTCCTCCGGAACGCAACCCCCGAGGCTCCGCGTATCACCCTGGTCTCCGAGATCATCGCGGTCGCCGACCGCTACGAACGCCTCGTCGCCGGCGCGCCCGGGCAGGCGCCACTCTCCGCCGCCGCCGCCCGTCACATCGTCGCGGGCGAGGCCGGCCCGCGGCTGAACGCCGAGGTCGTGGGCCGCTTCGTCGACCTGGTTCCGCGCTACCCCATCGGGACGGACGTGGTCCTGCACGGCGGCCAGCACGAGGGCGCCTACGGCGTGGTCGTGCAGCAGGGACCCGAGCACGATCGTCCCGTGGTCCGCGTGTACGCGACGCCCGCCGGTGCGGTGACAGCGACGGACGTGGCGCTCGCGGACGTGCCTGCGGTGACGCTCGTGGCAACTGACCAGCGCGAGGCCGCCTAGATCGAGGGCTATTCGCCCTCGGTCGGGACGGGGGGCTGGCGGCGAGCCAGCCGTTCGATCTCCTCGATGGTGAGACGGCCCAGCAGCCCCTCGCGGAGCGACTGCACCTTCGCGACGACGTCTGCGCGGGGCACCGACTCGGCCTCGGAGGCGTCGCGCTGCTTCACTTCGACGACGCCGGCACCGTGGTTCCGGGTGGAAACGGTGAGGCGTACCGGGATGCCGATGAGGTCGGCGTCGTTGAACTTCACACCGGGGCGCTCGTCACGGTCGTCGAAGAGCACGTCGAGGCCGGCCGCCTCGAGTTCCTCGTAGAGCCGGTCGGCGTCCGCCCGGACGGCCTCGTCGCGGTCGAGTCCGATGCCCACCATCACCACGTCGAACGGTGCGATCGAGGCAGGCCACTGGATGCCGGCCTCGTCGTGGTTCACCTCGACGGCGGCGCTCAGGATGCGCTCCACGCCGATGCCGTAGCAGCCCATCGTCGGACGCACCGGCTCGCCGTCCGCGCCCTGCACGGTCACGTCCATGGATTCGGTGTAGACGTACTGGAGCCGGAAGACGTGGCCCATCTCAATGCCGCGTCCCGTGCCGAGGGTCCCGCCGCAGCGGGCGCACCCGAACCCCGCTTGCGCCGAGGCGATGTCGGCGACGGTGTGCGCCTCCCAGTCCCGCCCGTAGTTCACGTTCCGCAGGTGCCGGCCTACTTCGTTGGCGCCCGCGACGAGGTTCGGCGAGTCCGGCAGGGCGAGGTCGGCGACGATGCGCACATGCGAGGCGACACCGATCGGTGAGGCGTACCCGGCCACGAGGCCGTGCTCGGCGAGCTCCTGGTCGACCATCGGTCGCAGCTCTGCACCGCCGAGGGCGTTCGCGAGCTTGACCTCGTTGGCGTCCATGTCACCGCGCACGACCGCGAAGACCGGGAACGGCGCGCCCGACTTCGGCGTCGCCATGAAGAACACGGCCTTCGCCGTCTGTCGCGCTTCGATCCTCAGGAATGTGGCGAGGTCCGCGATCGTCGTGACACCGGGGGTGTCGACGACCTCGGTGGGAGCGGGAGCGCCCTCCACCGCGGCGGGGCGGACGAACTCCGCCTTCTCCGTGTTCGCCGCGTAGTCGCAGCTGTCGCAGAAGACGATGGTGTCCTCGCCGTACTCGGTGAGGAAGATGAACTCCT
>CAYPYF010000030.1:9848-11219 GCA_964414675.1 uncultured Dehalococcoidaceae bacterium
GCCCTTCCCGCCGATGGCGCCAGAGTCCGCCTCGACGGGGATCGTGGGCACGCCGCAGCGCGCGAAGATGCGCCGGTACGCCTGGAACATCGCGGCGTACGAGGCATCCAGCCCGCCGTCGTCGGCGTCGAAGGAGTAGGCGTCCTTCATCGTGAACTCGCGCACGCGCACCAGCCCACCGCGGGGGCGAGCCTCGTCACGGAACTTGGTCTGGACCTGGTAGAGCGTCGCCGGCAGGTCGCGGTACGACTGCGCGTGGTCCTTGAAGAGCCGCGTCACGACTTCCTCGTGCGTCGGGCCGAGGGCGAGGCCGCGCTCCTTGCGGTCGCGCAGCTGGAAGAGCACGTCGCCCATCGCCTGCTTGCGGCCGGACTCCTCCCATAGCTCGATCGGCTGCAGGGTGGGGAGGCGCACCTCCTGGCCGCCGGCGCGGTCCATCTCCTCGCGGATGACCCGCTCGATGCGGAGCCGCACGCGGTTGCCGAGCGGCAGGTAGGAGTAGACCCCCGCCATCAACTGGTCCACGAAGCCACCGCGCAGCAGCAGCGCATGGCTCGGCGTCTCCGCCTCCGTGGGGAACTCGCGCAGGGTGTGGCCGAACAGGCGGGACATTCGCATCCCGCGATCCTACGAGGGCGCCCCCCGGGCGGCTAGTTAGCGCCTACAGCGCCACCTCGGCGTAGTGCTCCACCACGGGGAATGGATCGTAGAAATGATGGAGGAGTGCGCGCCAACGCTGGTACTCGGCCGAGCCACGAAAGCCCTCGGTGTGGTCTTCGAGCCGCTCCCACTCGGCGGTGAGGAGGTACTTCGTGTCCTCCTCGATGCACCGGTGGAGTCGGTGGCCGCGGTAGCCCTGCATCGACGCGATGATCGGCGAGGCCTCACGGAAGGCCGCCTCGAACGCGACCTCCTCCCCGCGTTTCACGTGCAATATCGCGACTTCGAGGATCATCGGCCCCGCCTCTCTCGCCCGATACTCTAGGGAACATGACGACACCCGAGGACAGCGATGCGTCCCTGCCGCCGGCGATGAAGCCAGAGCGGCCCCGCGACGAACTCGGGCGGCCGCTTCCCGCCGGTGAGGTGAACCGCCTCGAACTCCCGTACTTCGACGAGATGACGCTCGAGGAGTGCCATGCCGAGGCCATTCGGCTCTTCGACGCCGGGAACTACTTCGGCGCCCACGAAGCGTGGGAGACCTGCTGGGCCTACGCGAAGGGCACCGACGAGGAGGAGTTCTTCAAAGGCCTCGCGCAGCTGGGCGCCGGGTACACGCACTGGGCGCGCGGGAACCCTCGCGGCGTCGTCGCGCTCCTCGGCCGTGCCGCCGCCCGCATCGAGGACCGCGGCCCGACCCACCGAGGCATC
>CAYPYF010000030.1:11229-29059 GCA_964414675.1 uncultured Dehalococcoidaceae bacterium
GGCATCGACGCCGCGACCTTCCGAGGTCGCCTCGAACGCCTCATCGCGATCGCGCGCCGCCACGAGTCTTCGATCGACGCGTTGCCGGACCTGGTGGCGGAGCCGGTGCCGCTCGCCTGAGCTCCGGCACTTCCCCACCCCAACCCTCCCCCGCGAGGGGGAGGGGATCGGACTCAGAGCGCGGCTAGTTCGGGATCGTGCCGCGGCGGGCGAGGTCGCGGGCGGCGTCGACCTGCGTGAGCACGTCGCTCGGGTGCGGGATCGCGCTCAGGACGAAGTTGGCCCGCTGGGCCGCCGTCTGCACCTGGACATCGCCGTAGTCGAACATCGTGCGGAACACGCCGTCCCGCTCTACCGACACATCCTCGATGTCCGCGAGGTCGACCGACGACATCTGGTGGTGGAACCAGTGTCGCTTGAGGGAGTCGACGAGCCGCTGGTCGGTCACGATCCAGACATCGTGCTCGTATCGGTACCAGAGCAGGTAGGTCGTCGTGAGCCAGTACGCGGCCCAGATGGTCATCACGGCCAGCAGGACGATCCGGACGGCGCCGCTCGGGTCGCCGATGGCGTCCGCTCCAACCCAGAGCCCGATCGGTGGTGCGACGGCGGCGAGGACGAGGAGGGCGAGCCGGGGATAGAGGTGGACCCAGTGCCGCCGGAGCACCATCGAGACGGTCTCGGTGGCCTGAAGTTGGAACGGCAGCTTCACCCGGCCCCCATATCGGTCCGATTCTACGTCTCGCGGAGCCCAGCGGCGCCCCCACGGGGTAGCCCCTCAGATGGCCGGGGGCGCTGAGCCACCCAGTTTAAACATCGTTCGTTGTTGTGACGGCGTCGTCACGCGGTAATAACGGTTCGTTCAGCATTGTTTGTTGGGCGTGTTCGATTCAGCCCACCTGACCAATCGCGAACACACCTAGAAACCGCACGGTAGCCGTGTGACCGGGCAGCTACGGAACGACAGCCTCGGACCTCCGAGTGCTGTCGACTTATAGGCGCTGCGGCGTCAGAAGGATCAGTCATGCCATCTCCCACCTCAGGGAAGCGTCTCTTGCGACGCACACTCCCGCTGCTCATCGGCGGATTGATGAGCCTCTTCCTCTTCAGCGTGGTGTCCGCGCAGGTTACAACGCTGACGGTCACCCTGCCGGCGAGCCCCACGGGTGTCGTGGTCGCTACGGTGAACGGCACCACCTGCGGTACGGCAACTACGTCACCGACCGCTCCGGTCACGCTGACATTGAGTGCTGCCTGTCAGATCCCGGGTGCGGCGATCACCCTCACGAGTAACGGGGTCGCCGTCGCCTCGTCTCTGACCGTCCCCGCAGGCGGGGTTGGCGCCCTGTCGACCGCCTCATTGAATCCTGCCAATCCTGTCCTCATCACCGTCCCCGCGGTGCCCGGTGGGAGCGGTTCGGTCAGTGCGATGGTTGGCGGGCAGGTCTGCGCCACGGTGGCCGTGTCCCAGACAGCCACGACGACGCTTTCCCTCCCGGCCAGTTGTGCGGTGCCCAACTCCGTCATTTCATTCGTCGCCGGTGGTTCCACGCTGGCGAGCACACTGACGGTCCCCGCCGCCGGTGGGGCGACGCTGACGCTGACGAGCCTGGCAAGCGCGACTCCCGTGGTAGTGACAGTCCCGGCTGGCACGGGCTCGCTCCTGATCTCCGTTGACGGCCTGGCCTGTGGGTCGGTCGCACTCGGCGCCGAGGCGAACACCGTCACCTTGCCGGCCAGTTGTGCCATCGCTGGTGAGTCAGTCACCTTCGTGACATCCGCCGGTGTCCAGCTGAGCACTGTCCTGACGGTCCCCGTAGCCGGGGGCGCGGTGAACCTGGCAGACCTGAGCCCGGTCATCCTTCGGGTGAACCTCCCGGCTGGTCCGGCAGGTACGGTCAGCGCGATAGTGGGCGGCATGGTCTGTGGGACGGCTACGACCAGCCCGTCGAGCACAACCGTGCTGGTGCTGACGGGTGCCTGTAGCATCCCGGGCGCGGTGGTCACCTTCGTCGCCAACTCGGTGGTGGATCTGGAGGCTTCGCTCGGCATCCCGGCGATCATCTCTGGTCCGCTGACGCTGACTAACCTGACGGCGGCGGATCCGTTGACCGTCACGTTCCCTCGCGGCACTGGCAAGGTGGACGTCATGGTGGGCGCGAACGTCTGCGGTTCGGTCGTGCTTTCGGCGACGGCCGCGCGGAACGTGACGCTCCCGGCGACGTGCATCGTCCCCGGCGCCAGGATCACGTTTGCACTGAACGGCACGGCCGTGACTCCGTTCCTCACGATCCCGACATCGGGTTCGGGGACGCTCGCGGCGCCGCAACTCGTTCCGGTGCAGGCGCCAACCCCGGCAGATACCGGGTACGGCCCGTACGAGTCCGGTACGTCTCCGGCATCGCCCTGGCTGATGGGTGTGGGGGCGATCCTGGGCCTCGGCCTGGCCGGAGGCGCGTTGCGTCGACGCATCCGCTAGCCCGTTGGAGGGTGGAAGCGTTCAGGGAAGGGCGGCCACGAGGCCGCCCTTCTTCGGTGCCTGGCGTTGCGCTGACTGGTACGACGGGAAAGCGGTCGCTTCGGTTGCTCGCGCTACGCGCCGGCCGGGGCGAACCCCTTGTCGGCGATCACGCGGTCGAGGAGGGCGCGAGTCTCGTGGATCACGGTGTCGTATGGGAAGTGGCCTACCACGTCCTCGCCGTGCTTCAGGTTCACGCCCAGCGGGCCGCACCAGAGGCCGATGTCCGCGTCGTCAGTCTCGCCGGGGCCGTTCACGCGACAGCCCATGACGGCGATCGTGATCTCGTAGTCTTTCGCGTACTGAGCCATCGCCTTCACGTCCTGCGCGAGCTCGACGAAGGCGTTGTTCTCGACGCGGGAGCACGAGGGGCAACTGATGATATTGAGCCCCTCGCCGAAGTTCGGCGGGACCGATCGGAACCGGCCCGCGTAGATGTCCTCGATGAGCTCGCGCCCGACGGTGACCTCCTGGCCCTTGTCGTCGAACGGGAGGGTGAGCGAGACGCGGAGCGTGTCGCCGATGCCCTCGGCGAGCAGTTGCTCGAAGGCGATGCGCGTCTTGATGATGCCGTCCGGCGGCATCCCGGCCTCCGTGACGCCGAGGTGGAGTGGCACCTCCGGCCGCATTGAGGCGAACCGCCGGTTCCCCTCCACGACCTTGCGCCAGTCCGAGTCCTTCATGGAGACGACGTATCGGGTGAACCCCAGGTCGTCGAGCATGCGCGTGTGTTCGAGGGCGCTCTCGACCAT
The DNA here is from genome assembly GCA_964414675.1 of uncultured Dehalococcoidaceae bacterium. GTDB lineage: Bacteria > Chloroflexota > Dehalococcoidia > UBA2979 > UBA2979 > W-Chloroflexi-9. The sequence goes on from CAYPYF010000030.1 coordinate 14,500, forward strand.
CGCGCCGACATCGTCGTCGCCGAAGCGCTCGGACATCACGGGGTCGACCGAGCCGCAGTTCACGCCGACGCGCAGGGCGACATCGTGCTGCTCGGCGACCTCGGCGATGTACGCGACCTTGTCGCGGATCGACTTCTCGCGCTCGTGGTGCCAGAGGTGGCCGGGGTTGTACCGGATCTTGTCCACGAACGGCGCCACGATCTCAGCGAGGCGGTAGTTCTCCTGCAGGTCTACGGAGAGGTTCGGCTGGATGCTCTCCATGACCCGCGCACGCACCTCGGCGAGGGCGGCGACGTCGGCCTTGGAGTCACACGCGATGCGGATGATGTCCGCGCCCGCCGCGTGGATCAGGTTCACCTGGCGCGTCGTCGCCTCGATGTCCTGGGTCTTCGTCGCTGCCATGCTCTGGACCGCGATCGGCGCGCCGCCGCCGACGGTGATCGAGCCGATCCGCACGGGACGCGTGGGCTTCCGACGGATCGTGGGCATGAGGGACTCCCGTGGCGCCAGTCAGTGACCTCTGAAGGATACCGCCGGGGTCGTTAAGGACGCGACACACCTCGATCGCCACGTTCGTCGGGTGCGGCGAAGGGCGTGGAAGCCTGATAAATCCCTGACCGTCCCGAAGTATTTGCGTTGCTAATAATTGAATCGTGCCTCAGGCATTACAAAACCGTGTATGTGGGCCAGCAATGTGCGCGCCATCACAATCGGGTAGTTGATAAGTCAAGGAATGTAGACTATTCCTTGCTAGACCAAGCGGGAGTCGAAAGGCGCGTGTCGTGGTTGTTCTGCGGCGCCTGCGTCCGAGTTCGCTGCGTCTCGAGGTCTTAAGCCTGATCCTCCTGGTGGGGGTGCCCGTGGCGGCGCTTGCGCTGTATTCGAGTATCGATCGCCGATCCGCGGACGAAGACAACGCCCGTGAGAATGCGATCCGGATCGCACAGGCCTATGAGAACTACGTCGGTTCTCAGGTCACCGGTACGAAGAACGTGCTGCTCCCGTTTGGAGCGCTGCTCAACGCGCTGCTGGCACCGATCAAATCGCTCGACGAGATCGCGCCCGAGGCCTGCGCGGCGTTCTTCGCGCCGATGACGACGGCAGAGTCGAGCGAGCTCTTCGGCCTCGTGTACCCGGACGGGCGTTTCCTGTGCGCGGACACGGATCTGCCAGAGGGCGCCACGCTCGCAGACCGCCCCTACCTCGCCGATGTGGCGGCATCCGTGTTTCCGGTCACGGTGGGGGTCGACCGGAGCCCGCAGACGGGCAACTTCGTGCTTCCGGTCTTCCAGCCCGTCCGGAACGCGGAGGGCACCCACGTTGCCTCCCTGGTCGTCTTTGTCTCGCTTGCGGCGCTTACCCCATCCGACCTCATCGACACGCTCCCGGAGGGGTCGTTCGCGACCGTCACCGACGCGGAGGGGCGCATTGTGGCGCGCTACCCGGACCCGGGCGGCGACCTGATCGGCCGGCCCCCCTCCGGCAGCGGGAACATGGCGCGGATGGTCGCCCTGGGCACCGGCTCGCTGAACTCGACCAGCGCGGAGGGCGTCCCATCCGTGCTCGGATTCGTCCCGTTCAGTGCCCTGGGTGGGGATGCCCTGGTCATCGTCGGGATCAACCGCAACGAGGTGCTGAGCGCGGCGCTGGCGGACCTGTGGCGGAACTCGTTCGGCTTCCTGCTCTTCACGGGCCTGGCAGTCGCCATCGCCTGGGTCGGGTCGGAACGACTGATCATCCGCCCGCTCCGCCACGCGCAGCAGACGGCGTTGCGGTTCGGCGAGGGCGATACCAGCGCCCGCGTTGCGCCGGACTACGCACACGGAGAGATCGGCGACCTCGGACGCTCGATCGACACGATGGCGGACGCGGTGGTGGAGCGGACACGGGAGATCGAGGAGCTCAACGCCCACCTGGAGGAACGCGTGGAGGAGCGGACGGCCGCGCTCCAGGCGGCGAACCAGGAACTCGAGGCGTTCTCGTACTCGGTATCGCACGACCTGCGCGCACCGCTCCGCGCGATCGACGGCTTCCTCCAGATGGCGCTTGGAAAACTGGGGGACGACATCCCGCCGGACGCGCTCCAGCACCTGCGCCGCGTCGAGGCGGGCTCGCACCGCATGGGCACGCTGATCGACGACCTCCTCCAGTTCTCACGGGTGGGCCGCCAGCAGGTGATGCCGCGCGTCTTCTCTATGGACGACGCGGTCACCGAGTGCCTCGACGATGTCGTCGCGCCGGACGACCGGGCTCGGGTCCAGTTCGAGATCGAGCCGCTCGGCTCGGTCACGGCGGACCGCGTGCTCATCAGGCGGGTCCTGGACAACCTCGTGGGGAACGCGGTGAAGTTCAGCCGGGCGAGTGACCCGTCGAAGATCACCATCGGGACGACGAAGGACCCGGAGGGACACCGCGCCTTCTTCATCCGCGACAACGGTGTCGGGTTCGACCAGGCCTATGCGGACAAGATGTTCGGCATGTTCCAGCGTCTGCACCTGCAGGAGGAGTTCGAGGGGACGGGCGTCGGTCTGGCGATCGTCCAGCGGGTGATCCACAAGCATGGCGGCGCCATCTGGGCGGAATCAGCCGTGGGTGAGGGTGCCACCTTCTACTTCACGGTGGGGGAAGCGGTGAGTGATGACGAGTGACGTGAGTGTCTCCAGCGCTGACATCCTCATCGTGGAGGACAACCCGGACGATCTGGACCTGGCGCTGGCCGCCCTCCGTGATCACAACATCGCCAACCGCATCCAGGTGGCGCGCGACGGCGAGCAGGCACTGGACTACCTCTTCGCCCGCGGCCAATACGCGGACCGGAGCGAGCACGACCTGCCGAAGGTGATCCTGCTGGACCTGAAACTCCCGAAGATTTCAGGGATCGAGGTACTCCGCGCGGTCAAGTCGTCAGAGCTCACCCGGCGGATTCCGGTGGTCGTCCTGACGTCTTCACGCGAGGACCGAGACGTCATCGAGACGTATGACCTCGGGGTGAACTCATACGTCCAAAAGCCGGTGAGTTTCGTCGAGTTCTCAGAGGCTGTGGCGAAGCTCGGCTTCTACTGGATGCTGTTGAACCAACGAGCGCACGACTGAGACCGCCGCGGTGGCGGAGGAGAGCACGATGGATACGTCCGAGAGTCGAACGCGCCGAGCCCCCAGTGACGTCCGGGCGTCCAGGAGCACGCCGGGCGCCAAGCGCCTGCGCGTGGTGCTCCTCGAGGATGACGACCTCGACGCCGGCCTGATCGAGGGCGAATTGAGCCTCCACGGGTTCGAGGTCCAGCTGACCCGCGCCCGTACCCAGCACGAGTACGAGGAGGCGCTCGGCGGCGAGTTCGACCTCGTGATCTCCGACTTCGGCCTGCCCCAGTTCGACGCGTACCGCGCGATTGCCGCAGCCCAGGAACGCGGCATCGACCGGCCGATCATCGTGGTCACCGGACAGCTCGATGACGAAGCGGCCGTCCGATGCGTGAAGCTGGGCGCCTCCGACTATCTGCTCAAGGACCGCCTCGCGCGCCTCGGGCCTGCCGTGGAGCGCGCCCTCGACGAGTACCGGCTGCGGCTGGAGCACCTTCGCTCCGTGGAGCACGAGCGACGTCAGGGCGAGCGCTTGAACGCGCTCCGGCTGATCGACCTGGCCATCACCGGTAGCCTGGACATCAACGTGACGCTGAATGTCCTCCTGGACCAGGTGATGATGAGCCTTGGTGTCGATGCCGCGGCCGTACTCCTGCTGGATGCCGACGCGCGCGAGTTGACCCCCGCGCACACCCGCGGATTCCGCACCGACGCGATCAAGGACACGATCGTCCGCCTCGGTGACGGCATCGTCGGACGAGTCGCGATGGACCGGCAGACCCGGTACGTCCCCGACCTTTCCGAGAACCGAGAGTTCAGCCGCCCGGAGATGGCGGAGGACGAAGGGTTCGTCAGTTACCACTGCGTCCCGCTCGTCGCGAAGGGCGCGACCCAGGGTGTCCTCGAGCTGTTCCATCGCGAGCGCTTCGTACCCGACCGGGAGTGGGAGGAGTTCCTCGCCGCGCTCGCGTCGCCAGCTTCGATTGCCATCGACAACGCTCGGCTCTTCGAGCAGATGCAGCGGGCGAACGCCGCCCTCGAGGTCGCGTACGACCGCACGCTCCAGGGCTGGGCACAGACGCTGGAGCTACGCGACTACGAGACGAAGGGGCACTCAGTCCGTGTGGTCGAGCTCTCGCGCCTCATCGGCCGCGAGGCGGGCTTCGACGGCAAGATGCTCGCCGATCTGAACCGGGGCGCCCTCCTGCACGACATCGGCAAGATCGCGATCCCGGACCCGGTGCTGCTGAAGCCGGGCCGGCTCGACCCCGACGAGTGGGAGATCATGAAGAAGCACCCGGAGTACGCCTACCGGCTGCTGGCGAACATCCCCGCGCTCCGGGAGGCGGTTGAGGTCGCGTACTGCCACCACGAGCGATGGGATGGCACGGGCTACCCGCTGGGCCTGAAGGGCCACCAGATCCCGATCCTCGCGCGGGCGTTCTGCATCGCGGATGTGTTCGATGCGCTGCGCTCCGAGCGTCCGTACAAGCAGGCCTGGCCGAAGAGCGAGGCCCGCCAGTACATCCTCGATCAGAGAGGGTCGCACTTCGACCCCGACATGGTGGACGCGTTCTCGCGGATCCCGGAGGACGTCCTGGAGTAGCGAGACTCAGGGCGGCGTGAGTTGTTGGAGTTCAACGATCAGAGTGCGCATTCGTCGTCTGAGCCAATCAACGTGGGTAGGAAGCTGATCCGGGCTGATCCAGCGTGCGCGCACGCCTTTGCTGCTGGCGTCATCGGCGATGCCAGTCGCGTCGAGGTCATCGCAATAGGCGTCGAGAACCTTGCGCAGCGCGGGTGGGGTTTGGTCAGAGTCGAGCCCGTGCCCAAACGTGATGTCGCGCGTCTTCATCCACGTCCGCTTCCCGGGCGCGAATATCCACGCGATCGTGACGGGTTCCTGCTTGATCGGCGAACGCACACGAATGCTAAAGCCGCTCGGACCGGTTAAGAACAGGGCGCCGGCGTCCTGAGCTTCCGTGACGAGTGCCTGGACCGCCTGACGGACCACCTCCGTTGGGAAGCTCTGCACGATCTCCTGCACGCTTAGCCTGTTCGATGCCGCAGAGCCTCGTCTGGCGACCGTTGCTGCTGTATCCCCATGCAAGGTCGGAATGAGGACGGTCACGCCCGCTTCGATCTCGAAACGGTTCACCTGTAGCAGCACAACCTGCAGGTCGCTGTGGGTCGAGAGGAAGGCCACGATCCGTTCGAGGGACGTGATGTGCTCATCGACACCGCATACCACGCGGAGCTCGGCGTTCTGGAGTGCGGCGTCCATTTTCGCCAGCAGCCCATCGACTTTCGCCTGTCGTTCGCCCTCGTCGTCCGTCTCCCAGCCGAATCGAATGACCATCGCCTCAGAGAGCGAACAGCCCCTCAGATCCTCCGGTGCCCACTTCGACGCATAGAAGTCGCGCGCGAACCCCTCGACGTCGTCGACGGTCCATTCGGCGGCATAGCTAGCGTATTCAAGTACCTGGCCGACGACCTTGCGACGACTCTCATCGTTCGCTTCCAACTTCGTTTCGACGAGGGTGATCGTGCCCAGGGAGTCCAGCAACAGGAGATCGAGGCGGCCCGGGCCAACGGGGACCTCCCAACCGATCGGCATGAACGTCAACTCGGGTCCGAGCGGACCGAGCAACTGAGGCGAACGGAGTATCAGCGTCTGGAGGTCAAACTCCGCCACGAAGCCCCGGCGCTCAACAAGACGGCCAGACTCGGCCAAGACGACGTGCTTGAGATCGCCCGTACCCATCGCGGGACTCTATCGCAGGATCGAGTCGCCCGAGGCGATGCGCGAGACGTCGTAGAACGTCACGACCAGCGCCAGCGCCATGAACGCCACGAACCCCACGAGGTGGACAAGCGACTCGCGCTCGGGCGCAATGCGCTTCCCGCCGCGGAGGACCTCCACGACCACGAAGAACATCCGGCCCCCGTCCAGCATCGGGAGGGGCAGGAGGTTCAGGATGCCGAGGTTGATCGAGAGCAGTGCCGCGAGCTCGAGCAGCGGCGAGATCGCGCCCTGGGCAGACCCGGCCGACGAGGCGACCTCGCCGGTGGTCTGGGCGATGCCGACCGGGCCCTGGAACTCCGGCCCCGTCGCGCCCTTGAACCACGAGACGAACTGGTTGCGCGCCAGGTACATCGTGTCCACGGTCGCGCGGAAGCCGTTGCCGACCGCGGTCCACGGCGCCTGCGACTCGCTCACCGTGAACGCCGAGCCGTCCGAGGCCACGGCGACGGGGGCGATCATGATCCCGGTGGGGCCTTGCCCCTCCGGGAACGCCCAGCGTGCGAAGACCGGGATGGTCATCTCCTCGCCGTTGCGGCGGATGAGCATGTCGATGGTGCGGCCCTGGTAGACCCGGACGTAGCGGCTCGCCTCGACGAGGTTCTTCGTCTCGCGGCCCTCGATCGCGAGGATGACGTCGCCCTCCAGGAGGCCCGCCGCCTGCGCGGGAGTGTCGTCCAGCACCTGCGAGATCTGGGCGTGCCCCTCCGGCACCTCGTGCGGCATCATCAGCGCGCCCGCGAAGAGGAAGACCGGCAGGATCAGGTTGATGACGGCCCCGGAAGCCATCACGATCAGCCGCTGCCAGGCGGGGCGAGCAGCCAGCGAGCGGGGCCCGGTGGGGTTCTCCTCGCCCTCGAGACGGACGAAGCCGCCGATGGGGAGCCAGTTGACGGTGTACTCGGTCTCCCCGAACCGCTTGCCCCCGATCCTCGGCGGGAAGCCCACGCCGAACTCGTGGACGCGGATGCCGAACATCTTCGCCGTGGCGAAGTGTGCTGCCTCGTGGGCCAGCACCAGCGCGAGGAGGATGAAGATGAAGAGCAGCGCGCTGGTCACGGCCTGCTGCGCCATCATCCACGCGATCACGAGACCGATGACGACGAGCCCGCCGGTGATGTATCGCTGGATGCCACCACCGCGACCGGGTCGGCTCACGGGCTCCGGGGTGCGCTCGGACTCGCGGTCGGCGGCGTCGCGCCAGTTGTCGTTCATGCCACTCCTGCTGTCACGGCTGTGTCGACGAAGGTGCGCCCCCAGGCCTCCGCGGCCAGGAGCTCGTCGAGCGTGGGTTGTCTGGTGGGAGCGTGGGCCTCGAGGGTGCGCCCAAGCAGGAGCGCGATGTCCGTGAAGCGGATGCGGCCGGCGAGGAAGTGCGCGACGGCGCTCTCGTCCGCGCCGGAGACGGCCGCGGCGCTCGTGTCGTCCCGCCGTCCGGCCTCGATCGCGATGCCGAGGGCGGGGAACCGTGCGCCGTCGACGGCGCCGAAGTGCAGCGCGCCGCGCTTCGCGAGGTCCAGTGGGGGCGCGGGTTTCGCATCGCCGCGCTCGGGGTAGAGCAGCGCGACCTGGACGGGAAGACGCATATCGGGCTCGCCCAGCTGCGCCTTCATCGAGCCGTCGCGGAACGTCACCATCGAATGAATCACACTCTCACGATGCTGCAGGATCTCCACGCGGTCGAGCGGGATGTCGAAGAGCCAGCGCGCCTCGATGGCTTCGAGTCCCTTGTTGAACAGCGTCGCGCTGTCGACCGTGATCTTCGGGCCCATCTTCCACGTCGGGTGGTTCAGCGCCTCCTGTGCCGTCACGCCTTCGAGCGCTCCGATGTCCCAGTCACGGAACGCGCCCCCCGAGGCGGTCAGCGTGAGCGTCTCGATGGACTCGGGCGCTTCGCCCCAGAGGCACTGCCAGATCGCGGAGTGCTCGGAATCGACCGGCCGGATCTCCGCGCCCGCGGCGCGACCCTCGTCGAGGGCGGCGCGCACCGCGTGGCCGCCGACGACGAGGGTCTCCTTGTTGGCGATCGCCACCTTCTTGCCGGCGCGGAGTGCCGAGATCGTGGGATGCAGGCTCGCGAGGCCGGTCGTGGCGACGAGGACGACATCCACCTCGGGCATCGTCGTGATTGCGTCGAGGTCGGCGAATGCGCCGCCCCACGCGGCGGCCTCGACGCGCAACGCCTCGGCGTCGCGGCCGGGACGGCAGGAGAGCAGGCGGGGGTGGAACTCGATGGCCTGCTGGCGCAGGCGCTCCACGCGCCCGTGGGCGGCCAGCGCGACCACCTCGAAGCGGCCGGGCAGCAGGCGGATGACGTCGAGCGCTTGCTCGCCGACGGACCCGGTCGAACCGAGGATGGCGACGCGGATCAGACTTGGAGCCATCGCACCATCCAGTATAGGCAGACCCCCACGAGGAGCATCGAGTCGAGGCGGTCGAGGAGGCCGCCGTGGCCCGGCAGCAGTCCGGACATGTCCTTCACGTCCATCGTCCGCTTCAGCGCGGACTCCAGGAGGTCGCCCGCGATGGCGGCGACGGGCAGCACGGCGAACAGCGCGAAGAGCGCCAGCGGCGCGCCCTCGCGGAGTTCGAGGTCGAGCGCGACGGTCGCGCCGATCGCCGCCGCCGTACCGAATGCCAGGCCGCCCAGGGCGCCCTCCCACGTCTTCGAGGGCGACACGCGAGGCATGAAGGGGCGCCTGCCGAGCGTGCGCCCGACGGCGTACGCGCCGGTATCGGTCGCGAACGTCGCGGCGAGGAGCACCAGGAGCCAGCGCTGGCCCTCGGGCTCCAGGCGGAGCAGCACGAGGTGCGCGCCGAACACGCCGACGTACAGGCACGCGGTCACCCACCACCCGCCGAGCGATGCCGCGAGGCGCGAGCCCGGGCGCAGGATCATCGCGAGCGCCGCGACGGTAACAGCGACGAACCCCCAGACCGAGACGCCGACATCGGTCCGCACGAGGGCGACGACCAGGGCCGTCGCGACGCCTGCCGAGAGCGGTAGGCTCAGCGGCTCGTCCGGCGCGAGCGCCCGCATCATCTCGAACACGGCCGCGCCGAGGATGAGGGCGACGACGACCGAGAACGGCCGCTCGGGTAGCCAGACGAGGAGGGCGACCGCGGGGAGGCCGACGGCCGCGACGGCGAGGCGCTGCTTCAGCACGTGGTGAGGGTTACTCGGCGCTCGGGGAGTGGCCCGCGGCGCCGTTGGACGCATCCGCCGCCGAGGACTCGACGAGCCCGAACCGTCTCTGGCGTCGTGCGAACTCGACGAGCGCCGCGTCCACCTCCTCGGCGTCGAAGTCCGGCCAGTACTTCTGCGTGAAGTGGTACTCGGCGTACGTCGACTGCCAGACGAGGAAGTTCGAGACGCGCTGCTCGCCGCCCGTGCGCACGAGGAGGTCGACATCGGGCAGGCCGGCTGTCGTGAGGCGCGCCTCGAGGGCCTCGGCGGTGACCTGGGACGGCTTCAGGCCGTCCGCGAGCATCTGCTTCACCGCATCCAGGATCTCGTCGCGGCCGCCGTAGTTGAACGCGAGGTTCACGAGGATGCCGGTGTTGTGGGCGGTGGCCTCGACGGCTTTCTTCACGCGGCGTCGTAGCCAGATCGGCAGCCGGTCCGTGCCGCCGAGGTGAGCGACGCGCACGCCGTTCTCGTTCAACTCGTCGAGATGGGAGTCGATGAACTCGGCGCCGAGCTTGAGGATCGTCTCGATCTCGGTACGCGGGCGTCCCCAGTTTTCGGTGGAGAAGCCAAAGAGGGTGATGACGGGCACGCCGTGCTCGGCGAAGCGGCGGATCACGGGGCGGATCGCCTCAGCGCCGGCGCGGTGCCCGTCCGAGCCGGAGAGCCCGCGGGACTGCGCCCAGCGGCCGTTGCCGTCCATGATGATGGCGACGTGCTGAGGCTTCGCGGTGAGCGCGGGGAGGGCGGGCGACGTAGGGGCAGGGTTCACGACCACAGGGCGGTTGGACCTCCGGAACTCCGTGATGGCCGTCCGCGGCGGCTGGGCCGCCTCGGTCGGTGGTCCCTTAGACCTCCAGGAGTTCGCGCTCCTTCTCCTTGGCGAGTGCCTCGACCTTGTCCACGTACTGCGACGTCAGCTTCTCGACTTCCTCGAGGGCGTCGTGTTCTTCGTCCTCGGAGATCTCGCTGGCCTTGGCGGCCTTCTTCAGCGCGTCGTTCGCGTTGCGGCGGATGTTCCGGATGGAGACCCGTCCATCCTCCGCCTTGCCGCTGACCTGCTTCGCGAGCTCCTTGCGGCGCTGCTCGGTGAGCATCGGGATCGGCAGGCGGATGATCCGCCCGTCGCTGTTCGGCGTGATGCCGATGTCGCTGGACTGGATCGCCTTGATGATCGGGTCGACCGAGGTGCGGTCGAACGGGGTGATCGTGATCAGCTGTGCTTCCGGCGCAGCGAGGTTGGCGAGCTGGTTCAGCTGCATCCGGGAGCCGTAGACATCGACACCCAGGTGCTCGACGAGGGCAGTCGAGGCGCGGCCGGTGCGGATGCTCTGGAGGTCGCGCTGGACCGCGTTGACCGCCGCTTCCATCTTCTCCTCAGCCTCGAGGAGGATCTCATCAGTCACGGTGTCACCCCCATGATGGGTTGTGGGGCGGACCGCCCGGGGTTGCCGGGCGCCGCCGCAGCCGGTCGGGAACAGACTGCCACCATAGCCGAGCGCCCGCTGTGGTTCACCCGTCGCACACCACGGGCCGAGGTCGGCCGGAGGTGCCTGAGGATGTCCCACGCGGGCGCTGGTGACCTTACTGGCCGCCGAGTTCGAAGCGGGAGAACCGCGCGACGCGGATGTTCTCGCCGGTCTGGGCGATCTGGTCCTGGATCAGGGAGCCGATGGTCTTGCCGGCGTCCTTGATGAAGGCCTGCGTCATCAGGGCGAGTTCCTCCGGCGTACCGCCGGCGGCGTCCGCCGGGACCTCGTCCGGGGTGAGGGCGACCGGGCTCATCGCCGCGACCTGCATGGCGATGTCGCGGGCGAGCTGGCGGAAGCCGTCCGTGCGTGCGACGAAGTCCGTCTCGCACTGCAGTTCCACCATGGCGCCGATGCGGCCCTGGTTGTGGATGTAGGCCTCCACCATGCCCTGGCCGGTGGCGCGGTCCGCGCGCTTGGCCGCCTGGGCCATGCCCTTTTCGCGCAGGATTTCCCGCGCCCGGTCGAAGGATCCCGCCGCTTCGTCCAGCGCGCGCTTGGCGTCCATGACGCCGGCGCCGGTCTCGTCGCGGAGACGCTTCACGTCGTCGGTGCTGACCACGATGTGCTCCTAGTGGTGTAGGTGTGGGGTGGGTGTTGCCGGCCCGCGCGCGCCGATGTCCGACGCGCCGGGCCGTGGATCGCTCTTGTTGCCGGCTAGTCGGCGGAAGCCGCCTCGGCGGCCTGCTCGTCGCCCGCACCATCGTCGGTGACGCGCGGAGCCTGCGCTTCCTGGAACTGCTGCTCGACCTCGCCGACCGCGATGCCCTCGAGGACCGCGTCCGCGATGCGGCCGGTCATGAGCTGGATCGCGCGGATGGCGTCGTCGTTGGACGGCACCGGGAAGTCGATCGTGTCCGGGTCCGAGTTCGTGTCGCACATCGCGATGATCGGGATGTTGAGGCGCCGGGCCTCCGCGATGGCGTTCTCCTCCATTGTCGGGTCGACGACGAAGAGGGCGCCCGGGACGCGCTTCATGTTGCGCAGGCCGCCGTAGAAGCGGTTGAGCCGCTCGAACTCCTTGGCCTGCACCATGCGCTCGCGCTTGGTCATGCTCTCGAAGGCCTGGTCGCCCTGGGCCATCCGGTCCGCCAGCTTCTGGAAGTGGGCGATACGGGGCTGGATGGTCTGGAAGTTGGTCAGCGTGCCGCCGAGCCAGCGGTTGCTGATGAACGGCATGCCGCACCGCTCCGCTTCCTGCTCAACGATGCGCCGGGCCTGCTTCTTCGTGCCGACGAACAGGACCTGCTCGCCGGACGAGACCACCTCGCGCACCTTCTCCACGGCCTCGTCGAGGGCGCGGACGGTCTTCGCGAGGTCCAGGATGTGGATGCCGTTGCGGGCGGTGAAGATGTACCGCCCCATGTGGGGGTTCCAGCGCCGCGTCTGGTGGCCGAAGTGAACTCCGGCCTCCAGCATCTGACGCATGCTGATGCCTGCGGTCATGTACCTGTACTCCTGCTTCCGACGCATAAATTTGCCCGCGCTGGGTGCGAGGGCAGGACGCCGGCTCGTCTCTCTCGTATCGCCCCACGTGCACGCGGACATGCCGCGAGCGCGCAGAGGATCAGTATCGCAGCCCCGTGCCGGTTGCCGCTAGTGGGCATGGTCCGGCGCCGACCGACGATGCGTGCGCATACGCCCGTGGTTACGATGCCGCCGGCCGGTTGAGAGAGGCGCCCGATGAACTACGACGACTTCGAGGAGATCCGCGTCACGCTGGATGACGGCGTTGCGCACTTCCAGATCACCCGTCCGGACAAGATGAACGCGCTGACCACCACCACCTACCGCGAGGTCGTGGAGGTCGGGCGGCGCTTCCAGGCGGACGGTGACGTGCGCGTCGTGCTGTGTACCCACGAGGGGCGAGGGTTCTCCGCGGGCGCGGACATCAACGATCCCAGCCGGGACGCACGCAATGAGCCGGGGGCGCTGAGCAGCAACCGCGAGTGGGTCTACGCGGTCGGCGAGGCGATGCCGCTGGTGATGAAGCCGACGATCGCCTCGATCAACGGCGCGTGCGCCGGCGCCGGGTTCGGCCTCGCCGCGTCGTTCGACATCCGCTTCCTCGGCCCGGGCGCGCGGTTCCTCACAGCGTTCGCCCGCCGAGGCGTCGGGCCGGACGGCGGGCTGAGCCACCACCTGCCGCGCCTCGTCGGTCAGTCGAGGGCGCTCGAACTGTTCTACACCTCGCGCGAGGTCGGGGCCGAGGAGGCGGAGCGCATCGGCCTCGGCACGCTCGTCGAGGACCCCGACGCCGCCGCGTGGGAGCTGGCGAGGCAACTGGCGGTCGGTCCGCGCGCGACGTTCGAGTGGTCGAAGCGCCTCGTCCAGCGCGCCTCGCGGACATCGCTCCAGGAGCACCTCGACCTCGAGTCGGCGGCGCAGCAGTCGCTGCGGGTCGGTCCGGACGCGAGCGAGGCGGGCGCGGCCACGCGAGACGGGCGACCCCCGCGCTTCGCGTGAGGCCCGGCGCCGCGCCCGGGGGTCGTGCCGAGCACCGCTCGCGCGGTAGGATGTATCCCTCGACCCTCACTCTGCTCGACTCGACCGCGTCCGTTACGGAGCGTGGCGCTGGAGGTTGGACGTGCCTCGATACGACTACCGCTGTGAAGCTGGACATAAGTACGAGCTGCAACAGCCGTTCGGCTCCCCGACCGAGCACGAGTGCCAGAAATGCGGCAAGCCCGCCCGCCGTGTCGTCACGGTCGCGCCGCCGCTGATCTTCAAGGCCGGTGGCTACTACAAGACGGCCGACCGCGACTTCAAGTCGGATTCCGCATCTGGCTCGTCCACGATGAACAGCGCCTCGCGATCCTCGAAGGGCTCGAAGTCCGAGAAGGCCTCGGACTCCGGCGAGGGCGCGCCGAAGGCGAAGAAGTCCACGAAGAGCAAGCCCGCCGCGTCCGCCGACTAGGCCAGCGGTGCGCGCCGTCGTCCAGCGCGTCGCTCGGGCTCGCGTCACCGTCGAGGGCGAGACCACGGGCGCGATCGACGCAGGGCTCCTCGTCTACCTCGGCGTCGGTCCTGACGACGGCGCCACCGAGGTCGAGTGGCTGGCCGCGAAGGTCGCCGACCTCCGCATCTTCCCGGATGAGCAGGGCCGCTTCGACCGCTCGGTGACCGAAATCGCCGGCGGCGTCCTCGTCGTCTCGCAGTTCACGTTGTACGCCGACACGCGCCGGGGCCGCCGCCCGTCCTTCACCGACGCAGCCGCGCCGGAGGTCGCCGCGTCGCTCGTCGAGGCGGTCATGGCCGCCCTCCGTGGCCGTGGCCTCAGCGTCGAGGGCGGGCGGTTCGGGGCGCACATGCTGGTGGACGCGGCCAACGATGGCCCGGTCACGATCGTCCTGGACTCGGCTGATCGCGAGCGTCCGCGGCGGGACTGACTGCTCTCGTCGAGGCGCAGATTCGGCGCAGAGTGTCACCTCGGACTATCGACGATCCAGGCAACCTCGAATACGTTGGGTGTGCGTCGGATCCCGGTCTGACGTCCTCAGTCCGCTGGTTGTGGCATCCGAGCCTCCACGCGCACTGTGCGGAATGTCGGGACCGCCCCGGGCGGTCATGTGTTGCCGGCGCGTGCCGGCGTGGAGATTGCCTTGAGTCAGCGTATTTACGTAGGAAACCTTCCCTTCTCGGCCACGACCGAGGAACTGGAAGAACTGTTCGCCAGCTACGGCGAGGTCATCAGTGTGGCCCTGCCGACTGACCGTGAGACGGGCCGCCCGCGCGGCTTTGGGTTCGTTGAGATGGAAGACCAGCCGGCCGCCGAGGCGATCCGCGCCCTGGACGGCACCGACTTCGGCGGCCGTAACCTGCGGGTGAACCCGGCCGAGCCCCGCGAGTCTCGCGGTGGCGGCGGCGGTGGTGGCTACCGTGGCGGTGGCGGCGGTGGTGGTGGTTACGGCGGCGGTGGTGGCGGCGGCTACGGCGGTGGCCGTGGCGGCGGCGGTGGTG
>CAYPYF010000031.1:0-3820 GCA_964414675.1 uncultured Dehalococcoidaceae bacterium
TGCGGCTCGGTGTACTGCGGCTCGGTGTACTGCGGCTCGGTGTACTGCGGCTCGGTGTACTGCGGCTCGGCGTACTGCGGCTCGGTGTACTGCGGTTCGGCGTACTGCGGCTCCACGTGCTGAGGCTCCACGTGCTGAGGCTCCACGTGCTGAGGCTCGGCGTACTGCGGTTCGGTGTGCTGCGGTTCGGCGGGCTGGGGTTCGGCGTACTGCGGCTCGGGAGACGGCGCGGTGACGGAGGCGCTCGCCGCGCTCATGTGCGCTGCCCGCTCATTCTGATCGCGGATCAGCTGCTCGATCCGCGCGAGCCGCTGCTGAATGTCGCGGACCTCGGTCACGAGGTTGCGGAGGCCCCGCCGCAGGTCATCGAACGCGTGTGGGTCGATCGCCGGCGCGTTGCCCGCCGCCGCGCGCTCCTGGCGGATGAGCTCGCGGGCACGATCAGTGGACTCGTCGATGATCGCCTGGGCTCGTTCCCGGGCATCCGAGAGCACCAGTTCGACTTCGTCGAGGAGGTCGGCTGTCGCTCCGGTTGCGCGCGGCGCCTCGGCGGGGCCGGACGAGGACGGTCGGCCCTGGGGGCGCGGGTAGGCAGGGGGCGAGGCCGGCGAGGGGGTGCGTTCCGCTGCGGGTGGGGACACCGAAGGCACCGCCGGGGGCGGTACTGACGACGTCTGCAGCTCGCTCAGCGTGCGGTCAACCTGGGCTGCCTGACCGCCGGACAGGGCGACCAGGAGTGAGCCGACCGCGCGCAGGATGCTGGCAGCACCCTCGTTGGATGGGTCGCCGGAGACCATGGCTACCTGCCGCTGCCGGCGGGGCGCCGCTCTCGGCGCACGAACTTATACCCGACGCCACGCTCATTCATGATCATCGGATCATGCTGAGGGTCGTCGCCCAGCTTCCGTCGCAGATGCTGAATGTGCACTTTCAGGTAGTCGGTCTCGTCCATGTATTCGCGTCCCCAGACCTTGGCCAGAAGCGTCCGGAAGGTCAGCACGCGGTTCTCGTTCCGTGTCAGGTGGTAGAGGAGGCCGTACTCGATCGGCGTCAACTTCACTGACTGCCCGTCCACGTTCACCTCGCGTGCCGCGTAGTCGATGTGCAGCGGTCCCGCCTCGAATGGCGGGCCTTCGCTTGCGGGGACCTGGGACTCCGTCCGCCGGAGGACGGCGCGGACCCGCGCGAGCAACTCGATGTGTGAGAACGGCTTGGTCACGTAATCATCGGCACCGAGTTCGAGTCCCTTGACCTTGTCGACCTCCTCGTGACGCGCGGAGAGCATCACGATCGGGACATCGGAGAAGGCACGGACGCGCTGGAGGACCTCGAACCCGTCGATGTCAGGGAGGCCGATGTCCAGGATCACGATGTCCGGGGTGTCAGCCTCCACGGCGACGACACCCTCCTCGCCCGTCTTGGTGGCGAATACTTCCGCCTCGGGCCAGCGCAAATTGAACGTGAGTCGGACGATCTCAACGACATCCGGTTCGTCATCGATAACCAAAACGCGCATGGCGGCAGTGTACGGTCTATTGCGCCCACTTCGCGACCGTCCCAGCCCCCGGAGCGCCTCGGGCGGCCTCCTGTCATCCCGTGGAACGTGTATCGTCCCGACGGTCGACGTTCACCCGGACGGCGGCCTGGTGGGTGGAGGAACCTCGATGGAGATGACCGGCGGACAGGCCCTCGCGCAGTCCCTCAAGCTGGAAGGCATCCAGACGCTCTTTGCCCTGCCGGGCATCCAGCTCGACTACCTCTTCGACGCGATCTGGGAGGAGCGCGACCACTACGAGGTGGTGCACGCACGCCACGAGCAGGCGACGGCCTACATGGCGGACGGCTTTGCCCGCTCGACCGGGCAGATCGGCGCGTTCGTCGTGGTCCCCGGGCCTGGCGTGTTGAACGCGAGCGCCGCGCTTTCCACCGCCTTCGCGTGCTCCTCGCCCGTGCTGTGCGTGACCGGCCAGATCGACTCGTCGATCATCGACCAGGGCAGAGGCGCGCTGCACGAGATCCACGACCAGCCCGGCCTGCTCCGCCACCTGACGAAGTCCTCCGAGCGTGCGATGCACCCCACCGAGGTCCCCGGGATGGTGCAGCGTGCCGTCCGCGAACTGCGCTCCGGCCGCCCTCGTCCCGTCTCGATCGAGGTGCCCCCGGACGTGCTCGGCACGGTCGCGGACGTGACGCTGCTCGAGCCCGACAGCACCCGGCGCGCGGACGAGCACGCGGACAACGATGCCCTCGAGCGCGCCGCGGAAGCCCTCGGCAAGGCGGAGCGCCCGCTGATCTGCGCGGGTGGGGGTGTCCTCACCGCCGAGGCGTGGGAGGAGGTCCGTGCGCTCTCCGAGATGCTGGACGCCCCTGTGCTGATGACCGCGAACGGGCGAGGCATCGTCTCCGACCGTGAGGCGCGCGCGTTCAACGGCCGGGTCGCCACGGTGGAGCTCGTCCCGGACGCCGATGTGATCCTCGCGATCGGCACCCGGTTCGCCCTCGCCGCGAACATGGGCGCCGGCGCGACCGAGGTGAATGGCACGCTCATCCAGGCGGACGTGGACGCCGAGGAGATCGGCCGCAACCGGCCGGCCGACATCGGGCTCCTCGGGGACGCGAAGTTCACAGCGGCCGAGTTGCTGAACCGCGTGCCGAAGCACAACCGCAGCCGCGCGTCGCGCGCGCAGGAGTTCGAGGCGCTGAAGGCGAAGCACTGGGAGGCGATGGCCTCCACGCCCTGGCAGCGCTCGATGGCGCAGGCGCTCCGCGACGTCCTGCCGGACGACGCGATCGTCGTCTCGGAGAGCACCCAGGTTGGCTACCACGTCCACGGCGGCGGCTTCGATGTCTACGAGCCCCGCACGATGTTCACCTCGGGGTACCAGGGCACGCTCGGCTACGGCTTCGCGACCGCCCTCGGCGTCGCGGTCGGCAACCCGGACCGCCAGGTCGTCTCGATCAACGGCGACGGCGGCTTCATGTACAACGTGCAGGAGCTCTCGACGCAGGCGAAGTTCGGGATCCCCCTCGTGACGATCGTGTTCAACGACAACATGTACGGGAACGTCCGTCGCATCCAGTCGCAGCGGTACAACGGCCACACTATCGCCTCCGAGCTGAAGAACCCGGACCTCGCGAAACTCGCCGAGGAGTTCGGCGTCGCCGGCTTCCGCGCGAAGACCCCGGACGACCTCCGCAAAGTGCTGCGCGAGGCGCTGGACCTGAGGGCGCCCGCGCTGATCGAGGTCGAGCAGCCGCCGACGCCGGAACTGGCCGCGGCGGCGCCGATGACCGCGCTGCCGCCTCGACCGGTGCTGAAGCTCTAGTTCGTCGCGGCGACGGTAGGAAAGAGGACGTATGCCTGATCCGATTCGCGTGGGCGTCGTCGGTGCTGGCGGGAATACCCGCTCGCGCCACATCCCCGGCCTTCAGGCCATCGACGGGGTCGAGGTGGTCGTCGTCTGCAACCGCTCGCAGGAGAGCGGGCAGCGCGTCGCTGACGAGTTCGGCATCCCGCGGGTCGTGACCGATCCGCGCGAGGTCTTCGATGCCGTCGACGTGGATGCGGTGTGTATCGGCACGTGGCCGTACCGGCACCGCGAGTACACCGTCGCAGCGCTCGAGGCGGGCAAGCATGTGCTCGTCGAGGCGCGTATGGCGATGGACGCCACCGAAGCGCGCGAGATGCTCGCGGTCTCGCGCCAGCACCCGGACCTCGTCGCGCAGATCGTGCCTGCGCCGCTCGACTTCAAGTCATGGCGCACGATCCGGCGGATGGTGCAGGAGGGCGTGCTGGGGGAGGTCCGCGAGGCACACGTCA
>CAYPYF010000031.1:3830-28890 GCA_964414675.1 uncultured Dehalococcoidaceae bacterium
GAGACCCCGCTGCACTGGCGCGAGCGTGTCGAGTACTCCGGTACCAACACGATGACCCTCGGGCTCTACCTCGAGGCCGTGCATCGCTGGCTCGGCCCCACGAAGCGAGTGATGGCGGACGGCGAGGTGTTCCTGCGCCAGCGCACGAACCCGGACGACGGCCAGCGATACGAGATCCAGGTCCCGGACAGCCTCGGCATCCTCGCGACGATGGAGAGCGGCGCGCGTGTCTCGTATCGCGTGTCCGCCGTGACGCATGCGCCCGCCGCGCCCAACGGCGTCTCGCTCTACGGCTCGAAGGGCACGTTGCACTGGCAGGCCGGCGACCGCATGACGTTCGCCGCGCTGGGCGAGGAGCCTCAGCCGCTGGAGTCCGATCCCGGCACGGTGGGTGACTGGCGCGTCGAGCAGGACTTCATCGACTCGATCCGCGAGGGGAAGCCCGTCGAGCTCACGTCGTTCGAGGCCGGCGTGCTCTACATGCGTGTCACCGAGGCGGTGGCGCGATCCCGCGCCGAGGGCCGCGCCGTCGACATCGCGGAGGTCTAGAGAGGAGGCGTCCGATGCCCGGTGTCTTCTACAGCAATGCCGAGCGCGACCCGTGGGCGCCCTCCGCGCTCATCGCGCGGTTCATCATCAACCTCGCCGGGGTCTTCATCGCTGACGCGATCGTCCCCGGCTTCGAGATCGGCGACTGGCAGTCGCTGCTGGCGGGCACGGCGATCCTGGCGATCGTGAACATCCTGCTGAAGCCGATTGCGGCGATGTTCTCGTTCTGCCTGATCATCCTGACCTTTGGCCTGTTCGTCCTCGTGATCAACACGGCGCTGCTCGGCGCGACGGCGTGGGTCGCGGGGCAACTCGACCTGGCGTTCACGATCGATGGGTTCTGGAGCGCGTTCTTCAGCGCGCTGATCATCTCGATCGTCTCGCTGATCGCATCCACGTTCGTGCACGGGACGGTGCGCCGGATCACGTAGCGTCCGCTACGGCCTGGGCGCGCGCTACGCCTCGACGTCCTCCGCGAGCACCTCGACCGCGCCGCGGCCGAGGGCGGCCGGCGTCACGGCCGCCTCGAAGGCATCGCGCGGGACGATGCTCCCGCCCGCGCGTAGCGCGGGGACGCGCCCCGGCGTGGCGCCTGCCATCGCGAGGATGGCCGTCCAGGTGGTCGCGCCGCCGATCGGGACCTCGTACACCCCGGGACGAGGCACGGCGCCGCTGAGGGCGACCAGCCGCGTAGGTGGTGGTGGCCGGTCGAACACCGTGGTGAGGGCACACGCTGCCTCGATCGTCAGTCCTCCGGCATCAGTGCTCGCGCCCGTGGCATCGACTTCGATCTCGGTCGCCGGGCCACCGAGCGCGCTGCCGTCGAGGATGCCTTCACGTGCCGCCTGGCTGAGGGCTTCAGCGAACGCGTCACGGGCGGACTCGGGCTGACCTCCGAGCGCGATGCGCGCTCGGGCGGCGCCGGTTGCGCGGCACGCGACGAGGATGCCCTCGATCACGCGGTGCGGGTCGCCCTCGAGCAGGTGCCGGTTGAGGAACGTGGTCGGGCCGTCGTCCTCGGAGACCACCGTGAGCGGCACGTCGGCGGATGGCGCGCCGGGTACGGGGTGTCGCGCGGCGAAGGTCGAGTTGCGGATCGCGTCCATCGTGCGGTCGGCGCCGGCGGCGCTCGCATGTGCGAACGCGGCGTATGCGCCACGCCTGACGGCGTCCTCGAACGTCCGGTCCTGTCGCCCCAGCCGTCCGAGGATGCCGAACTCACCGCGCCCCGCGTATTCGTCGTCGCAGTCCCCGGCGAGGCAGCGGATGAGGGCGACGCGGATCCCCTCGTCGAGGATGGCGAAGCGGTGCTGGTGGCCGTCGCGCTGCACGGTAGCGGCAGGTGCGGCCCAGCATGCGCCGTCGCAGGTCCCCTCGACCAGTGCGGGGCCGACGGTGGCGCGGAGCGCGTCCCACTCGTCTTCGGCAGCGACCGCGCGCCCGCAGGTACCGAGGTGGAGGACCACCCGCGGCGTCGAGTGCGCATCGGACCGGGCGCGGAGACGCGCGAGCGCCGGCGTTGCCGGGACGCGGGTCATCCGAGCACTTCCACCTCGTCGCCCACGTGGATGATGCCGCCGTGCTCGGCGCTCGCGCCGGCGGGGAGGAGCAGCGTCCCGAACGAGGGCTTCTCGTGCCCGAATGTGCGGGTGAGCGTGGTGAGCACCTCGGCGTCGCGCTCGCCGGTCTCGGGGTTCGCGTGCGTCGCGAGGCAGCGCACGATCTGGTGACTCACCTCGAACTCGACGGAGCCGATGCGGACGCGCCCCGCCCACCCGAGTTCGTCCCACGCGTCGAGGCCGTCGACTGCGATGTTGGAGCGGAAGCGGCGTTCGTCCAGGTCGGCGCTCACCGCCTCGCTGAGCGCGAGGAGGCTCGCGCGCCCGTGGACGGAGATGAAGCCGAGCGGCCGGTCCTGGAACTGCGATGTGCGGCCGTCCCCGACGAGGGCGAGGGGGAGGCGTCCCGGCTCACGGAGGCGTTGCGCCTGTGGCCCCTCCAGCAGCACGTTTGTGACGTACTCGCACAGCAGGCGACGGCCGCCTCGGTCGAGGCCCACGTCGAGGACGACATCGCGCCCCTGTCCGAGACGCACGCGCTGTGCCTCATCGTCGAAGGTGAGCGTGAGCGGGGCGATGCTCGGCGTGTCCTGCATCGCGAGGCCCTCGGTCTTGGGCCAGTATTTCATGCCGTCGCGCACGATCGGCTCGGTGGCGTTGGCGAAGCGGAACGCGAGCACACGGTCGCCCTCGATACGGCCGTCGGCGCGGACGACGAGGGACTCGCGCGACTCGGGCGTGAAGCCCTTCACGGGGTGGCGGTAGAGCGCAGCGACGTGTGGCATGACCGGGATCCTATCCCTCGCCCGCGTGACCGACGACCCGCAGCTCCCGCCCTCCGTCCGGCGGCTACGCGACCACGGTGCTGCCGTGGCTGCCCTTCTCCACGCGGATGCGGTCGGGGAGGCGCTCGGACAGCTCCTCGACGTGCGAGATAACGCCGATCATGCGGGAGCCCTCGGAGAGCGTCTCGAGCCCCTGCACCGCGAGGTCGAGCGCCTCGGCGTCCAGCGCCCCGAAGCCCTCGTCGAGGAACAGGGAGTCGAGGGAGACCGCACCGCCGGTGCCGGAGATCTCCGGGAGGTGCTCCGACAGCGCGAGTGCGAGCGCGAGGCTCGCGAGGAACGTCTCGCCGCCCGAGAGCGTGCGGACCGACCGCAGTTCGTCCCCGTTGAGGTGGTCCATCACCTGGAAGGTGTCCTCGTCCGCCACCAGCGCATAGCGGCCGTTCGTGAAGTTCGAGAGCCGCTCCGACGCGTCGGCCGCGAGCAGCTCCATCGACTCGTTGAGGAGGTACGCGATGAAGCGGTTGCCCTGCAGGTCGAGGCCAACCGACCCGACGAGGCTGGCCCGCGCCTGGTGCTCCTCCGCGTCCGTGCGCATCGAGGCAGCCTGCTCCGCCTGGTGTGCTGCCTGCTCTCGCGCGACGCGCGCTGAGATGAGGGACTCCTGGGTCTGGCGTTCCTGCTCGATGAACGCTTCCTGCTCCGTCCGGAGCGCCGGGATTGAGGGCGTCCCAGTGCCGATCGTCTCGCGCCATGCGGTGCCCAGCGTCGCGAGCGCGGTCGCCGCTTCCGCCTCGGCATGTGTGCAGACCTCGCGGCGTTTCGTTAGCGCGGCGGCCGCGCGGTCGCGGGTGGCGACGGAGGCGGTGCGCGACGCCTCGATGGCGGCGAGCGCCTCGCGCTCCCGTCCGAGCGCGGTCGTGAGGTCGGCGCGTTTCGCGACCTGCTGTTCCGCGGCGGCGAGCGCCTTCCGCAGGCGCGCGGGGTCGCCTTCGACGCCGCCGAGGCCTGCCAGCCGCTGCTCCGCCGCCGCGACGTCGCGTTCGGCGCGTGCCGCCTCGCGCTCCGCGGTGGTGAGCGCGGTCGTCGCGGTCACGGCAGCGATCGTCGCACCGGTCGCATCTCGCTCGGCGGCTGTCCGAGCGGTCTCGGCGAGACCGCGAGCGTCGAGGGCGTCGACCAGTTCGGTGCGGGCGGAGCCGGCATCGCCCACGCGCCTGGCCTCGGTCGGTCCGATGGAGGCGGGCACCCGCGCGAGCGTCTCCCGTAGCGCCTGCGCGGCCGCCGTCTGCACCCGCGCGTCACCGCGCTTCGCCTCGGACGCGGCAGTCTCCCGCGCCGCGTCCCGTGCGGTGTCCTCGATGGCGCCGGTCAGTGCATCGTCCGCGACATCGTGCTCGGATAGCCGCGCGGCGAGCGCGCCACGGTGCGCCCCGGCGGCGGCGAGTGCGGCTGCCGTCGCTTCCACCCGGGCGTCCGAGGCGGCGACGGCGGCACCTGCTGCCTCGGCAGCGGAGCGCGCCTCGGTGAGGGCGGTCGTCGCCTTCGCGAGTGCCTGTTCCACCTTCGTGAGGTTCGGGGCTGCGTGCTTCCCGATCTTCCCGATCGGTTCGCCACAGACGGGGCACGGGTCGCCGACCTTGAGGCCGACGCGGAGGTGCGCGGCGGCATCTTCCGATCGCGCCCGGTCGAGGGCGTCGCGCGCCTGCGTGACTGCCTCGTCGGCGCTTGCACGGGCGGCGGCTGTCTTCGCGGCGCTCTTCGCCGACGCGGCATGGTCATGCGAGGCGCGCGACGCCGCGTCCGTGGCGCGGGCCAGGTCCGAGTCGGCCCGCTCGAGTTCCTGCTGCAGGGCGCGGAGCGCGGTGAGTCGATCGGAGAGGGCGCGCGCTCGTGCGTCTGCCTCGATGGCCTCCCGCTCGGCCGCCGTCGCCGCGGCGGTCGCGAGTTCGAGTGCGCGCTGGGCCTTGCCGGCGGCCTTCCCGAGGGCGGTCGCAGAGGCGCGGGCGGCCTTCTCGGCATCCGCGAGGGCCTTCGTCGTGGCTTCGGCGCGGGCTCGAGCCTCGATACCCGCAGTGCGGGCTACCTCGACGTCTCGTTGCGCCGTCGCGAGCGCTGTCCGCGCCTCGGCAAGTGCTGCCTCCGCGCTCGCGCGCTGGTCGAGGAGGGCGACGGCGGCCTTGAGGCGGTCGTGTTCCGCCGGGTCGTACGCGAGCGTGGCGAGGTCGGCCGTGAGGCGATCTACGCTGGCGCGCCGTGATGCCACCTCGCCCTCCGCGGTGGTGAGGTGCTGCTGCGCCTCCGCGAGGTCCACCTCGGCGGCGCGTGCCTCGTTGGCGGCGCGGGTTGCCGCCTCTTGCTGGTCGCGATGCGTCCGCGCCAGCTCGGCGAGCGCCGAGAGCGCCTTCCGGCGGGCGGCGAGGGTCGCCGTCGTCGTCGTGAGGGTGGCGAGTTGCTGATCGAGCGCCGCGATCGCCTCGGGCGTGGCGAGTGTCATCTTCTCGAGCTGCGTGCGGATGGTGTCGGCCTGGGCCCTGTGCTGCGCTGCCCGTGCGCGGGCGAGTTCGCCGGCGCGCTGGTAGACGCCGAGGCCGATCAACTGGCTGAGGATCGCGCGCCGGTCCTTCGCGTCACCTCGGAGGAACGAATCGAAGTCGCCCTGGGGGAGCACGATCGCGCGGGTGAACGTCGCGTAGTCCATCCCGAGGAGGGTCTCGACCTCGCGCGTGACATCCGCTGCGCGGTCGGAGACCGGCACCCACTGCTCGTCGACGAGACGCTCGAGGCGCGTCGAGGTGTTGCCGGGGTAGCGACGCGCGACGCGGTAGCCGCGCCCTCGGACGGTGAACTCGAAGAGGACGGACATGTCTCGCTCGCCCTGCGAGACGAGCTCCTTCACGGAGCGGCCGACGCGCGGCACCTGCCCGTAGAGGGCCCACGTCATCGCGTCGAGGAGCGAGGACTTCCCGGCGCCGGTCGGGCCGGTGATCACGAAGAGGCGGCGCCCCTCGAACTCCACGACGGTCTCGTCGCGGAACGCGGTGAATCCGCGGATCCTGAGCAGCACCGGCTTCACGCGGCTCGTCCCCCATCGCGAGTGCTCATGAGGTCTGCGTCGTCGCTTCCTCGAGCACCTCGCGGAAGACGGTGAGCACCTCGGGCGTGGGGACGCTGCCGTGCGCCTGCTGGTAGTAGCGCACGTAGAGGTCGGTCGGCGTGAGCGTGGACAGCAGCGCCGGCGCGGGGCCTTCGGCGTCGCGCGCCGTCTCGATGCGCACGTCGACGCAGTTGGGGAGCGTCTCCCGCACGCGCTGGGCGAGGCCGGGCTCGGGACGCTCGAGGCGGATCGTGGCGCGGAGGTAGGCGTCGCCGTGGCGCTCGGCCTGCGCGACGACCTCGTCGAAGGTGCCGCGCACCTCGGCGAGTTGTCTGCCGGAGGTGAGGGGCACCGCGCGGTGCCGCGCGGGCCGTCCCGGTTCGAGGTCCACGATCCGGACGATCTTCGCCTGGCCGCTCTCGCCGAAGTCGAGCTGGAGCAGCGACCCCGAGTAGGTCGCGGCGTTGTTCGGCGCGCCCAGCACCACCTGCGGCTCATGGACGTGCCCGAGCGCAACGTACTGCGCGTGTCCCGGCAGCACCGAGGGCGCGACGGCGTAGGTCTGCCCGATGTGGATGCGCCGCTCGGAGCCGTCGACCGTCGCGACCTTCGATCCGTCGACGAAGACGTGGGTGGCAAAGATGTTGATCGCGCCGTCCTCGAAGCCCCTCGAGGCCTGCGCATAGACGCCGCTTACGAACTCGGCGTAGCCCTGGTAGGACTCGAACTCGGGGCCGAGGATCTCCTCCGCGTTGAGCGCGCGCCCCTCCGGCACCCACGGGAGCGCCGCGAGGCACAGGCGCTCGCTGCCCCCTGACTGGGTGGCCCGCTCGATGCGGATCGTGCCGCCGTCGTCCCAGCGCCGGACATGCGACTGCGCGTGGACGCCGAGGAGGTCCGCGAACTGCCCGAACGCCGCGAGGCGGCGCGGGTTGTCATGGTTGCCCGCGATCAGCACCACGTCGATCTTCGCCTCGACGAGGCGGCGCAGCGCCGTGTAGAGCAGTCGTTCCGCCTCGGGGGGCGGGCTCATCGTGTCGAAGATGTCCCCGGCCACGACGAAGACGTCGACGGCCTCGGCGACCGCGATGTCGGTCACCTCGTGGAGGACGGCGTCGAACTCCGTCGCACGCGAACGCCCGCGGATGGCGCGGCCCAGGTGCCAGTCGCCGGTGTGCAGGAGCCGCATTAGGTGTCGTACCCCTCGTCGGGGTCGTCGAAGCGGAGCATGGGGTCCTCCGCCGATCCGGCCGCGACGGGCGCGACCTCAGAGCGGCGCGTGGACCAGGAGGGGAACGGGAACTCCACGAGGAGCGGCACGGGGATCTCCGGCTGCGACACGATCATCGAGCCGGGCTTCAGGAGGACGGCTCGAGCGCGGGCGCTCGGCGTGAGGAAGCGGTACTGGTCCCGTCCCGCCTCGGCGGTGTCGAGGCGGCCGACGATGCGGTACGAAGCGTTCGCGACGATGCGCTGTTCCACCTCGGAGGCGGTCTGCTGCGCGCCGATGAGGATGACGCCCAGCGATCGCCCTCGCTCGGCGATGTCGAGGAGCGTCTCCTTGATCGGCGAACGGCCCTCGCGCGGCGCGTACTTGTTGAGCTCGTCCACGACGACGAAGAACGGCGACGTCCGGTCCGCGCCGGCGGCCGACTCGTGCTCGGCCATCACGCGGCTCAGGAGGACGCCGACGACGAACCGCTGGGCGCGGTCATGCAGGCGGTGGAGGTCGACCACCGTCACCTGCTCGTTGAACTCGATGCGGTGGTCGGCCGGCTTCGCGAACCCGGCCCCGCGGATGAACGGCTGCACGAGGCGTGCGCCGGCCTCGAGGCGGCGGAGGAAGGCCCGTACGGTGCCGGGCGCGGCGGCGCGGTAGGACGACGCCATCCAGCGGCCGTGCGGCTCGTCGTCGTCCTCGTCGCCCACCAGGTTCCGCTCGATCTGCTGCACGAGGTCGTCGAGGTCGTGGCACCACTTGCCTTCGACCTCCACGTCGCCTTCCGGGTCGCGGAACGGGGTGTTGCGCGCCGCGGTCGCGAGGCGTGCCGAGACCACCTCGACGAGGTCGCCGATCTGACCACTGTCGCGGTCGGCGTCGGCGAAGAGGTAGCGCAGATAGCCGTTCTGGCAGAACTCGTGCAGCGTCCAGTAGAAGCCGGTGACGCCCTCCTGTCGGCTGGAGGTCTGCGGGAGTGGCTGGTCGCCGAGACGGCACGGCGCGTAGAACGCGACCGAGCCGAACGGCCCCGGCGGGAGGTCGAGCGACGCCCAGCGTCCCCGCTGCTCCTCGGTCAGTCGCGCGTTCGGACGGTCGAGGAAGAGGAGGTCCTCGCCCTTCACGTTGAAGATGAGGGCCTTCGAGGTGGCCCGACGCGATCCGAGCGCCTGGCTCTCGAACAGCCCGTACAGCAGGAAGGTCGCGTACGTCGTCTTCGTCGCGACGCCGGAGACGCCGCTGATGTTGACGTGCGCGCCACGCGTGCCGTCGAGGAACTCGAGGTTCCCGTAGACGGGACGCCCCGACCGGTCGAGGCCGACCGGGAAGCGGAAGTCCTCGCCGTCGTCCTGCATGCGGTCGAAGAAGAGCGCCTTTTCGCGCGCCTCGCCAGTCGCGAGGTAGACGCGCTCGCCCGGCATCGGTGGGACATAGATCTCGGGCTCGATGCGAGTCACCGAGATGTGCGCGGCGACACTCGACTGCGTTGGCAGGATCCCCTCGGTCGAGAGCGCCACGTCCGAGGTGAGCGCGACACCCTCCTGCGTGGCGCGGAGCTCATCGACGACGCCGTAGGTGTCGACGACCTCGCCGTCCGGGAGAGTGGTCTGGACGTGGACGACATCGTCCAGCTGGAGGTAGCCCTCCGGCGCGACCCACGCGGAGAACGAGAGCGGCGTGGACGCGGAGCCCTCCAGGCCGAGGACGAGCGCGCGGAAGTCGGAGTCGTTGGGCGTCACGCGGCCTCCTCGCGAGCGACGGAGGCGATGAGCAGGCGCGAGATGAGGCGCCGGTCGCCGAGCAGGTGGGTGAGGTGGGCCTCCAGCGCGCCGACGGGGGTGAGGTTCTGCGGCGCGCGCGGGTCGCGCACCGGCGACGAGGCGAGGCGCGGCAGCAGCGTCGCGGTCTGGTCCGCGAGTTCCGCGGCGCGCTCGACGGAGATCGATGCGGAGCACTCGAGGCGGAGCACGCCACCGAGGTAGTGGACGTGCGGGCCGGGGGCCGGCAGGCGCACAAACCACGAGAAGCGCCCCTCGGCGAGGTGGAGTGGATCCTGCGCGCTGCCCGGGATGCGGAAGAGGGGAGTCCGCTCGCCCGGGAGGAGCGTGGCGAGGAGTTCGAGTTCGGCGCGCGGGACGTACCACTGCTGGATGCGCTTCACATAACCGACGACTCGGCGACCGGGCGTCCTGAGCGACCGCAGCGGGCCATCGACAAGTGTGAGGGTGGACTCGTCCTCGGAGAGCGTCTCGGCGAGCCGCGCCTCCTCGTCGAGCATCGCGCGGTTGAGCGCGGCGACGAGGTCGTTCGCCCGCGAGGCCGTGGGCACCGTGCGCGAGGCGAAGGCGAGCCGCGTCTGCTGGAACGCGAGCACGCGGTCGGGCACCTCGACAGTGCTGGTGTGCAGGTAGCGGCGCTCGACGCGCACGCGGTCGTGCATCACGGTCGCCCGTCCGCCCGCGAGTGCGACCGCGCCGATGGCGTACGAGCCGAAGAGTCCGAGGGCGGGCGTGCCGCCTGGGGCGCCGCCGGCATCGTCGAGGGCGTGCGCCTCCGCGCGCCGGACGCCGTCCACGAGGTAGACGCGGTCCACGGGTGCAACACGCGTGACGGGCGCCCAGGTCGGGTGCTCGACGGTGAGGTCCACCACCACTTCGTCGCCGTCGCCGAAGTCCGGCGCGTCGGCGTCGAATTGCATGGCAGTGCCGTACTCCGGCTGCCACGGGAGAAGCCGCACGGGCATGCGATCACCGAATCAAGGGGAGACGCAGGGATTGTAGTGGCTCAGTGGGCTGCGAACGAGTGTTCGGATCGGGTGTAGCCGTCGCCTCGCGTACCCTTCGTCCGTGAGCACTGAACGCGAGAGCCCGGAAGCCTTGTTCGAGGGCGACAACGACCGCGCCGCCTACGTGCGGCAGATGTTCGGCGAGATCTCGCACCGCTATGACCTCGTGAACCGCGTGATGACCGTCGGCCAGGACCAGTCCTGGCGTCGGCTCGCCGCGTCGCAGATCGTCCGGCCCGGGGACACCGTCCTCGACGCAGGTACGGGGACGGGCGACCTCGCGTTCGCGTGCCTGGAGGCAGGCGCCGGGCGCGTCGTCGGGCTCGACGTCGCGGGGCCGATGGTGGAGCGGGCGCAGCAGAAGAGTGCCGCGCGAGGCCTCGGTGCCGTCTCGGGGTTCGGACTGGGCGATGCCACCCGGCTGCCGCTCCCGGACGCCAGCGTCGATGCGTGGTGCTCCGCATTCGTCGTGCGCAACATCCCGGACCTGCCGGCCGCGTTTGCCGAGGCGTATCGCGTGCTGCGCCCCGGCGGGCGTCTCGCCGTCCTCGAGATCCCGCGCATGGAGCCCGGGCTGCTCCGTCCCTTCGCGAGGATGCACTTCCGCCACGTGGTGCCGAGGATCGGGCGGGTGCTGACCGGGCACAGCAGCGCGTATCGCTACCTGCCGGTGTCGGTGGACCATTTCCTCGCGCCACGCGAACTCACGGAGTTGCTGCGTGACACCGGATTCGTCGTCACGCAGGTGCGGATGCTGATGTTCCGGACAGTCGCGATGCACGTGGCGGTGAAGGCGGATGTAGCGCCGTCACCGGCGTTCGAGACGGCAGGCATGGACTAGCGGCCTCACCCGCCTTAGCAGTTGGACCGCGCCGTTCTGCTACGATTCAGGTCACCACCGACTCCCCCGAAGCACCTTGCGAGGCTGATGTTGGCGAGCGCTCCAGACACGACGGAAATGCCCTCGGAGGCCGTCTCCCGCTACCTGGAGGCGATCTACTACATCAACGCGGAGGGCGACTCCGTCCGTGCGTCCCGGCTTGCGGAGTGGCTCGGCGTCTCGCAGGCGACCGTCGCCGCGGCGCTGCGACGGATGACCGAGAACGAACTCGTGGACATCTCCGCGCAGAAGGAGATCTCGCTCACCTCGGGCGGCCGCGAGATCGCCACCGAGATCGTGCGCCGTCACCGCATCGCCGAGCGCTGGCTCACGGACGTGCTGGGCTTCGACTGGCTGACCGCGGACGAGGAAGCAGCGCGCATTGAGCACGCGCTGTCGGGGCAGGTGGCCGACCGGCTGCATGACCTCATCGGTCGCCCTCGGACGTGCCCACACGGCAACCCGATCCCCGGCGCCGAGCCGATGCCGGGCGCGGAGCGCTCCCTCGTCTCGCTGAAGGCCGGCGAGAAGTCGCGCGTCCGCCGCATCTCCGAGGTCGCGGAGCACGAGGTGCCCGACCTGCTGCGCTTCCTCGGCAACCACGGCTTCCGCCTCGGCGTGGAGGTCGAGGCGGTCGAGCTGAGCCGCGGCGCAGGGACGTTCACTGTGCGTGTCGGCACCGAGGACGTCGCGATGTCCGTCGAGGTGGCGCGCAAGATCTGGGTCGACGTCTGACCTGGCCCGCCTCCGCCTCGACGTAGCGGAGGAGCCGGGCCATGTTTCCGATCCGGGACATCAACCCCACTCGCGGGTTCGCCTTCCTGACGCTGGCCTTGATCGGCGCGAACGTCGTCGTGTTCTTCTTCTGGCAGCCCTTTGGTGGCGGCGCGCAGGCGGAGCTCGAGTTCCTCTACCGGCGCGCGGCGATCGCGTGTGAGTTGACGCAGGGCCGCCCCATCTCAGCCGTCGACCTGGCGATGAACCAGTGCCAGGTGCAGGCTGTCGGTGAGCTGATCTTCCCCGAGAAGAACATCTGGCTCGCGGCGGGGACCTCGCTGTTCCTCCACGCCAACCTCATCCACCTGGCGGGGAACATGTGGTTCCTCTGGATCTTCGGCGACAACGTGGAGGACCACTTTGGCCACGTCATGTTCGCCGGGATCTACCTGCTCGCGGGGCTGGCCGGGACGGCCGGCTTCGTCCTGCTACGGCCGGACGAGGTGACGCCGCTGGTCGGCGCTTCGGGCGCGATCGCCGGCGTGCTGGGCGCCTACCTCGTGCTGTACCCGCTGCGTCCGATCCTCGCGTTCGCGGGGTTCTTCCTGCTGCCGGTGCCGGCGCTGCTGTTCATCGGCCTGTGGGTCGGTGGGCAATTCCTGGTGACCGACCTCGGGGTCGCGTGGGAGGCGCACGTCTTCGGCTTCATCGCCGGGGCGGCCCTCACGCTGATCCTGCGCCCGCTGGGCCGAGGAGCCGTGCGCGCTCGTTAGCGCCGCCCACCGCCGGCGACCGGCGTCTCGGCGCCCAGGACGCGGTACAGGCGCCAGTCGAGGTATTCGCCGTCGAACTGCTGGACGATCTCGAGCCACGCCGCGCCGTCGTACAGGTTGGCGAACCGGGTGTAGATCGCGTCGCGCTGGAGCTCCATGCCCTTCCCTCGTGGGTCGGGGAGCAGGACGTAGTTGGCGTACGCCGGAGGGTTGTCGAGCGTCGCGTTGAAGTCGCGGTCGGTGTTGATGATCAGCCGGTCCGTCTCGTCGAACCCCGTGATCAACGGGTGCGCCTTCTGCAGGTCGACGAGGATCGTGCCCTCGGTCGCGTCGAGGGCTTTCTCCACCCGCGCGAGCACCTCGCGGTCCGGGTAGTTGGACCGCAGCGCGGCTACGCGCTCCTCGTCACCCGCGATCACGGCCACGATCAGCTGCTCGTCCGCACCGACCTCCGTGTGCCCCATCGTCTGATACGCGAGGACGTTCGCGATGAGGATCATCGCGGGGATGACGCCTGACCGGACCACCTGCGCCAGTGTCGAACCTCGCAGCCAGTACGGGTAGGCCCGCCCGATCCATCCCAGGAGGACCACCGTGAGGATCGGGAGGTACACCCAGTACCGCAGCCACGGGGCGATCGTCCCGGTGTACGTCTGGTAGGTCTGCATGAGCAGCGTGCTGACCGCGAGCAGGGCCAGCAGCGTGCCCTCCAGCCGTCGCATGCGGACCCCGAGGATCGCGACCGCCGCCGCGGCGAGCGGGAAGAGGAACGAGATCTGCACCGTGCGCTGGAGGACGTAGCCGACCGCACCGAGGGGTGAGTGGTACGCGTATCGGAGGGCGTGGTCGACGGCGTTCTTGGCGACGTCCGGCGCGGCGTTGATGGAGTAGGGGCCGCGATAGAAGAACAGCGCGTCGCCCTCCGCCGTGTAGTTGAACGACAGCCACAGCCCGAGGAGAAAGACGCTCGGGAAGATGAGCGCGACGAGCAGGGACTCGAACCGGGAGATGTTCCTCCACGCGCCCTCGTGCCGGTACGCCCACGCCATCAGCAGGAAGCCGATGACCGACATCCCCATCAGGGCGAGCGCCTCGTACCGGACCCACAGTGCGAGGCCGATCGAGAGGCCGAGGCCGAGGACCGCCCGCTCCGGCGCAGCGCGCATCTGGAGGGCGGACTGCACCGCCCACAGGAAGCAGAGCGTGAACATGCTCTCCGCAGTGCCGTTCACGAAGTGGAACAGCAGTACCGGGTTCGCGAACGTGAGGGCGATCCAGAGGCCTCGGGTGACAGGGGGGATGCCGAAGCGGTGCAGGATGTGGTTGAGGAGCACCACGCACCCGGCGCTCGCGATCACGGAGGTCAGGGGGCCGGTGAACTCGGTCAGTCCTACCGCCGCGGTAAGCGGCAGGATGGCGATGCGCAGCATCGTGGGCACCGGCGGCCAGACGAGGCCGATCGCCCCGAGGTGCGGGTCGCGCGAGTAGAGGACGTTGTGCGCGTCCACGGTCCGCGAGAGCGCGTCCTGGTTGTAGACGTCCAGGACGTAGAAGAAGAAGAGCGCCGCCACCAGGAGCACCACGGAGGCGATCCCGAACAACGCGAGGTCCTCGCGGCGCGTTGGGCCGTCCCGGCGCTGGCGCGCCTGGCGAGGAATGGCGGGACGATCGCGAGTGCGCCCGCCGGGAAGGTAGACCATGACTCACCGCGCCAAACCCGCTGCGTCCTCAATCGGGAGTATGCCAGAGGTGCGCGGGGCTCGGGGGTGCCTCTAGGCTGTGCGCGCGCCGGCGACGAACGCGGGCGCGACGACGCTGGGAGGCAGTCCATGGCTCGCTTGGCACCGCTTGAACTCGAAGACATGACGCCCGAGCAGCGTGCCGTGGCGGACGCGATCATGGCGGGTCCCCGTGGAGGGCTGCGCGGTCCCTTCCTCCCCTGGCTCCGGAGCCCCGAGCTCGCGGACCACGGACAGAAGCTGGGCGCATACGCGCGCTACGGCACGAGCCTGTCGCCGAACCTCTCCGAGCTGGCGATCATCATCACCGGCAAGCACTGGACGGCGCAGTACGAGTTCTTCGCGCACGCGCGGCTCGCCCTCGAGGCCGGTGTGCCCGAGGCAGCCGTCGAGGCGATCCGCACCGGCGGCGTGCCGTCGTTCGATGACCCCGCGGAGCAGTTTGTCTACGACTTCGTGACGGAGTACTTCCGGACGAACCGCATCTCGGACGCCACCTACCAGCGTGGCCTGGAGGTCGTGAGCGAGCGAGGGATCCTCGATATCGTCGCGATCGTCGGCTACTACAGCCTGGTCTCGGCGACGCTCAACGTATTCGAGGTCCCACTGCCGGACGGGGTGCCCGCGCCGCTTCCCGAGTAACACCCCACGAGGAGCGCCTCCAGCCGGTCGATGAGGGCGTCCCATGAGCGCGACCCTGCCGCGGTGACGGCGCCCTCGGAGAGCCGGGCTCGCAGGGCGCGGTCGTCGATGACCTGGCCGAGGGCCGCTGCGAACGCGCGAGGTGTCCGGGCCGGCGCGTGGAGTCCGGCGACCTCGTGCGGCACGAACTGCGCCGGCGCCGTCCGCGCCGCCACCACCGGAGGGACGCCGCTCGCCATCGCCTGCAGGACGACCTGGGCGAAGGTGTCGGTATCGCTGGGGAAGGCGAAGGCGTCCGCGGATGCGAACGCCTCGGCGAGCGGGATGCCTCGGAGGAACCCGGTGAAGACCGTGCGGTCCGCCGGGAACAGCCGCTCGAGTTCCTGGCGCTGCGGGCCGTCGCCGACCAGCGCGAAGCGTGCGTGACGGAGCCGCCGGGTCGCCTCCAGGAGGTCGAGGATGCGCTTCTCTCGCGCGAGACGCCCGACGTAGAGCACCAGCGGCCGCTCCGGCTTGCCGCCGGTCAGGCGGATGCGCATCTCGGCGGAGGCGCGGTCCGGCCGGAAGAGCGCCGTGTCCACGCCACGCCCCCAGATGTCGAGCCGCTCGAGGTGCCTGCGGGCGAGGTCGTCGCGCACGACCTCCGTCGGGCAGAGCGTCGCGACGGAGCGCCCGCCGAGCCAGCGGAGGATGGCGTTGAAGCCCGGGACCAGGAACCCGGCGCGGTACGCCTCCAGGTAGGCGGGCATGTCCGTCGTGTAGATGTGGACGATCCGCGTCGTGCGCGGGAGCAGGCGCGCGGCCATGAGGCCGATGGTGCCGGTGGTGAGGATGACCGCGGCCTGGGGCCGGTGCACCTCGATCGCGCGCCTCAGCGCGGCGAAGCGGTAGGCCACGCGCACCTCGGGGTAGAGCGGCAGCGAGGCCGCCGCGAGGCGCACCACGCGTGCCCCCTCCGTCCTCGCGGGTCCCGGCCCGGGCGCCACGACGGTGACCTCGTGCCCGCGCTGCGCCAGCGTCCGCACGATGACCGCCGCGGTCTCCGAGACGCCATCGATCTTCGGCTCGAAGGAGTCGGTGGCGATCAGGATCCTCACGGGCGCTCCGGCGCGGATGAGGTGACCTCGACAGGCGCGTCCTCTCCAGTCCCGTCGCGGCCGAGGGACCGGTACTCGAGGCCGGCCGCGGCGACGGCCGAGCGGTCGAGCGCGTTCCGCGCGTCGATGACGACGTTCCCTCGCATCCGGCGGGCGACCTCGCGCCAGTCCATCGCGACGAACTCCGGCCACTCCGTCGCCAGCACGGCGACGTCCGCATCCGTCACGGCGTAGAGCGGATCGATGACGTACGTCACCGGCGGCCCCTGCCGCTCGGCGTTCGCGAGCGCCCACGGGTCGGTGGCGCGGACGTTGATGCCATGCTCGTGGAGTGCTGTCGCAAGCCACAGCGCGGGCGACTCGCGGACGTCGTCTGTGTGGGGCTTGAACGCGAGGCCGAGGATGGCGACACGCGGCTGCGCCTGGTGGCGGGTCAGCTCGACGACCTTCTCGAGGACGCGGTCGCGCTGGCGCTGGTTCGCCTCGATCGTCGCGCGCAACATCGGCGAGGCGAGGCCGAGGTCCTCGGCGACATGCGCGAGGCCGTGGACGTCCTTCGGGAAGCAGGATCCGCCCCAGCCGAACCCGGCCGCGAGGAACGCCGGGCCGATCCGGCTGTCCTGCCCGACGATCTCGGCGACGCGGCGGATGTCCGCGCCCACCTGCTCCGAGATGTCCGACATCTCGTTGATGAACGAGATGCGCGAGGCGAGCAGAGCGTTCGAAGCGTACTTCGCGAGTTCGGCGTCCGCCGGGCGGCAGTGCAGGACGGGTGCGTCCAGCGCGGCGTAGAGACGCTCGACGGTCGCGGCGGCCTCGGTGTCACGTGCGCCGATCACGATCCGGTCCGGGTGCATGAAGTCATGCACCGCACGGCCCTCGCGCAGGAACTCCGGGTTGGAGACGACGCGCGCACCCGGGGCGCCCTCGAGTGCGGCGGTCCGCTCCATGCGCTCGCAGGTGCCGGGTGGCACGGTGCTCTTGATGACGATGAGCGCGTCCGGCGCGCTGTGGGCGACCTGGTGGACGGCCGCTTCCACGTACGAAAGGTCGATGCGCCCGTCCGGGTCCGAGGGCGTCCCGACCGCGATCATCACGATGTCGCTTCCCGAGACGCCGACCTCGCGGGCGTCCTCGAACCGCAGGCGCCCGGCCGCGACCTCGCGGTCCACGATGTCGTCGAGGCCGTCCTCGCGGATCGGGAGGAGGCCAGAGCGAAGCGACCCGAGGCGGCGCGCGTCGACCTCGGCGACGGTGACGCGGTGCCCGAGCGTCGCGAGGCATGCTCCCGTGACGAGCCCGACATACCCGGCGCCGAGGACGGTGACCGTGGCAGTGGGAGCAGAGCCCGTGCTGGACGCGCTCGGTCCAGCGGCGGGGCGGTACGCCTCAGCGAGCACGGGCGCGTCCTGAGTGACCGGGATGCTCGTGTGGTCGGGAGTGCCACTCGCGGAGGGCGTGCTGGCCGAGGGCACGGGCGTATGAGGCGCCCTGCGTGAGGAGGTACAGGGTGGTGTCGCCGCGTGTCTCACGCTGGCGGAGGAGCCACCAGGTCCGCGCGATCCGCCGGGTGCACCATCGGTAGTGTTGTTCCATCACCGGATCAGCGTCGCGCCGCGGGTTTAAGGCACCGATCGCGTGTTATCAACACGCTGTAAAAGCTAAACAGATTGAGCAGTTGTATCGTCTGGATATGAACGCGGCGGCATCACTCCTGGTCGTCGCCCATCGCGGCCTGCACGTCGGTGCACCGGAGAACTCACTCGCGTCCGTGCAGGCGGCCGTCGAGGCCGGGTGCGAGCGCGTCGAGGTCGACGTGCGCGCGACGGCGGACGGGCACCTGGTGCTGATGCACGACCCGATGCTGGACCGCACGACGACGGGATCGGGACTCGTGGCCGACCTCGACGCGCACGAGCTCGGCACGGTCCGGCTGCTGGACGGATCGCCGGTCCCCAGCCTGCACGAGGCGCTGGAGGTGTGCCGCGACCGCGCCGTCCTGTGCATCGACGTGAAGCAGGCCGACCTCGGCGCGGACGTGGTGGCGATGGTGGACGCGCTGCGCTCGACCGCCGAAGTCTGGTCGACGCACCGCGAGGTCGTCGCGCGCGCGGCGGACCGCCGCCAGTTCGCCGCGTGGATATCGCACGGCGTCATGCCCTCGGGCGGGCCGGAGGAACTGGTCGACGAGGCGTCCCAGCTGGGTGCGCTGGCGATCTCGTTCTACCCGGCGGACGTGCTGCCGACGGTCGTCGAGGCGTGTCGGGGCGCGGGCATCGCCGTGATCTCCGGGACGCCGAACGACCGCCCGACGTGGAACTACCTCCGGCGCCTGGGTGCGCGCGCCATCGTCACGGACCGCCCCCTCGAATGCGTGGCGTGGCGGGACGCCCCGTCGTCCGCGTCGCCGGCGGACGAAGCGGCTCACATCGAAGGCGGCTAGGGCAGCACGTCCGCGAGGGCCTGCGCGAGCAGGTCGTAGCCTACCGAGTTCGGGTGGATGTCCGGCGTGGCGTCCAGCATGTGCGTCGTGGCGCCCGTCGTCCCGCGCATCGGCGTCGCGCCGTCCGCGACGATAACGCCATGCTTGGCGGCGACCTCGGCCGCGACGCCGTTCAGCTGGTCGGTCGCCTCGTTGGATGCGGCCTCCAGTGACAGCCCGCCGAGGCCGAGTGAGAACGGGTTGTACGTCTGCAGCATGAGGACCGGCGTGTCGTCGCCTGCCGCCCTGCGGATGTCGCGCAGGATCCGCTCGAGGTTCGTGCGGTATGCCTCGAGGGCCGGCGCGAGCCGCTCCTGGCACGCGGGGTCGGAGATGCTCCGCGAGCAGTCCTCTGAGCCGAGGTGCCCGAGCAGGTCGTTCGCACCGATGTCGATCGTGACGTACGAGACCTCGTTCGCGCGGATGAAGGCGAGTGCCTCCTCCAGCTGGCCGCTGCGGATCAGCGTGCCGGAGGTCTCGCCAGAGACGCCGAAGTTCCGCAGGCCGACGCTGCCCCCATCGCGTTCGGTGACCACCCGGTGGAACCGCGAGACGTAGCCCTCACGTGCGGACGTCACGCCGACGTTCGCCGCGAGCGAGTCACCGATCGCGACGACGTACGTGGAGCCCTCGGCGGTGGTCCCGTCCACGGAGCCCGGCCCGATCTGCTCGCTGGGCGGAGTCACGGACGCGCTCAGCGCGGCGGCGTTCGCGGACAGGGCGGCGAGGAGCGAGCCGGCCGTGAGGATCGCGCCGCCGCCCTGCGTGCCGGTGACGACGACGCTGCCGCCGCCGATGGTGATCGACTGGACATCCGCCTGCGACTCCGCGAGCCGCTCGTTCAGGTCGAGGACCGTGTCGATGATCTCCTCGACCGCGCCGCTCGCCAGGCCCGGGAGCGACAGGCGTCCGAGCGAGACCTTCTGGATTTCGATGTTGACCGCGCCGGCGTCGAGCGATGCGGACACCCGCCCGGTACCCGTCAGCGAGCCGTTCTTGAAGGTGATGTCGAATTCCAGCGCGCCCTGCTCGCCCTCGTCACCGTCGACGATCGTGAGCGCGACGCTGCGGATCGGGTTCTCGCCGGAGTCGCCCAGGGCGTCCTGCATCATCGCCGTCAGTTCGTCCTCCGTGAGTTCGACGCGGAACCCGGCCTGCGCCTTCGCGGCGTCCAGCTTCGCCTCGCCAGAGGCGAGCGCGGCGGGGTCCGCCGGGTCCGCGGCGCCCTCGTAGTTCCGGATCGCCGAGACGAGCTCGAAGGCGCTGAGGCCGCCGAACCCGGCTGCGCCGATGGCGACCACCGCGGCGGCGGCCAGCGCGAGTTTCACGACGACACCCTTGAGGTAGAGCGCCACGCCGGTGAGGGCGATGATGAGTAGTACCAGCGCGACGGCCCCGACCGTGCCGACGGTGACGAAGGCGACCGCCCCTCCGATCAGCGCGGCGAGCAGGGCGAGGACAATGAGCAGAGCAGTCATCGTGGCTCCAGAGGCGGCGGTGACGCCAGATGCCCCGCCGCAGTGTTCCCGGCGAGCCGCGCGAATCATACGCAGTTATCGCAACGCGTTCGTGGTCGTCTTCGTCGCAACGATCGTGACCATCATCGCGACCGGCTGCGGGCCAGAAGGTGCGCCGTCAGTGGCGCTCGAAACGGCGCTCGATGGGCTCACCTTCTCGCAGCCCGTCGAGATCGGCGCCCACCCGGACGGGGGCGTCTTCGTCGCGGAGCGCGGCGGCCGGGTCTGGCTGGTGGACGAGGAGGGGGCGCGCTCGCTCCTCGGAGACCTCGCTCCGCTCGTGGAGGCCGAGCGGGGCGAAGGGCTGCTCTCGTTCGCCTTCGACCCGGACTTCGGCGAGGACCGGTGGGTATGGGCGTACTACTTCGCCGCCGCCGAGCCCTGGCGCAGTGTGCTCGCGCGCTTCGAGGTCGTCGACGGCCGGGTCGCCCTCGATACTGAACTTGTCGTCCTCGAGATGGCGCAGCCGGGTTTCAACCAGAACGGTGGCGCCGTGCGCTTCGACGGCGAGGGCTACCTGTACCTTTCCGTCGGCGACGGGAGCGCCTCCACGGACCCGTTCGACCAGGGACAGGACACCACCACACTCCTCGCGACCGTCCTGCGTCTCGACGTCAGCGCCGCGTCCGAGGCCGAGCCCTACCGCGTGCCGCCGTCGAACCCGTTTGTGGATGACATGACCGTCCGTCCGGAGATCTTCGCGTACGGCTTCCGGAACCCGTGGCGGATGAGCATCGATCCGGTGTCCGGAGACATCTGGCTCGGCGACGTCGGGTTCTCGAACGCCGAGGAGCTCGACCGTGTCGAGGCGGGCGGCAACTACGGGTGGAGCATCCTCGAGGGGACGCACTGCCTCGCCCGGCAGTGCGACGAGACCGGCCTCACTCCACCGGTCTACGAGTATCCGCACGAGGAGGGCCGCTGCGCGGCCGTCGGTGGCGTGGTGTATCGCGGCGACGCGATCGAGCACCTCGACGGCGCGTACGTCTTCGGCGACCTCTGCTCCGGTGAGATATGGGCGCTCATGGGTGACGACGGACCAACCCTGCTGGCCGACCTCGACGGGATGCTTGTGACGTTCGGGGTGGACGAGGACGGCGAGGTCCTCGTTGCGGACTACGAGGGTGGCGGCGTCTACCGGCTGGTGGAGGATCGCGCCGTGCGGTGATGCCCGTAGCGACGACGGAATGATGAAGGGGAGGGCAGCGCCCTCCCCTTCGCGTACCGGCCGGCCGGTGGACTACTCCGTGATGAAGTCGTTCTCGACGAGCCATTCCTTCGCGATGTTCGCAGCGCTCCGCTGGTCCACCTGGAAGGCCGCGTTCATCTCCGCGAGCGATGCGCTCGTGAGCTTCTCGGTGATGGCGTTGAGCGCCTCTTCGAGGTCGTTGCCGTACTCATCGAGGACAGCGGTGCGGATCACCGGCGCGATGTTCTCCGCTGGCTGCAGGCCGCGGTCGTCTTCCAGCACCACCCACTCGTTCGTCGCGATCACGGCGTCCGTGCTGAACAGCAGCGCCACGTCGATGCCGCCCTCCTCGAGGGCCGTCACGCGCGGCCCGAAGTCCAGCGGTACGAACTCACCGAACTCGACCTCGTAGACCTCGCGGAGGCCGATGAGGCAGAACTCGCGCTCGGGGCACTCGGCCGGACCACCGAACTTGAGGTCACCCGCGTGGGCGGCGAGGTCGCTGACCTTCGTGATCCCCAGGGACTCGGAGAGTTCCCTGGTGGTGACGAAGGCGTTCACGTCCTGCGCCTCGGCGGCCTCCGCGAGGACGCTCACGCCTGTCTGGGAGAAGAGCTGCGCCGCCGCTTCGCGGTTGGCGCCGCCATCGGCGTTTGGTTTGCCGCCGAGGAACGTGAGCAGCGTGCCGACGTACTCGACGATGAGGTCTACCTCGCCGCTCTCGAGGGCGGGCTTCAGGATCTCGCGAGGCGATCCCGGCTGGAGCCGCGATCGGTCCACGGCGAAGCCCCTGGCCTCCAGCTGCTGGGCGTATATCTCGGCGAGGATCTGGCTCTCACCGAAGTCGAAGCCGGACACCTTGATGGCGGTGCCTTCACGCACCTCGCCTCCGGCGGCTGCGTCATCGTCTGAGTCGCTGCAGGCGCCGAGCGCGAACGCCGACACCACCAGCAGGACGGCTGAGGCCGCCCATCGCTTGGACCAGGTCATCTGTCTCCCTCTCGTGCGGCGCTACCGGGCAACCGCAGGTGAAGGCGCACCTCGTGGACTCCGCCATCGAGTGAGCGCGGAGAACCCGAACTCGGTGAGGATGGCGAGGAACGCGACCAGGAACGCGCCTCCGAATACTCGAACGTTATCTTGCACGGCGAACCCGTCAACAATGAACCGTCCCAGCCCACCCCAGCCGACCAGCGCCCCGAGCGTGGCCGTGGCGACCACCTGCACGGCGGCGATGCGGATGCCGGTGAGGATGAGCGGGATCGCGAGCGGTATCTCCACCTGCCAGAGCAGGTCGCGCTCGCGCATCCCAAGCCCGCGAGCCGCCTCGACGACGCGTGGTTCGACGACACGGACCGCCGTGACGGCATTGGTGAAGATCGGCGGGAGCGCGAGGAGGACGAGCGCGAGGAACGTGGGCCAGTAGCCGATCCCGAGCCCCATGCGGATCGCGAACGGCAGCGCCAGCGCGACGACCGCGAACGACGGGACCGCCCTCGCGATGTTCACGATGCCCGTGGTCAGCCCCGGCCAGCGGTGACTGTGTCCGATGCCGACCCCCGCCGGGAGCGCGATCGCGGTGGCGAGCATGACCGTCTGCACTGAGATCGTGACGTGCTCCAGCAGGCGGTTGCCGATCCCGCCGCGGCCGTCCCAGTTGTCCGGGCTGGTCAGCCAGGTCACGACATCACCGAGGAAGTCGATCATCGGGGCGCCCTCGCGCGGGTGGCGGGCGTCAGCCAGCGTTCCACCAGCAGCAGGACGGCGTCGAGGACGACGGCGAGGAGGACGGTCAGCACCGTGCCGACGATGAGCGGAGTGAGGAAGTCACGGCGCAGGCCGTCCAGGATGAAGAGCCCCAGCCCGCCGAGGCTGATGATCGACGTCACCGTCACCAGTCCGATGACGGTGACGGTCGCGATGCGCAGCCCCGCAACGATCGAGGGCACCGCGAGCGGCAGTTCGACCTCCCAGAAGAGGCGCGGTTGTCGGTACCCGAGCCCGCGCGCAGCCTCGCGCACGGCCGGCGGCACAGCGTCGAGGCCGGACGTGATGTTCCGGATCAGGATGAGCAGCGTGTACGACACCAGGCCGATTTCGGCGGTCGTCGTGGAGAGGCCGGTGATCGGGACGAAAAAGGCGAAGAGGGCGAGGCTCGGGATCGTGTAAAGGATCCCCGCGACGCCGGTGATCGGCCCGTAGAGGCCACGGAAGCGGATGCCGACCAGCGAGAGCACCATCGCGATCAGGAAGCCGATCCCGACCGCGATCAAGGTCAGTTGGAGGTGCTCGACGGTCTGTTCCCAGATCTGGCCCTGGTTGTCCTGTATCCACTCCCACCGCACCCAGGGTTGGCCGCCCCTCACGATGCCTCCCGCAGGCGTTCGCCGATGCGCTCGATCGGGAGGGCGCCGAGGTACCGGCCCTCGTCCAGCACGATCGCGACGCGCGTGCCGGAGGTCAGCGCGACCTCCAGCGCCTCGCGCAGCGTCTGTTGCGGCTCTGCCCAGCGCGCGAGCGGCTCCGCGATCGGGCCGACCGCGGTGGCGTCGTCCGCGGCGGTGAGCTGCTCTCGGTCCAGCCAGCCGACGCATCGGCCGCCCTCCACGACGAGGGCAAAGTCCGACGTGGCCCGGTCCATCGCCGCGCGAGCCTCCGCGACGGAGGCGGCAGGCGCGACTTCGCAACAGCGGTCGAGGGTGACCTCGGCGACGCGCACGAGCGAGAGCTCGCGGAGTCCGCGCTCCCGTCCGAGGAACTCCTCGACGAAGGCGTTGGCCGGGTGCCGGAGCATCTCCGCCGGCGGCGCGTACTGCGCGAGGACGCCGCCGACATCCAGGATTGCGACGCGGTCGCCGAGGCGCATGGCTTCCTCGATGTCGTGCGTGACGAAGACGATCGTCTTGCGGAGCGACTGCTGGAGCGCGAGCAGCTCGTCCTGCAGGCGCGTCCGGACGACGGGATCGACGGCGCCGAACGGCTCATCCATCAGCAGGATCGGCGGGTCCGCTGCGAGGGCGCGTGCGACGCCGGCGCGCTGCCGCTGGCCGCCGGAGAGGGCGGCGGGGTAGCGCTCGAGCTGCTCCGGATCGAGTCCGACGAGCGTGGCGAGCTCCTCGACGCGGGCACGGATGCGGTCGCCGTCCCACCCGAGGAGGCGCGGCACGGTGCCGATGTTCTGGGCGATCGTGCGATGCGGGAACAGCCCCGTCTCCTGGATGACATAACCGATCCGGCGACGCAGCTCGTGGGCCGGGAGGACGGACTGGTCCTCGCCGAACACCTCGATGCGCCCACTCGTCGGCTCGATCAGCCGGTTGATCATCTTGAGGGTGGTCGTCTTGCCGCAGCCGGAGGGACCGACCAGCACGGTGATCTCGCCCTCGCGCAGTTCGAGCGACAGCGCCGCCACGGCCGCGGTCGCCGATCCGGGGAAGTGCTTGGTGACCTGATCGAGGCGGATCGCGGTGGGGTGCTCGTCGGTCGATGCGACGGCTGGCTGCGCTAGGGCCACGGTGATCCCCTCGGTACTGACGGATAGTAACCGCGCGCCGGGGCGCAATCGTGACAGG
The DNA here is from genome assembly GCA_964414675.1 of uncultured Dehalococcoidaceae bacterium. Classification (GTDB taxonomy): domain Bacteria; phylum Chloroflexota; class Dehalococcoidia; order UBA2979; family UBA2979; genus W-Chloroflexi-9. The sequence continues at coordinate 28,433 of CAYPYF010000031.1, forward strand.
AATCACGCGATGAACGGTATCGCTGTGCCAATTTCGTACGTGGCCGCGTCTACGATGGCGGAGAGCAGGAGATGGGCCGGTTGGAGGGCCAGATGGCACCTGGGCAGTACGACTTCAGCGGCCTGCGTGCCATGTTTATCAACTGCAGCCTCAAGCCGAGCGCGGAGCCCTCTCACACGCAGGGGCTGATGGACGTCTCCCGAGCGATCATGGAGAAGCACGGCGTCACCACCGAGGTGATCCGCGCCGCCGACCACGACATCACGCCGGGCGTCTATCCCGACATGACCGAGCGTGGCTGGGAGCGCGACGACTGGCCGGCGCTCTGGCCTCGGATCCTCGCGGCGGACATCCTGGTGATCGGCACGCCGATCTGGCTCGGCGAGAAGTCGTCGGTCTGCACGCGGGTCATCGAGCGCCTCTACTCGCAGTCCGGCCAGACGAACGCGGAGGGCCAG